>DASQWB010000026.1:0-103168 GCA_035640455.1 Gaiellaceae bacterium | reverse complement strand
GACGTGGTCGGTGTTCGCGCGCTTGAAAGCCCGCTTGACGATGGCGAGGTAGTCGCGCCTCGAGAGCTTTGTGGGGCCGGGATCGCGGAGCCGCGGCTCGGTGCGCTCAGGCTGCGGCTGAGGCGCCTCCTCGAGCGGCGCCTCGTCGGGATGCGGACGGCCGGCCGCCTCGTCGGCGCGGTTGCGCTGGCGGAGCCTCACGGCGCCTGCCTTCCCCCAACCGGCGAGAGCTACTCACGGCGGCGGTACCTGCCGACGAGCTCGGCTATGCGCAGCACGTCTCCTCGGAGCGCCCGCCGGAACTGCTGCGCGCTGGCGCCGCTCCGCAGGCCGAGCGGCTTCCGGAGCGCGTAGAGCCGGAAGACATAGCGGTGGTTGTCGCCGGAGGGCGGACATGGGCCGCCGTAGCCGACGCGTCCGAAGTCGTTCCGGCCCTGCCGTGGCGGCCGCGCGCCGACCGCGAGGCCGTGGCGGCGAGGCGAGATGCCCCAGGCGAGCCAGTGCTTGAAGACCTGCGGCGTGCTCACGTCCTCGACGAGGAGCGCGAGGGATCTCGTTCCCCGTGGCGGCGCCGTCCACCGAAGCGGCGGCGAGATCCCGGCGCCGTCGCAGGTGAACCGCTTCGGGATCGCGCCACCGGAATGCAATGCCGGGCTCGAGAGCGTGAGGAGGAGAACGGACAGGAGCTGGGCGATCACAGCTTGGCCACCAGGCGCTTCGGCGCGACGATGCGGTAGCTCTCCTCGATCCAGTCGCGGAGCAGCTCCTCCGTGGCGCCGGGGGCGTCGACGGGAACGTTGAGCCAGCCGGAGCGGCCGAGGCCGTAGCGGGTCGGCTCGACTCCCGGGAGCGACGACGCGTGGCCGTGCGACTCCGCGAGCTTGACGGTAATCAGCCGCGAGTCGTCCCGGCCGAAGAAGACGAAGACCTTGCTGCGCACCTTCGCGACGCGCTCGCCCCACGGGTGGTCCTCCCAGGCCTCGGGCAGCGACAGCGCGAAGGCCCGGAGCTCGGCTCGGAGGTCGCTCACGTGCAGCACGATACTCAGCCCTCGTTCGAGGGAGGGCGGCTCCGCGAGCGGCTGCCGATCCGAGCTATGTGGCCCGGCCCGGCCCTCCGTTCCTCCTCGCAGTCTGTCTCGCCCTCCTCGCGGCCTCGCTGACCCTCTTGCCCCGGTCGCCGCTCCGGCCGACGGGCGCCCATGCCGCGGCGCCCGTCGAGCCGGCCGGGGCTGCTGTCCCCGTCGGCCGGACCGCCGACGGACTGTGGAGCCGGCGGCCCGTCCCGCGCCGCTCCCCTCGCCCCATGGGCAACCTCGTGGCGTACGTGCGCACGCCAGTCGCGTTACGCGCCACCCCGGGCGGCCGCGTCGTCGAACGGCTCTCGGCGCGGACGCCGTTCGGCTCGCCGCAGGCGCTCGGCGTCGTCCGGAGCCGCCGCGGGCGCTGGCTCGCGGTCACGACCCCCGAGCTCGGGAACGGCCGCCTCGGCTGGCTCGACGCCCGGGCCGGCGGCCTCCGCTTCGCGCGCACGAGGCTCGAGCTCGACGTCGACCTGTCACAGCGGCTCGCCGTGCTACGCCGCGGCGCGCGCGTCCTGCGCCGGATGACCGTCGGCGTCGGCCGCGCCGGATCGTCCACGCCCGTCGGCCGCTTCACCGTCACCGACAAGCTCGCCGGCTCCGCCTACAGCGCCGTCTACGGATGCTGCATCCTCGCTTTGTCGGCGACGCAGCCGAACCTGCCGGCCGGCTGGACCGGCGGCAACCGGATCGCGATCCACGGCGGCCCGACCGGCGGCGCGGTCACGGCGGGCTGCATCCACGCGGCCGAGGCCGACCTGAGCTACCTGATGCGCCTCGTCCCGCTCGGCACGCCGGTCACTATTCGCGCCTAAACTCGCGGGCGTGGCTGACCCGACTCCGGCTGCGCCGCGGATTCCCTCCGGCTACGGCGTTCCGCGCGACGCGTCGGGCGCCGGCCTGCTCCCGTGGAGTTGGGCCGTCGAGCGGCTCGAGGCGGCCCGGAACTACTGGCTTTGCACGACCCGCTCGACGGGCCGGCCGCACGCGGCTCCGGTCTGGGGCGTGTGGCTCGACGGCGCGGTCTGGTTCAGCACGAGCCCCAGCTCGCAGAAGGGCCGCAACCTCGCGCGGCAGCGGTGGGTCGTGATCCACCTCGAGAGCGGCGACGAGGCCGTGATCCTCGAGGGGCAGGTCGAAGAGGTCGACGACCGCGACGCGCGTGTCCGCTTTGCCGACGCGTACGAGGCGAAGTACGACTACCGCCCCGATCCGGACGACGAGGGAGGAGCCGTCTACGTACTGCGGCCACGGCTCGCGCAGACGTGGCGCGAGAGCGACTACACCCGCTCGGCGACGCGCTGGATCTTCTAGGAGGGATTGGCGGAACGTTCAAAGCTAGTAGCCATGCCGCCTCCTGGTTGGGCCGCTGAGTGGGTTACCCACTTTCGCCACCGTTGTACCCCAACACGATGCCTCCCGAGTTGGCAGGCCCCAGTCGGCTCAGCGGGTAGTGAACAGACCGGCAGCGTATGTGGCCAAGGTTGTCAGTGGGAACCACGGCGCGCCGACGTGCGGGCACGGAACGTGGACGTTCGGGGGCGGAGACACGAAGAACCGTCGCACGAAGTGGCGATGCCCGACCGGCGAGTGCTCGCCGAAGTCAGTCTGGGTCAAGGCCACCCGCCCGATCATCCCGCGCGAGACGAAGCGGTGGCGCAGCCTCTACCACGGACGCGCCGCCGTCGAGCGCGAGTTCGGACGCTTGAAGCACGAGTACGGGCTGTCTCCGCTCCGCGTGCGCGGCCTCGCCAGCGTCCAGCTACACGCCGACCTCGTCATGCTCGCCCGCCTGAGTCAGGCGCTCGCGCGGGCGCGAGCCGTACCACTCGCAGCGTAGGCGCGACTCCAAGCAGTACGCTCAGGACAGAGTGGAGGAGACTCCTCCGAGTCGGCCTTGGTGGGCGTCGTTCTGGTTTGCTGTCCTCGCGGTGATTGCCGTCGCCGTCGCCATCTGGATGGCGATCGTCCTAATCGCGAGCACGTGGGCGTCGTGAGCGCGCGGCGTTCCGCCAACCGTTCCGCCAAGCCCTCCTAGATGCGGGCTCTCGCGCTGCCGCTCGTGCTGCTCGCCTTCCACGGCTCGATCCAGCCGCTGCCGCCGCCGCTCCGCAACCAGATCGCGGCGCACCGGTGGCACCAGGGCTGCCCGGTCCCGCTTTCGCGGCTGCGCGTACTGACCGTCAGCTACTGGGGATTCGACGGCCGCACCTACACCGGCCGGCTCGTCGTGAACCAAACAGCCGCCGCTCCGCTCCTCGCCGTCTTCCGCCGCCTGTACGGGCTGCACTTCGCAATCCGGCGCATGCAGCCGGTCTTGAACAGCGGCGACGTCACGTCCTCGTTCGACTGCCGCGCCGCGGCCCCGTCCCCCTGCCCAGGCACCAAGGCCACCGGCCACTGGTCGATGCACGCCTACGGCCTCGCGGTCGACGTGAACCCGATCGAGAACCCGTACACCGGCTGCGGCCGCACCCGTGAGAAGCGGAGCATCCCGTACCTCGACCGCTCGCGTCTGCGTAAGGGGATGGTCACGCCGGCGGTGGTCGCAGCGTTCCGCTCGATCGGCTGGGGCTGGGGCGGCTACTGGACCGGCACGAAGGACTTCATGCACTTCTCGTCCAACGGCCACTAGATAATCGGCGGATGCGGCGGCTCGCCGTCTCCGCCCTCCTCGCACTCGTGCTCGCCCCCGCAGCGTCCGCGCAGCCGCTCCTCGGCGTCCTCGGCAACGCGACGCTACCTGATCCTGCACGGCGGGCCGGTGGCCTCGATCAATGCCGCGCTGCGGCGGCTGCGGATGCCTCCTTTGCGGGGCGGCGACCTGCCGGCGAACCCGGTGCCGCGGCTGAAGGTGATCTGGAACCCGCAGGCCTACGCGGTGCTGGAGCTCCCGGCGAACCAGCCGGCGCGCTACTACCCCGGGGCCGCTTTTGTCGACGTGGTCGGCAACGACATCTACGGCGAGCCGCGGATCAAGTGGGCGGAGCAGGAGGCGTACTACCGCCGCTACGCATGGAAGCCGTTCGCGATCCCCGAGTGGGGCCTGTGGGGCCGCGACGACCCGCAGTACATCCGGGCCATGGCCCGGTTCGCGCGGACGCACCGGCGCCTGGAGTTGCTGGTGTACGTGAACGGCAAACGGGGGAGCTCTTTGACCTGGCCTCGCGGCCGCGGAGCCGCGCGGTCTATCGGTCGCTCATCACGCCGCTCGGCTAGAAGCAGCAGGCGGCCGATGACTTCAGAGAGGACGCGCCGTATGATCCTGCAATCCGACGATCGGGGGTCACGATGGAGAAGACACAGATCGAGATTGAGTACGACGACTGGCATGCCTACCACGACCACATGAGCAAGACGCTCCACGTCCACGGCGACTGCACGATTCGTGGCGGCGGCGTCGCAGCCAGCCTCGAGCCGCGCGAGGAGCAAGGCGCCAACCAAACGATGCTCATGCTCAATCTGCGGCTCACGCCGACCGGCGAGTCACCGAGCCATCAGCCGGTCGATCACAGACAGCGCTGGGACGACGAGGGCATCCCATACAAGGAGGTCGGGTTCGTCGTCGTAGGCGGCGTCACGGCACCCGCGCCGCCGGCGCTGCCGATCGAAGACTTGCATTAGCGGCGGGTCGTATCTACGGGACGGTGAGACCGGCGGCCGCCTTTGCCAGCCTGAGCTGCCAAGCGATCAGCGCCAAGAGCAGCACCCAAGCGAGGACGAAGACACCGCGGAGCGGCCCTCCGTGCGCGAGGGGGTGGAGGTCGCGAGCCGCGCGAACGGCGAGCGGGAGCCCGGCGAGGAAGACGAGGCCGGTGAGCACAGCGAGCGTCGCGTCGAGGACGAACTCGAGCCACTTATCGCCCTCGCTGAAGTCGTTCGCATCTTCGAGCTTCTGCAAGGCGGCGGCGCGATTCGCGGTCAAGAGCGTCGCGAGCGCGAGCAAGAGCCCGACGAGTCCGCCGAAGTCGGCGATCTCGTCCGTGAGCGTCACGGCGCCTTCAGCCCGAGCACGGGAAGCGGATCCTGCTCGCCGATCCTCCGCGGAAGGTCGAGGATCTGCTCGGCTCGTCGAACCCTCACGTCGTGCGTCAGGCCTTTGCGCTGGAGCAGCTGATAGGCGTACTCCAGCGCCGTTGGCTCGTCGAATGAGATCTCGTACCTGTAGCCCTTTTTCTGGTCGCCGGTCTTCCTGATGTTCGCCGTGTCGGCGACCACCTTCTTGAGGTACTGATCGGCCGTTCGCGGGTAGGTGGCGTTCATGCGGCGCCAGGCACTGAGCGCCGTGGACGGGGCGGCGCGCAGGATGACCTCGACCTCGCGCGGCTTCAGCGCACGCTTTGCGCCCTCGGTGATGTAGCGCAGGCGCAGCGCGCGGGCATCGACGAGTGACGAAGGCACCGGCGCGTCACCCGCCATGAGCTCGAGTGCCTCGCGCTCGGCCGCCTCGACGACTGCCTCGACGAGATCCGTTGCAGACTGGGTGTCGAGGCCGGCGTAGGTCTCCAGGGCAGTGATTGCCGTGGCTCGGTTGGCCGCCATGGCTGACAGAAGGTATCGCGGTCGGCGAGAGGCGTCTAGCCGCGGTCTCGACCGCTTCGCATCTCCATGGGAAGCCCCTGACGCAACAGCCGAAGCCAGTTGTCTCCGAGCACGGCCGCCAGCCGCTCGTCCTCGTAGCCCCTCACTCGGAGCCTCTCCACGAGCGCCGGAAAGTGCTCCGGGCCCGTGAACCCTTCGAGGCCGAAGCGGCCCTTCCCCGCTCCGAGGGCTTCGACCATCGCCGGCGGCATGTCCCGATCCACGCCGAACTCGCGCTCGGCCTCCGCGAGCTGGTCGACGAAGTCCGGCCCGAGACACGCCGAGCTCGGCGAGCAGCTCCAGGAGCGCGCGGCCGCCGGCGGTCAGCCCCTGTTCCTGCTCGTCGATCCCGCCGGCGAAGTCGTTCGCGTAGTTCCACGTCAGCCCGACCATGCGGACCCCGAGCTCGTAGAACTCGTCGAAGGAGGCCGGCTCGCCCTCCAGCGCTTCGACGCCCTCCATCGAGAGCATCAACCCGATTCGCTCGCCGACCCCTGCGAGATCGCCGCGCGCGAACCTGGACGACCCGCCCCTCGTTCTCCTCGACCGCTCGTGCGAACGCCCGCGCCTGGGCGAGCGCCCGCTCGCGCGCCTCCTCGCGCGGAGCCGTCGCGACGAACAGCGGGCAGACCTGGAGGCCGACGCCGCCCGCGCGCAGCTTCGGCAGCCAGCGCGAGCCGAACGGGTTTTCCTCCTCGGCCCGCAGCACGAGCTCGAGCAAGAGGTCGTTGTGGGCGTCGACGATCAGGCGCTAGCCGCCCGCGGCGACGGCCTCGACGCCGGATTCCCTGAGCGCGGCCTGCGCGGCGGCGAGGCGCGCCAGCGGCACGCGGTAGGGCGAGCACGACACGTAGTCCAGGCCCAGCTCGTGACAGAACGCCACGCTCGCCGCCTCTCCGCCGTGCTCGCCGCAGATGCCCAGCTTCAGGTCCTCCCGAGCGGCGCGGCCCCGCTCGACCGCCACACGCATCAGGTCGCCGACGCCGCCCACGTCCAGCGTCTCGAACGGGTTGCGTTCCAACACGCCGTGCTCCAGGTAGTACGTCAGGAACTTGCCCTCCGCGTCGTCGCGCGAGAACCCCAAAGCCGTCTGCGTCAGGTCGTTCGTCCCGAACGAGAAGAAGTCCGCGTGCTCGGCGATCTCGTCCGCCCGCATGCACGCGCGCGGGAGCTCGATCATCGTGCCGCAGAGGTACTCGACCGACGGCGCCTCCTGGTCGGCCACCGACACCGTCAGAGCCCGGAGCCGCCGCAGCTCCTCGGCGAAGCCCACCAGCGGGTGCATGATCTCGACCAACGGCGCATCGCCTGTCCGCTCCTCCACGGCCGCCGCGGCCCGCACGATCGCCCGCACCTGCATCTCGTAGATCTCCGGCCACTGGAGGCCGAGCCGGCAGCCGCGCGTGCCGAGCATCGGGTTCGCCTCGCGGAGCGCGCGGATCCGGTGGCGCATCCGGTCGTCGGCGGCCTCCTCCTCCGGAGGCAGGAACTCGTGCAGCGGCGGGTCGAGAAGCCGGATCGTGACCGGCAGCCCGGCCATGGCCTCGAAGATCCTCTCGAAGTCGCCCTGCTGCATGGGCAGTAGCCGGTCGAGCGCGGCGCGGCGGCCCTCCTCGTCCTCCGCCATGATCATCTCGCGGACGACCGGGAGCCGATCCTCGGCCATGAACATGTGCTCGGTCCGGCACAGGCCGATGCCCTGCGCGCCGAACTCGCGCGCCTTCGTCGCGTCCTCGGGCGTGTCGGCGTTCGCGCGCACGCGCAGGCGGCGCAGGTCGTCCGCCCACTCGAGGATCGTCTCGAAGTCCTCGTTGATCTGCGGCGGCACGAGCGGCACCTCGCCGACGATCACGCGACCCGTGCCGCCGTCGATCGTGAGCACGTCTCCCTCGGACAGGTCGTGGCCGCCCAGGCGCGCGGTCTTCGCCCGCGCGTCGATCGAGAGGTCCTCGCAGCCGGCGACGCACGGCTTGCCCATCCCCCGCGCAACAACTGCTGCGTGCGACGTCATGCCGCCGTGCGCGGTGAGGATCCCCGCGGCCTGGATCAGGCCGTGGATGTCGTCGGGCGTCGTCTCCCAGCGGACGAGGATGACGCTCTCCCCCGCCTTCCCCTTCTCCTCGGCCGCGTCCGCGTCGAAGACGATCTTTCCGGACGCGGCCCCGGGGGACGCGTTCAGCCCCTTCGCCGCCACCTCGAACTCCGCCTTCGGGTCGAGCATCGGATGGAGGAGCTGGTCGAGCTGCGCGACGTCGATGCGCGCCACGGCCTCCTCTCGAGAGATCAGGCCCTCGTCGACCATGGCCACCGCGGCCTTGACCGCCGCGGCCGCGGTCCGCTTCGCGCTCCGCGTCTGGAGCAGGTAGAGCTCGCCGTCCTCGACGGTGAACTCGATGTCCTGCATGTCGCGGTAGTGCTCCTCGAGGCGGCGCATCGTGTCGAGGAGCTGCTCGAAGGCCTGGGGCATGACGTCCTTCATCTGCTCGAGCGGCTGCGGCGTGCGGATCCCGGCGACGACGTCCTCGCCCTGCGCGTTCGGCAGGAACTCGCCGTAGAGGCCGGACTCGCCCGTCGCCGGGTCACGAGTGAATGCCACACCCGTGCCCGAATCGTCGCCTTTGTTCCCGAAGACCATCTGGACGACGTTCACGGCGGTGCCGAGGTCGTCCGGGATGTGGTGCGCGCGACGGTAGACCTGGGCGCGCGGCGTGTCCCACGAGTCGAAGACGGCGCGCACTGCCCGACGGAGCTGCTCGCGCGCGTCCGGCGCGAAGTCGCTGCCGGTGCCCTCGCGGTAGATGCGCTTGAAGGTCTCGATCAGCTCGGCCAGGTCCTCGGCGGTCAGGTCGACGTCTTGGCTCGCGCCGCGCGCCGCCTTCAGGTCGGTGAGCGCCTGCTCGAAGCGGTGCGCGTCGATGTCGTCGACGACCTCGCCGTACATCTGGATCAGCCGCCGGTACGAGTCGTGCGCGAAGCGTGCGTTCCCGGTGCGGCCGGCCAGGCCCTGAACGGCCTCGTCGTTCAGCCCGAGGTTGAGGATCGTGTCCATCATCCCGGGCATCGAGACGGCGGCGCCCGACCGGACGGAGACGAGGAGCGGGTCCTCGGCGTCGCCGAAGCGCTTGCTGGTGTCCTCCTCGAGCGCGGCCAGGTGCTCCTCGATCTCCTCCTCGAGCCCGTCGGGAAGCTGATTGCCGCTCGCCATGTACGCGCGGCACGCCTCCGTCGTGACGGTGAAGCCGGCCGGAACGGGCACGCCCAATTGGGTCATTTCGGCGAGGCCCGCGCCTTTGCCGCCGAGGAGCTCCTTCCCGCCGTCGGCCGGCTCGTCGAAGTCGTAGACGTATCGTTTTGCAGCCATGAGCGGGACGGAATCTTCCCATGTGACGCTCCGTGAAGCCTGGGAGGCTGCGGCCACGGCCTGGTCGGACTACATCCGCGCAGGACGCGACCCGTTCTTCCGGGTCAACCTGGCCGCCTTCGTGGAGCTGCTGCCCCCGCCGCGCGGCGTGACGCTGGACATCGGCTGTGGCGAGGGGCGGGTCGGCGCGGAGCTCGAGGCGCGGGGTCACCGCGTGCTCGGTGGAGCAGTCGCCGACCCTCGCGGCGCGGGCGCGCGAGCGGCACGAGGTCGTCGAGGCCGACGCGGCGCGGCTGCCGTTCGCGGACGCGAGCTTCCCGCTCGTCGTCTCGTTCAACTCGCTGATGGACATGACGACGCGGCCGGGGCCGTGCGCGCGGCGGCGCGGGTGCTCGAGCCCGGCGGCCGCTTCTGCGCCGCGATCGTCCACCCATTCCTCTCGGCCGGGAGCGGCGAGCCGCACACGATCGCGGGCTCCTACTTCGAGCCGGTGCGACAGCGAGCGCCGCTCGCGTATGGCGACTTCGAGCTCGAGACGACGCACCGGCCGCTCTCCTGGTACGCGGACGCGATCTTCGGGGCGGGCCTGCTCGTCGAGTCGCTCCGGGAGGTGCCGGGCCGGAACCGGCCGCACCTGCCGATCTCGCTCCACCTGCGCGCGGTGAAGCCGTGAAGAAGCTCTGGGAGCGCGAGGCGCGCGCCTGGGCCGCGTGGGCGCGGACGCCGGGGCACGACTCGTACTGGCGCTTCTCGCCGCTCTTCTTCGAGCTCGTCCCGCCGCCGGGGCGGCTCACGCTCGACCTCGCCTGCGGCGAGGGGCGGGTGGCGCGCGACCTCGCCGCGCGCGGCCACTCGGTCGTCGGGATCGACGCCTCGCCCACGCTCGTCTCGCTCGCCCGGGAGGCGGATCCGGAAGGCGAGTACGTGGTCGGCGACGCGGCGGCGCTGCCCTTTGCCGACGCGTCCTTCGACCTCGTCGTCGCCTACAACTCGCTGATGGACGTCGAGGAGATGGCGGGTGCCGTGCGCGAGGCGGCGCGCGTGCTCGAGCTCGGCGGCCGGCTCTGCGTCTCGATCGTCCACCCGATCGTGGACATGAGTCGCTTCGAGAGCGACGAGCCGGACGCCCCGTTCGTCTTCGCAGTGCCGTACTTCGAGCGCCGCGAGGTCCACGACGCATTCGAGCGCGCGGGACTCACGATGACGTTCCACGGCTTCGCCCGACCGCTCGAGGACTACATGCGTGCGCTCGAGGACGCCGGCTTCCTCCTCGACGCGCTGCGTGAGCCCGCCGAGCCCGGCGAAGACATCCAGTGGAAGCGCATCCCGAACTTCCTCTACCTACGCGCGTTTCGTCCCCAACGGTGACTGTCACGTGACAGTCACCGCCGGCCCGGCTAGACATGTCGACGGTGAAGCGATGACCCATCGGAAAGCGAGGTGAGATGTTCTCGCGCGTGAACTTCCTCGAGACGGCTCCGGAGCGGATGGACGACGTGGCGCGCGTGGTGCGCGAGGTCGTCCATCCAGGGATGAGCGTCTTCTTCGACGTGAAGCCGTGACGCGGGAGGTCGAGCTCTCGAGCGCCGACCGCGTCCTCTTCCCCGAGGACGGCGTCACCAAGGGCGACCTCTTCGAGTACTACCGCGAGGTCGCGCCGGCGCTCGTCCCGCACGTCCGAAACCGGCCGTTCACGATGAAGCGCTTCCGCGAGGGCATCAACGGACCGGGTTTCTTCCAGAAGCAGGCGCCGAAAGGCATGCCCAAGTGGATCCCGACGCGGCGCTACCGCACCTTCCGCCGCGAGGGCGGGTCACGGCTCGTCGACTTCCCGCTCGTGAACTCGCCCGAGGCGCTGCTTTGGATGGTGCAGATGCACTGCATCGACATGAACGCCTGGTACTCGCGCGTCGACCGGCCCGACCGGCCCGACTTCGTCCTCTTCGACCTCGACCCGCCGGAGGACGACTTCGCGGCCTCGGTGCACGTCGCGCTGCTGATCCGCGACGCGCTCGCCGAGCTCGATCTCGAGGGATGGCCGAAGACGAGCGGCGCCGGCGGGATGCACGTGCTCGTGCCGATCGCTCGCCGCCACGGTTACGACGAGACGTACGAGTTCGCGGAGCGGCTCTCGAGGCGCCTCGAAGAGCGGCATCCGGGCGAGCTGACGACCGAGTGGCTGAAGGAGAAGCGCCGCGGCGTCCTCGTCGACCACCGGCAGAACGGCTGGGGCAAGACGATCGCGTCGGCCTACTCGGTGCGGCCGAAGCCGGGAGCCCCTGTCTCGACGCCGCTTCGCTGGGAGGAGCTCGACGACCGGCTCGACTACCGTGAGCTCGGCATGGACGCGGCGCGGGAGCGGCTAACGCGCGAGGGCGACCTCTTCGCGCCCGTGCTCGAGACGAAGCAGGCGCTCGGGCCGGCGCTGCGGGAGCTACGGAGAGAATGACGCTCGTCCCCGCGAGTGAGCGGCAAATCGTCCTGGCGGACGAGGCGGCCGACGGGGGCCGCCGCTACCTTGGAATCGTGGACAGAGTCGTGAACGTCGTGCGCCGGCGCTTCGGCGACGCCGTCTTCATCGCTCTCGCGATCGGCGCCGAGATCGAGGTCGCGGTGACCAACGTGGACGTGAACAAGCTGTCCGCGGCCTTGCTCGCGCCGCTCTGGGCGCTGCCGCTGCTCTTGCGACGCCGCTTCCCGATCGGCGCGCCGACGTTTGCCCTGCTCGCCATCGCCGCGACGGTGGCGATCGACCCCAAGGGCAACAACAACCTGAACTTCCCCTTCTTCTGCGCCCTCGGGGCGGTCTTCACCTACGGAGGCATCGTCGAACGCCGGAAGGCCTACGCCGGCTACGGGATCTCGATCGCGGTGATCGCGTTCGTCTCCTCTGTGCTCCCGAACAAGGGGGTCGGCGACTACCTCTGGCCACTCGTTCTCTTCACAGCGGTCTGGTCGGCCGGCTACTTCCTCTCGAGTCGGAGCCAGCAGATCGCCGAGGCGGCCGCGCGGGCGGAGGCCGCCGAGCGCGCCCGTGAGGAGGAGGCGCGGGCGGCAGTCGCCGAGGAGCGGGCGCGGATCGCACGCGAGCTCCACGACGTCGTCGGCCACAGCGTCAGCGTCATGACCGTGCAGGCCGCCGCGGCGCGAAGGTTGCTGAGGCCCGAGCAGGAGCGCGAGCGCGAGGCGCTGCTCGTCGTCGAGCAGACGGGCCGCGAGGCGCTGGCGGAGATGCGCCGGCTCGTCGGGGTCCTGCGGCGGCCCGAGGAGGCACCGGCGCTCGCGCCGCAGCCGAGCCTCGAGCACGTCGACAAGCTCGTCGCGCAGACACGCGAGGCGGGCCTGCCGGTCGAGCTGCGCATCGAGGGCAACCCCGTGCCGCTGCCCGGCGGTGTCGACCTCACCGCGTACCGGCTCGTCCAGGAAGGCCTGACGAACGCCGTCAAGCACGCGCGCGCGGAGCAGGCCGAGGTCCTCGTCCGCTACGGGGACGGCGACGTCGAGATCACCGTCAGCGACGACGGGCGCGGCGGCGGCGACGGCGATGGGAGCGGACATGGCCTCGTCGGCATGCGTGAGCGCGTCTCCGTCTACGGCGGCGAGCTCGAGGCGGGCCCGCGCCGTGACGGGGGCTTCGTCCTGCGGGCGCGACTGCCTGTGAAGTAGCACCCGCTCGCGCCCGTCAGGTTGAATCCGCCGGGCGTGGAACTTCCGACCGGCACCGTCACCTTCCTCTTCACCGACGTCCAGGGCTCGACGGCCCTGCTCCGGCAGCTGAAGGACGGCTACGGCCCTGTCCTGGCGCAGCAGGAGCGGCTCCTGCGCCAGGCGGCCGAGAGCGCCGGCGGACAGGAGTTCGGCACGCAGGGCGACGCGTCGTTCTTCGTCTTCCGGAACCCGAGAGACGCCGTCGCCGCGGCCGTCGCGGCCCAGCGTGCGCTGGCCGAGGCCGAGTGGCCGGAAGGCGTCGAGCTCCGCGTGCGCATGGGCATCCACACCGGCGAGGCCGCGATCGCCGCCGGCAAGTACCTCGGGCTGGCCGTGAACAGGGCCGCCCGCATCTGCGCCATCGGCCACGGCGGCCAGATCCTCGTCTCGCCGACGACGCACGCGCTCCTCGAGGAGGCCGAGCACGAGTTCCCGGGGGTCTCCTTCCGCGACCTCGGCCCGCAGCAGCTCAAGGACTTCGACCGGCCCGTGCCGATCTACCAGGTCGAGAGCGCGGAGCTCGCGCGCGACTTTCCGCCGCTCGCGAGCGCGGCCGCCGAGAAGGAGATCAAGGTCGAGGAGGCGCAGCCGCCGCGCGTGCGGATCCTGATCGTCGACGACCAGGCGCTCGTCCGCGCCGGCTTCCGGATGATCCTCGAGGCCGAGGACGACATCGAGGTCGTCGGCGAGGCCGCCGACGGCGGCGAGGCGGTCGAGGCGGCGACGAGCCTGAGCCCGGACGTCGTCCTGATGGACGTCCGCATGCCCGAGGTCGACGGGATCGAGGCGACGCGCCGGCTCCTCGCCCGCGACGGCCAGGCGAAGGTCGTGATGCTGACCACCTTCGACATGGACGAGTACGTCTACGAAGCGCTGCGCGCGGGAGCGAGCGGCTTCCTGTTGAAGGACGTGCCGCCGGAGCAGCTCGTCGCCGGGATCCGAGCGGTCGCCTCCGGAGACGCCCTCCTCGCGCCGTCGGTGACGCGGCGCGTCATCGAGGAGTTCGTCCGCCGCCCGCCGGAGTCGGTGCGGACGACGCCGCCGGCGCTCGCGGAGCTGACGGCCCGGGAAGTCGAGGTCCTGAAGCTGATGGCGCGCGGGCTCTCGAACGCGGAGATCGCGAAGGACCTCGTCGTGAGCGAGACGACCGTGAAGACGCACGTCGCCCACGTGCTGATGAAGCTCGGCCTGCGCGACCGCGTGCAGGCCGTTGTCTTCGCCTACGAGACGGGGCTCGTCCAGCCGGGCGAGGCATAGTCGGTCGCGCGGATGAGTCTCCGCCTGCTGAAGATCGCCCTCTGAGCTGACGCAACACCGTTCGGGCGGCCGACGATTTCGGAGCCGCCGCGACCTAGCTTCCTCCTCGAAAGCAAGCGAAGGAGGAAGAGATGATTCACGCAGGCGACACGATCGAGAATCCCCTCACCGGAGAGCGCATCGTCTTCAACAAGACCTCGCAGGAGACCGGCGGCGAGGCGGTCGAGATCGAGGTCTACGTGCGGCCCGGAGGCGTCGTCGCAGCCGCGCACGTGCACCCGTTCCAGAGCGAGCGCTTCGAGGTGATCTCTGGGCGGCTCGGCATGAAGCTCGGCCGGAAGAAGATCGAGGTCGGCCCCGACGAGGTCGTCCTCGTCGAGCCCGGTACGCCGCACAAGTTCTGGAACGCCGGCGACGACGAGCTCCACTTCGTCACGGTGGTGCGGCCCGCGCTCCGGTTCGAGCGGCTGCTGGAGACGATGTTCGCGCTCGCCGCCGACGGCAAGACGAACCGCAAGGGAATGCCGAACCCGTTGCGGGTCGCGGTGATCGCGAAGGAGCACTTCGACGACGTGCGGCTGCCGTTCCCGCCGGCGACCCTCCAGCGGCTCGGGCTCGCGCTCGGCGCGCCGGTCGGCCGGCTGATCGGCTACGAGCCGACCTACGAGCCCGCGGGCGTGCCGGCGGCAGCGACCGCCTAGCGCGGCGCCTCAGCTAGCGAGACGGCCGCGCCGCGCGGCCGTCTCGCCGCGCTTTGAGCTCCGCGATCCAGGCCGCTGCGCGCAGGCCCATCCAGACGGGCACGAGGAGCACATAGAAGACGACGAGCGCGAGAGCGAGGATCGCCCACCAGCTGGCCCACCGCCACAGCGGCACCGGTTCCTTCGCCGCGACCGCGGCCATGTCGCCTCTAGACCCCGGTGACTGTCACGTGACAGTCACCGTTGTGGAGGGCCGCCGCGCCTGTCGTGACAGTCGGCCTGGTCAGGACGCTTTCACCTCGGTCGTGCGCTGCTGGACGATCCGGATCACGCGCTGCGCGGTCTCCTCGATCGAGAGCTCCGAGACCTCGATCACCGGGCAGCCGAGCCGCCGGTGCACCGCCGCCGCCTGCTCGAGCTCCTCGTAGATCTCGACGAGCTCGGCGTAGGCCCGCGGCGAGGCGCCGAGGTTGCGGACGCGCGCCTGGCGGATCTCGGCGAGGCGGCTCGCGTCGATCGTCAGCCCCACGATCTTCGCCGGGTCGACGCGGAAGAGCTCCTCCGGCGGGTCGATCCCCTTCACGATCGGCACGTTCGCGGCCTTGTGGCCGAGGTAGCCGAGGTAGATCGAGAGCGGCGTCTTCGAGGTCCGGGACACGCCCACGAGCACGATGTCCGCCGCCTCCAGGCCCCGCCCCAGTCCGTCGTCGAACTTGACCGCGAACTCGATCGCCTCCATCCGCTTGAAGTACGCCGAGTTGAGCGGCGCGCGCGACCCTGGTGTCATCGCCGCGGCCTGACCCGAGACCCTCCGCACGGCGTCGATCGGATGGCCGAGGAGGTCGCAGTAGTGCACCTTCGCGTTGCGGCAGAGCGCGCGCATCGTCGTCCGGAGCTCCTCCTGGACGAGCGTGTAGACGCAGACGGCGCGGCGGCCGCGCATCCGGCTCACGGCCAGGCGCAGGTCGTCGACCGTCTCGACCCGCGGGTGGCGGATCTCCTCGAACTCGAGGTCGGGGAACTGCGCCTCGAGCGCGGTCACGAGCCGGGCCGCCGTCTCCCCCGTCGAGTCGGAGACGACGTGCAGCTCCACGGGCGCCGTCGCGTTCACGGGCACGAGCGTAGCGGCGCCTAGACGGCGATGCGCGCCCGCGCGACCGCCAGCGCGAGCGCGGCGACCACGAGCATGGGGAGGAACAGGAGGAGCCCGTCGCCGCTGTCGAGCCGCACGAGGAGCCCGAGGATGCCGACGATCGACAGCGCCAGGCCGGGGCGCAAACCGTGGGCGCGCTCGCGCACGCCGGCGAAGACCAGCGCGAGCCCGACGACGGCGGCGAGCAAGCCGACCAAGTCGGGGAAGAGCGCCCCGAGCAACGTGAGAGCCGCGCCACCGCGCGCGACCCTCGTCGCCAGCTCGTCGCGCCAAGCGACGAGCACGAGAGCAACGGCGATCAACAGGGGCGCACCGAACAGGAGCGCATAGAACGCCACACCGCCAGTCGGATCGTCTGTCAGCTCGATCAGCCAGAGCAGTGCCAGCGCCACGGCGCCTAGCACCAGGAGGGCGGCACTCCCCTCAGCGCGTGGCCTCATCGATCGCGGTCTCCCCCGTGGCGAGGCCGACGAGGAGCACGAGCAGCGTCAGGACCAAGATCGCATTGAGGAGGACGCCGACCCAGAAGAGCGCGTCGTGGGGCGAGCGCCGCCACGCGACGAACGTGAGCAGAGCGCCCACCGGCGAAAGCACGGCTGACAGACCGAACGCCGGCACGGCTGACGCCCAGAGGACGATCGCCGCCGCCAGCGCCGCCCAGGACCACGAGCGGCCGATGCCCCCGGTCGAGCTCAACGCGGGATCTGCGCGAGGTCGCCGAGGCTGGCGCGCAAGAGGTCGCGGACGTCGTGCAGCAGCCGCAGTCGGTTCCGGCGGACCTCCCTGTCGTCGGCCATGACGAGCACCTCGTCGAAGAAGCGCGCGAGCGGTTCGGCGAGCTCCTCCGCGGCCGCGACGGCCTGGTCGAAGTCGGCCGCCTCGTTGAGGCCTGCGAACACGCGGTCCTGCGCCTCGGCCACCCACCGCTCGGCCTCCTCCGCGAGGAGCTCCGGCCGCAGCTCCGGCAGCTCGTCCTCGCCGGCCTTGCGGACGATGTTGCTCGCCCGGGTATAGACGGTGTGCAGCCGCTCGAGCCGCGCATCGTCGAGGCCCGCGAGCACGCGGGCAAGCTCCGCGACCGCGCCGAGATCCGGAACCGCCGACTCCCGCGCTGCGCGGACGAACTCGACCGGCACCTCGAGCAGACCTTCGAGGCGCTCCTCGACGAAGGCGGCGGCGTCGCCCTCGAGCAGCCCGCGAGGAATCACGAGACCGCCCTCGACGGCCAGGCGGCAGAGCCCGATCGCGTCCCGGCGCAGGCCGAGCGGGTCGCGCGAGCCGGTCGGCCGGCGGCCGAGCCCGAAGGCGACGTTCAGGTTGTCGATCTTGTCGGCCGCGGAGAGGATCCGGCCGCCGTCCGTCGATGGCAGTGGCGCGCCGGCCGCGTCCGGGAGGTAGTGCTCCTCGATCGCAGCGCAGACTGCCTCGGGATAGCCGGCGAGCCGCGCGTACTCCGCGCCGATGTAGCCCTCGAGGTCGGGGAACTCGCGGACGAGCTCGGCGGCCTGGTCGGCCTTCGCGAGCCGCGCCGCCTCGCGCGAGGCGTCGCCGCCGCCGAGCCGCTCGACGAGCGCGATCAGCCGCTCCGTCTTGTCGGCGAAGGTGCCCGCGCCCGCGAAGAACGTGATCGAGTCGAGCTCCGCGGCGAGCGCGTCGATCCCCTTCTTCACGTCGCGCTCGAAGGTGAAGCTCGCGTCCTCGAGCCGGCTCTCGAGCACGTTCTCGTGGCCGGCGCGGACGATCTCCGGGTCGCCGCCGTTCGCGACGACGGCGAACCGGTTGCCTCCGAGCGGGAAGTAGCGCTGGTCCTTTTGCATCGGCGCCTGGATCACGCGCTCGGGCAGGGCGAGGTAGCGCTCGTCGAAGCTCGCCTCGAGCACGAACGGCCACTCGACGAGGTGGATCACCTCGCGGAGGACGCCCGCCGGGTCGCTCCACTCGCCGAGCGCGTCGAGGCCCTCGCGGATCAGCCGCTCGCGCTCGCGCGCGTCGGGCTCGACCCCGGCCGCACGCAGGGTCTCGGCGTAGGCCTTCGCCCTCGGAACCTCGACCTCGCCGGCGAAGAAGCGACGCCCGTAGGACCTCCCCTCCCCCCACAGCGTCTCGTCGTCGAGCTTCTCGCAGGCCCAGCGGATCGGGCGCGCGAACCGCTGGCCGCTCTCGTCCCAGCGCATCGACTTCGTGAACGTGAGCCCGTGGACGATCGCCCGCAGCCGGTCGAGGAGGGCCTCGCCGCGGAGCTCCTCGCCGGCGACGCGTGCCCAGAGGAAGCCGTCGCGCACCTCGAGCTCGCCCTCCGCCAGGCCGTGCTTGCGCGCGAACCCGGCCGCGGCCTGCTCGCGCCGCGACTCGGGCGGCCCCTTCACCCACTCGTCCTCGCTTCGCTCCGGGACGTCGTCGACGACGAGCGCGAGCCGCCGCGGCCCGATGTAGAGCTTCGACGGCTCGGCGCCGAGGTGCGTGCGGACGAGCTCCGGCAGCTGCGCCTCCGCCTCGTAGCAGGCGTTGGCGGGAAGCTCCTCGCACCCGATCTCAAGCAGCAGCGTCGGCATGCTCCTCTTCCCGCACCTCGGTTTGCGAGGCCAGGTAGAGCCGCGCCACCTCCCGCGCCAGGTCGCGCACGCGCGCGATGTAGCCGGCCCGCGCGGTGACCGAGATGGCGCCGCGCGCCTCGAGCAGGTTGAAGACGTGCGAGCACTTCAGCACCTGGTCGTACGCCGGCAGCGGGAGCTCGCGCTCGAGCAGCCGCTTCGCCTCGACCTCGTGCTCGTCGAAGCGCCGCGTGAGGACGTCGACCGGCGCCTCCTCGAAGTTGTACACCGACCACTCGCGCTCGGCCTCCCGGTAGACGGCACCCCACGTCACGCCCGGCGCCCACTCGAGGTCGAGTGCGCTTCGCTTCCCCTGCAGGAAGAGCGCGAGCCGCTCGAGCCCGTACGTCATCTCCGCGGTGACGACGTCGACGTCGAGCCCGCCGAGCTGCTGGAAGTACGTCCACTGCGTGACCTCCATGCCGTCCATCCAGACCTCCCATCCGAGGCCCCAGGCGCCGATCGTCGGGTTCTCCCAGTCGTCCTCGACGAGCCGCACGTCGTGGCGCTCGAGCTCGATCCCGAGGTGCCGGAGCGAGCCGAAGTAGAGGTCGAGCACGTCCGGCGGCGACGGCTTGAGGACGACCTGGTACTGGAAGTAGTGCTGGAAGCGAAACGGGTTCTCGCCGTAGCGCCCGTCGCTCGGCCGGATGACCGGCTCCACGTAGGCGGCGCGCCACGGCTTCGGGCCGAGGCAGCGCAGGAAGGTGGCCGGATTCATCGTGCCGGCCCCGAGCTCGGTGTGGTAGGGCTGCATGAGGACGCAGCCCTGATCGGCCCAGTACGACTCGAGCCGGCGGATCATGTCCTGGTAGTTGAGGCCGCCCATCCGGCGGCCAATCCTACTGTCGCTCCATCAAGCGGCCCGACGGCGCGCCGAAGCCGAAGCGGCGGTAGAGCTCGTGGGCGTCGCGGGTGTGCAGGAGCCACTTCGTGCGGGGCCACGGGCTCCCCTCGACCATCTCGCGGACGAGCTCCACACCGAGCCCACGGCCCCGGAACTCGGGCAGGACGTAGACGTCCGCGAGGTAGACCGCGGCGACCCCGTCGGTGAACGCGCGGGCGAAGCCGATCTGGCGGCCATCCGCGTAGAGCCCGACGACGCGGCTTGCCTCCCGGACGGTCCGCTCGACGGTCTCCCATGGCCGCCCCTCCGCCCAGTACGCGTGCTTCGAGAGGAAGTCGTGAACGGCATCGACGTCGATCCGCGCCGGGTCGTCGTCGAGCTCGATGCCGTCAGCTAGCGCGCGCCGCACAGGTGCGCGCCTAGAACCAGACCATCCACTTCCACTTGTCGGTGCAGGGGCAGTCTCGGTTCTTCGCCTTGCACGTGCGGCACTCCCACTGCGTCCACCAGATCCACTTCAGGTGGTTGATCTCGACCACGATGAGGATCGTGATCGCGACGAGGATCTGCGTCTGCGACATCCTGATCACCATCGCACGTACGGCATAGGGACTCAAGGGCCAACCGGCCTATTCCGGCGGCGACGAGGACTAGGCGCTCAGCGTGCGCAGCCGGAAGCCGCCGTGGAACTCGTACCAGGCGGTGATCACCGACAGGGCCTCGCGCGCGCTGCGCTCGGTGAGGGCGACCGCGCCGGCCTCGGCGAGCGGGCGGCGGAGGAGCCCGTCGATCGCTGCGATCCCGGGCGGCGAGAGCGTGAGCGCGTCGGCGGCGCAGTTGCGGCACACGGCGCCGCCCGCGCGGGGCGAGTACCCGACGACCGGGCCCTCCGAGCCGCATTCGGTGCAGCTCCCGAGGTGCGGCAGGTAGCCGGAGAGCCAGAGCAGCTTGAGCTGAAAGGCGAGGGCGAGCGGGTCGAGCGAGGGTCGAGCCGGAGCTCGGCTCGGCGCGGCGTCGAGGACGTCGAGGAAGCGGGCGAGCGCCGAGAACGCGCGCGGGTTGGCCTCCTGCTCGCTGAAGAGCCGGAGCATCGCCTCGAGGCCGACGAGGCCGACGCCGAGCCGGTACGGATCCTCGCGGGCGGACCGATGCGACCGGACGAGGTCGACGCCGGTGACGGTCTGGAGCTCCCCGCGGCCCTGGTGGAGGATCGTCTCGACGTGCGAGAGCGGCTCGAGCCTCGCTCCGAACCGCGACTTCGTCCGGCGGACGCCCTTCGCGACCGCGCCGATCCGCCCGCGCTCGAGCGTGTACAGGTGGAGGACGCGGTCGGCCTCGCCGAGGCGGAACGAGCGGAGCACGATCGCCTCGGTCTTGTAGGAGCGGCCGGCCATGGCCGTTCAGTCTAGTTTCGGCCGGAGCGGGAACCGATCCTGCCGCTTCCGCGTTTGAACCGCGAAATGGCGCGCATCCGCATGTACACGACGCGCTGGTGCGGCTACTGCGTCCGCGCCAAGAGGCTCCTGGACGGCAAGGGGCTTGCCTATGAGGAGATCAACCTCGACGACGACCCGGCGTTCCGTCAGCACCTCCACGAGCTGACGGGGAACTGGACGGTGCCGCAGATCCTGATCGACGAGCGGCCGATCGGCGGCTACACCGAGCTCTGGCGCCTCGACCGGACTGGCGCCCTCGACGAGCTGCTCGCCGCCTGAGCGCGCGCTGCCGGCGGCTGGTTTGTCGCCGCCGGCGCGAGGAGCGGCTGGCAGTGCGGGCAGTACCAGGTGCCGCGACCGCCGGCGCGGATCTTCTCGATCGGCGTCCGGCAGCGGGGGCACGGCTCGCCTTCGCGCCCGTAGACCTTGAACTCGTGCTGCATCGTGCCCGCCGCGCCGTCCGGTGTCGCGTAGTCGCGTATGGTTGCCCCCTGCCGTGCGAGCCCCGCCTCGAGCGCGCGCCGCACGCCGCGGTGCAGGCGCCGGATGTCGTCCTCGCCGAGTTCCCGCGCCGGTCGCAGCGGATGGATGCGGGCCCGCCACAGCGCCTCGTCGGCGTAGATGTTCCCCATCCCGGCGAGCGTCCGCTGGTCGAGGAGCGCGGCTTTGACCGGCGCTCTGCGGTTCGCGAGCCGCGTGGCGAGGCTGCGCGCTGTGAAACCGGGCGCGAGCGGCTCCTCGCCTAGACGAGCGGCGAGAAACGGCTCGAGCTCGTGCGGCTCTAGGAGCGTCCACGTTCCAAATCGGCGCACATCGCGGTAGCCGATGTCCGATCCGTCGTCTAGACTGACAACGGCGCGCCGGTAAGGGTCGTCCGGGAGCCCGCCGCCGGCCGCATGCCGAAAGCCCCCCGTCATCCGGAGGTGAACCAGGAGACCCCGACCGCTCTCGAACCGAAAAACCAGATACTTGCCCCGGCGCTCCAATGCCGCGACGCGCTCGCCGACGAGCTCGGCCGCCACCACGAGCGGATCCTCGGGTCGTGTCAGGCGTGGATCGTAGATGTCGACGCGCTCGAAGCGTCTGCCGACGACCGCCGGCTCGAGACGCGCACGAACCGTCTCGACCTCGGGCAGCTCGGGCACACGCGAAGCCTAGCTTCGGGCTGGTCGCAAGCCGGCCCGGCGGCCGCGAGGCGCTGGTCGCGGCGGCCGAGGCACGTCACGCCGACGTCAGCCCGTGAGGACGTCGATCAGCAGGGGCCGCGCTCGCGGAGGCTCGGCGTCGAGGCGACACGCCGCGGCGACCTCGGTCACCGCGGCGTCCGCCGAGCGCTCGTCCCGCGCGTGCACCTCGGCGAGGGCCTCGCCTCGCGCGACGGCATCGCCTCGCTTGCCCAGACAGCGAATGCCGACGGCGTGGTCGATCGCGTCATCCTTCGTGCGCCGTCCCGCACCGAGCCGGAGCGCAGCGAGCCCGACGGCGACCGCGCCGAGCTCCGCTACGTGCCCGTCGCGCGGAGCCGGCACCTCGCGGACCACCGGCGCTGCGGGAAGCACGCGCTCGTCGGGATCCCCTCCCTGCGCGCGGATCCAGCGCTCGTAGGAGGCGACGGCACCGCCGTCGGCGAGAGCGGCCTCGGCGCGGCTGCGCCCCTCCGGCTCGTCGAGGCCGAGGTCGGACAGGGCGAGCAGGCGCGCTGCCGCGTCCAGGACGAGCTCCTGAAAGTCCGGTGGGCCCTCGCCGCGCAGCGTGGCAAGCGCCTCGCGCACCTCGAGCGCGTTCCCGACCGCGTGCCCGAGCGGCTGGTCCATGTCCGTGAGCAGGCAGGTCACCTCGCGTCCGGCGCGCTGGCCGAGCTCGATCATGATCTCGGCCAGCGCCCGCGCATCGGCGACGGACTTCATGAACGCGCCGTCGCCGACCTTGACGTCGAGGACGATCGCGTCGGCGCCGGCGGCGATCTTCTTCGACATGATGCTCGCCGCGATCAGCGAGACGTTGTCGACCGTCGCCGTCACGTCGCGAAGCGCGTAGAGCCGCTTGTCGGCAGGGACGAGGTCGGCCGTCTGACCGACGATCGCGAGCCCGACCTCGCGTACCTGGTCGACGAACTCGTCCAGGCCGAGCTCGACGCGGAGGCCCGGGATCGACTCGAGCTTGTCGAGTGTCCCTCCCGTGTGTCCGAGGCCGCGGCCGCTCATCTTCCCGAAAGGCACGCCGCAGGCGGCGACGATCGGGCCGACGGCGATCGACGTCTTGTCGCCGACGCCGCCCGTCGAGTGCTTGTCGACCACCTTGCGGCCGAGCGCGCGCGCGAGGTCGATCGTCTCGCCGCTCCGGATCATCGCGTCGGTGAGCGCGAACGTCTCCGCGCTGGACAGCCCGCGGAAGTAGACGGCCATGCAGAACGCCGCCATCTGGTAGTCGGGCACCTCCCTGCGGGCGTAGCCGAGGACGAGGTCGGCGATCTCGTCGTCGCCCAAGGCGCCGCCGTCGCGCTTGCGCTCGATCAGCTCGGCGGGGCGGATCACGCGGTGTGGGCGACGAAGACGACCGGGTGCCGCGTGACGACGAGCTCGCCGGCGAAGGCCGGCAGCTCGGCTTCGGAGTCGAAGAGCGTGCGCGACGACTCGACGTAGCCCATGACCTCGTCCCGGCTCGGAAAGCGGATCGTGCCGGCGCCGTCTCTCGTCTCGACCCGCGCGAAGTGACGCAGCAGGAGCTCTTCGCCATTCGCGCCGCTGAACGGATAGGCGGCGCGGCGCGGCGGCAGACCGAGGAGCTCGCGCAGCTCACGGAGATGGTCGGGCGCGTTGGTGACGGCGACGAGGCGGCCTCCCGGCACGAGCACGCGGGCGAGCTCGGCCAGCGCGCGCTCGACGTCGGGCACGTGGTAGAGCATCCACGCCGCGACGGCGCAGTCGAACGAGCCGGCGCGGAACTCGAGCTCCTGCACGTCGCCGACGCGGGCGTCGACGCCACGCGCGCGAGCGAGGTCGACCATGCGCGGCGAGCTGTCGACGGCGACGACCTCTGCGCCGATTTCGTCTCGGATTCGCGCCGAAAGCTTACCCGGCCCGCACCCGACCTCGAGCACCCGCAGCGGCGAGACCTCCGCGACGGCCTCGAACGCCATCTGCGGCGCGTCGGGGCCCGTCGCGTAGCGGTATGCCGCCCGCCGGCCCTCGAGGCCCCGCTCGGTCGCATACTCAACGCGGACGACCTGCGGGTCGTTGAGTGTCACGGCTCGACGATCGGCTGTCCCGGAATGCCGCGGGACGGCGGCTTGCCACCGAGCCAGGCGTTGACCGTCGCACCGACGTCCGCGAATTCCCCCTCGTGCACGCGGCCGCCCGCGTTCCGCCCTTCGACGTACGCGAGCAGCAGCGCGTGCTCGCGTGAGTGATCGGTCGAGGGCGTCGTGGGGTCGCAGCCGTGATCCGAGGTGAGGATGAGCAGGTCGCCTTCGCGCAGCGCGTCGAGGAGGTCGGGCAGGCGCCGGTCGAAGTCCTGGAGACAGCGGTGGAAGTTCTCGGGATCGTTCCGGTGGCCCCAGAGCATGTCCGTCTCGACGAGGTTCGTGAACACGAGTCCTTCGTCCAGCTCGCGCAGCAGCCGCTCGGTTTGCGTGATGCCCTCGACGTTCGACTTCGTCGGGAACGACTCGTCGATGTCGCACCCGGCGAAGATGTCGGAGATCTTCCCGACGCCGTGCACGGGGCGGCCCACCTCGCGCACGAGGGTCAGGTAGTTCGGGCGCTTCGGCTGGAGCGAGAAGTCGTGGCGGTTCGCCGTCCGCTCGTAGTTGCCCGGCTCGCCGACGAACGGGCGGGCGATCACACGGCCGACGGCGTGCTTGCCGGTGAGGATCTCGCGCGCGATGCGGCAGGCGTCGTAGAGCTCCTCGAGCGGGATCGTCTCCTCGTGCGCCGCGACCTGGAAGACCGAGTCGGCGGACGTGTAGACGATCCACTTCCCCGTCCGCTGGTGCTCCTCGCCGAGCTCCTGGATGATCTCGGTCCCCGACGCGGGCTTGTTGCCGAGGACGCCGCGGCCGGTGCGGTGCATGAACGGGTCGATCACGTCGTGCGGGAAGCCGTGCGGGTAGACCGGCATCGGCTGCGGCGTCACGACGCCCATCAGCTCCCAATGGCCGGTCGTCGTGTCCTTCCCCTTCGATCGCTCCGCGAGACGGCCCGCCACCGCCGGCGCGCCCGGCTGCGGCGGGCAGCCCTCGAGCGGCTCGACGTTGCCGAGCCCGAGCGCCTCGAGGCTCGGCAGGTCGAGGCCGCCGACGGCTCGGGCGACGTTTCCGAGCGTGTCGGAACCCTCGTCGCCGTAGGCCGCGGCGTCGGGCAGCGCCCCGGCCCCCACGGCGTCGAGCACGATGACGCACGCGCGGGCCATGCGGCTATTCTAAGCCGGTGGGTACGACGCTCGGCCTGCTCGGAGTCCTCGTCTTCATCCCCTGCGTGATCGCGCTCGCGGCGGCTATCACATGGACAGTCGTGCGCTTGACGCCGAAGCCGAGGCCGCGTTCCCAGGCGGATTCGACAGCCGAGAGCCCCTCTTAAACCGGCGACAGCGGGAGGACGTCCTCGAGCGGCGTGTAGTCGAGGTCGTGCGCCTCTGCGACCGCCTCGTAGGTGACGCGGCCGTCGAGGACGTTGACGCCGCGGGCGAGGGCGGCGTCGCGCGCCACCGCCTCGGCGAGCCCGTAGTCGGCGATCTCCTCCACGTAGGGCAGCGTCGCGTTCGTCAGCGCCTTCGTCGAGGTGATCGGGACCGCGCCCGGCATGTTGGCGACGCAGTAGTGCGTCACCCCCTCCACCTCATAGACCGGCTCGCTGTGCGTCGTCGGGCGCGAGGTCTCGGCGCATCCGCCCTGGTCGATCGCGACGTCGCAGAAGACGGAGCCGTTCTTCATCGCTTGGAGCGAGTCACGCGTGATCAGCTTCGGCGCCCGCGCACCGGGGATGAGGACGGCGCCGATGACGACGTCGGCGGTGGTCACCGACTCCTCGATCTCGAGGGTCGAGGACATGACGAGGCTGACCCGGCCGGAGAGGACCTCGTCGAGGTGGCGCATGCGGTCGATCGAGCGTTCGAGGATGGTCACGTTCGCGCCGAGGCCGAGCGCGATCACGGCGGCGTTGTAGCCGACGATGCCGCCGCCGATGATCACGACGCGCCCGGGCGCGACGCCGGGGACGCCGCCGAGCAACAGGCCGCGGCCGCCGAGCGGCTTCTCGAGGAAGTAGGCGCCGGCCTGCGCCGCGAGCCGGCCCGCGATCTCGCTCATCGGCGCGAGGAGCGGCAAGGCGCGTTGGTCGGTCTCCACCGTCTCGTATGCCACAGCCGTGACGCCGCTCGCGAGGAGCGCGCGCGTGAGTGGCTCGTCGGCGGCGATGTGGAGATAGGTGAACAGGGCGAGCCCCTCGCGTAGCCGCGGGTACTCGGATTCGATCGGCTCCTTCACCTTGAGGAGGAGCTCGGCCTCGTTCCACGTGTCCTCGACGGAGGCGATGCGCGCCCCGACGTTCGCGTATGCGTCGTCGGGGAACGAGCTGCCGTCGCCCGCGCCGGTCTCGACGATTACGTCGTGGCCGCGCTGGACGAGCTCGCGGGCGCCGGCCGGCGTCAGCGCGACTCGGTACTCGTCAGTCTTGATCTCCTTGGCGACGCCGATCTTCATCGCGGCCGGGCAACGATACCCCGCTCGAACTGCCTCGGGCGCGCCGGCCGCCGCCGCCGGGGACGCGCTGCGACGCTTTCGGCGCCGACCTGCGACAGACACGTGCGCGTTTTCTGGTTACGCTCGCAGCGGGTGGTGGGCCGGGGTGCCCCAAGGGCCGCCGAGGACGAAGTGCGTCAGCCGCGCTCCCCGAGGTAGAGGAGCAGCCCGGCGATCGTCTTCGCGTCCTCGAGCTCGTGCACGAGCTCGCGCAGCTCCCCAACCGGCACGCGTACGAGCTCGATCGCTTCGTCTGCCGCCGGCCTCGCCTCGCCCTCCTCGACGCCCTCCGCGACGAAGAGCCGCATCCGCTCGCGGCAGAACCCAGGCGTCGTGTAGAAGGCGGCGAGCTCGCGCCACGAGCCGCCGGTCAGGCCCGTCTCCTCCTCGAGCTCGCGCCGGGCGGTCGCGAGCGGCTCCTCCCCCTCCTCGAGCGTCCCCGCCGGAAGCTCCAGCAGCTCCTTGCGCGCCGGCTCGCGCAGCTGGCGCACGAGCGTCACCCGCTCGTTCCGATCGACCGCGACGATCGCCACCGCGCCCGGATGCTCGACGATCTCGCGCTCGTGCTTGCCCCACCGCTCGAGCGTGACGTCGACCAGCCGGCCGTCGTAGACGGTCCGCGCCTCCTCCGGCTTCACACCAGCAGTCTCGCGACGCTAATCCGTGGCTTCACGTGCCACGTCCACGAGCGCCAGCGTCACCTCGACCATGGCCTCGAGATCCGAGACCGCGATCGACTCGTCGGAGGTGTGGATGTTCGCCATCCCGTTCGCGAGGTTCACGCACGGCAGGCCGCGCTCGTTGAAGACGTTCGCGTCGGCCGCTCCGCCGCTCAACGCGTAGCTCGGCGCAAACCCCGAGCGCTCGAGCGCCGCCGCCGCCAGCCGCACCGGCAGGTCGTCGCGCCGGAAGCGGTAGCCGCGGTAGCTCTTGTGGACGCTCGTCTCGACCTCGCACTCCCCCACCCCGGCCGCGAACGTGAACGCGTCAAGCATCTCCTGGACAAGGTCGGCGAGCTTGCGTTCGTCGTGCGACCGCGCCTCGGCGAGGAAGGTGCACCACTCGGGCACGATGTTGCCGGCGGTGCCGCCGTGGATGAGGCCGACGTTCGCCGTCGTCTCCTCGTCGACGCGCCCGAGCCGCAGATCGGCGATCGCCTTCGCGGCGGCAGCGATCGCCGAGCGCCCCTCCTCCGGGTACATGCCCGAATGGGACGCGCGGCCGTGGAAGCGCACCTCCATCGACTCCGAGTACGGCGCGCCGAGGATCACCTCGCCGATCGGCGCGGCCTGGTCGTAGACGTAGCCGAGCCGCGCCGTGAGCCGCGTGTGGTCGAAGGCGGCGGCCCCCTGCAGCCCGACCTCCTCCTTCGGCGTGAAGAGGAGCTCGAGGCCCGCGTGCGGTCGGCCGTCCTCGACGACCCGCCGCGTCGCGTCGAGCATCGCCGCGACGGCCGCCTTGTTGTCGGCGCCGAGGATCGTCGGCTCGGCGTTCGTGACGACGCCGTCCTCGAGCACCGGCTCGATCGGGCCGTCGGGCGGCACCGTGTCGAGGTGCGCGCAGAAGAAGACCGGAAGTCCGGCGCCGACGGTCGGCTCGAGCCGGCAGAGGAGATTCCCGGCCGTGGAGCCGACGCGCGGCCCGGCGTCGTCCTCGTCGACCTCGAGCCCGAGCTCGCGGAGGTAGAGCGTGACGCGGTCGGCGACCTCGCGCTCCTCCCCGGGCGGGCTCGGCAGCGCGGCGAGGTCGGTGAAGAGCTCGACGACGTCGGGCATCGCGGGATCGTAAGCGACCCGGAGGCCGCAATCGTGATACCGAGGCGATCTAAGCTGCGGCCGAGATGGTCGGTAGGCGAGGGGCCGCGGCGTCGGGCGCAGTCGTCGTGCTCATCACAGCCTATGGCAGCGGCGAGCGGACGCACGTCGAGGTCGTGATCGGCCGCGACCCGGTGAGCGTGACCGTCGAGGTGCTCGGAGGGGAATAGGGTGCGCGGGCGTGCCGTCAGCGTCGCCGTCGCGACGGCGACGCTCGCGCGATCCGGCCGCGTGACCGTGAAGCTGCTCGGGGCGCAATGAGCGGCCGTGCGCCGGCGGTCGTGGGCGTCTGCGCCGTCCTTCTCGCCGGCTGCGGCGCCGGCAAGGAGAAGACGCCGGCGCCCGGCGTCGTCATCGGCCACGACACCGTGCGCGGAGCGCAGCAAGCCGCGTCGGCTTCGGCCGACGGCGGGGAGTACAGCACCTTCGCCGCCCGCGTGACGGCGAGCCCGAATCAGCGGGTCACGGGCGGCTGGGTCATCACCTGCCGCAACTTCAACAGCACATCACGCGACGCCGGCGACTTCGCCCGCAGAACGCCGTTCACCGTCCGGATGGACACGACGAACGCAGACGCTCAACGGGCGGGAGGCGGCGCGACGTGCACCGTCGTCGCAACCGCTTCGCTCACGCGCTCGGGTCGGGTGACCGTGAAGCTCCTCGGCGGTCAGTAGGCCGCCGGGACGGCGATCTCGGCGCGGGCTCGCGCGCGGGCGAGCGCGGCGCCGACGAACTCCCGGAAGAGCGGCGCGGGCCGCGTCGGCCGCGACTTGAACTCCGGGTGGAACTGGCTCGCGACGAACCACGGGTGGTCGGGGAGCTCGACGATCTCGACAAGCCGGCCCTCGTAGACGGTTCCCGCCACGACGAGGCCCGCCTCGACGAGCCGCGGCCGGAAGTGGTTGTTCACCTCGTAGCGGTGCCGGTGGCGCTCGTGGACGACCGGCTCGCCGTAGGCCTCCCGCGCGCGCGTCGCGTCGGCGACCTCGACCGCCTGCGCGCCGAGCCGCATCGTGCCGCCGAGGTCCTCGACCTCCTTCTGCTCCGGAAGCAGGTCGATCACCGGGTACGGCGTCTCGGGGTCCATCTCGGTCGAGTTGGCGCCGTCGAGGCCGAGCACGTGGCGCGAGAACTCGGAGACGGCGACGTGCATCCCGAGGCAGAGGCCCAGGTACGGGATCCCGCGCTCGCGTGCGACGCGGCAGGCGAGGATCTTCCCCTCCCAGCCGCGCGAGCCGAAGCCGCCGGGGACGATCACGCCGTCCACGTCCTCGAGCACGACGGCCGCCTCCTCGAGGGACATGCCCTCGGCGTCGACCCACCGCACGTGCACGCCGCAGCCGTGGTGCAGCCCTGCGTGCTTGAGCGCCTCGTGCACCGACAGGTAGGCGTCCTGGAGCTTCACGTACTTGCCGACGAGCGCGATCTCGACCGCGCCCTCGCGGCGGTCGATCCGCTCGACGAGCTCGTTCCACTCGCCGAGGTCGGCGTCGGCGAGCGGGAGCCCGAGCTTCTCGCACACGAGCCGGTCGAGCCCTTCCCGCTGGAGCACCGACGGCACGAGATACACATCGGGCACGTCCGGGCTGGCCACGACCGCCTCGGGCTCGACGTCGGCGAAGAGCGCGATCTTGTCACGGATCTCGGGCGAGAGCTCCTCGCGCGAGCGGGTCACGACGATGTCGGGGTGGATTCCGATTCGCCGGAGCTCGTTCACGGAGTGCTGGGTCGGCTTCGTCTTCAGCTCGCCGGCGGCATCGATGAACGGGACGAGCGTGACGTGGAGGTAGAGGACGTTCTCCGGCCCGGCCTCGCGCCGGAACTGGCGGATCGCCTCGAGGAACGGCAGCCCTTCGATGTCGCCGACCGTGCCGCCGATCTCGCTGATCACGACGTCGGCCGGCGTCGCCTCGGTGGCGCGGCGGATGCGCGCCTTGATCTCGTTCGTGATGTGCGGGATCACCTGCACCGTCGCGCCGAGGAACTCCCCCTTGCGCTCCTTCCGCAGCACCGTGTCCCAGATCGCCCCCGCCGTGTGGCTCGCGTTGCGGGTCAGGTTCTCGTCGATGAAGCGCTCGTAGTGGCCGATGTCGAGGTCGGTCTCCGCCCCGTCCTCGGTGACGAACACCTCGCCGTGCTGGAACGGGCTCATCGTCCCCGGGTCGACGTTCAGGTACGGGTCGAACTTCTGCACCTGGACGCTCAGGCCGCGCGCCTTGAGGAGCCGGCCGAGCGAGGCGGCGACGATGCCCTTCCCGAGGCCCGAGACGACTCCCCCTGTGACGAAGACGTACTTCGTCGCCCGCTCCGTGGTCACTGACTCACCACGGGATGCAAACGTAGCACGCGCGGGAGACGGCGACGGCGTGGCCGCCGCTCCCTGGCCACAATGTGACGGGGATGCGATTCGCCGGTAGGCGGCAGGCTCGCAGCGCGGAGCGGGGCGCGCGGAGCTCCCGCGCGCTCTTCTGGTCGCGCTTCAAGCGTGACCGTCTGGCGCTAACGAGCGCGATCTTCCTCGTCTTCGTGATCGTCGGCTGCTTCGCCGGCCTGCCCGTCGCGGAGCACTTCCTCGGGCACGGGCCGAACGACATCTTCCCGCTCGCGGCCGACATCAACGGCTATCCCGCCGGCCCCTGGTCGCACGTGCCGAACTCACACGGCGTCCCGGTCGTGACGCCGGAGACCCCGCGGACGCTCTTCATCCTCGGCGCCGACGGGCAGCTCGGCCACGACGAGTTCCTGCGCCTGCTGGCCGGCGGGCAGACGTCGCTCGAGATCGGCGTCGGCGCGGCGCTCCTCGCGATCCTGATCGGCGTCACCGTCGGCCTGCTCGCCGGCTACTACGGCCGTGTCATCGACACGGTCTTCTCGCGCACGACCGAGTTCGTCATGGGATTTCCGATCCTCCTCTTCGTGATCGCCCTCGGACGCTCGATCGGCGACCGCTTCGCCGACGTGACGCTCCACGGCGCGTTCGTGCACGGCGTGCTCGCGCTGATCCTCGCGATCGGCCTCTTCTCGTGGTTCTATCCGGCCCGCCTCGTCCGCGCCCAGGTGCTCGCTCTGCGCGAGCAGGAGTTCGTCGAGGCGGCGCGGATGGTCGGCGCGAGCAACTTCCGGATCCTGCGGAAGCACCTGCTCCCGCACGTCGCGAGCTCGGTGATCGTCTACGGGACGCTCGTCATCGCGGGCTCGATCCTGCTCGAGGCGGCGCTCGCGATCCTGAACTTCGGCATCGACCTTCCCGACGCGAGCTGGGGAAACATGATCTCGCTGAACTACGGGACGCTCCTCGTTCCCGGCGGCGTCGCGGGGGCGACGGGCTCGACCGGCATCCGCGCCTCCTGGCTCGTGCCGCTCTGGCCGAGCATCGCCCTCCTACTGACGGTGCTTGCGTTCGCCCTCCTCGGCGAAGGCGTCCGCGCCGCGCTCGACCCGCGGGAGCAGCGACGGTGATGGTCGCCTACATCGTCCGCCGCCTCCTCTCGGGCCTGGCGCTGCTCTTCGCCCTCACCCTCGTGACGTTCGCGATCTACCGGCTGATCCCGAACAACCCGGGCTGCGTCGTGCTCCCGTGCGGCCTCGGGGCTACGACGACGCACGCGCAGCTCGAGGCGGCAGCCCATCGGATCGGAGCCGACCGGCCGGTGACGACGCAGTACGCGAAGTTCGTCTGGCGGATCCTCCGCCACGGGAGCTTCGGGCCGTCGTGGCGCGGGGTGTCGATCGACAAGTCGATCCGCGCCTCGCTCCCGCCCACGGTCTCCGTCCTCGCGGGTGGGTTCGTCGTCCTGCTGCTCCTGGCGATCCCGCTCGCCATGCTCTCCGCGCTCCACGCGCAGCGGACGATCGACCGGGCGGTGCTCGCCTTCTCGCTCTTCGGGATCGCCCTGCACCCGTTCGTGCTCGGCGTGCTGCTCGAGCACGCGTTCGTCTACCACCTGCACCTCTTCCCAGCCGGCCGCTACTGCCACCTCGCGCACCTGCCGCCGGTCCCGGTGCCGCCGAACACCCTGCCGCAGTACGCGCCGGAGCAGCCGTGCGGCGGTCCCGTCTCCTGGGCGCACCACATGGTCCTGCCGTGGCTGACGTTCGCGATCTTCTTCCTGCCGCTCTACACGCGGATGATCCGGACACGGATGCTGGAGACGCTCGACGACCAGCACGTCGTGACGGCGAGGGCGAAGGGCGCCTCCGAGGTGCGCGTGCTCCTGTCGCACGTCCTGAGGCCAGCGCTCCTGCCGCTCGTGACGATGATCGGGCTCGACCTCGGCGCGGCGCTCACCGCCGTGATCTACATCGACACCATCTACGGGCTCGGCGGGTTCGGCTCCCTCGCCGTCGCTGCGCTCGCGAGCGCGACCGGTACGTACGACCTGCCGCTCATCGCCGCCATCTTCTTCGTCATCGCCGTCGCGATCGTCGTCCTCAACCTCCTCGTCGACCTCTGCTACGCGTGGCTCGACCCGCGCGTCCGGCTCGTCGGCCCTGCGGCTTAGCGCACGGCCGCAGCCCGCGCGTCCTGAGGGTCGGCGCCGCCGAGTCGGCGCCTCAGAAGTCGGCGGCGGTCTGGACGAGCGCGTGCAGGCGGGCGAGCGCGCGGTGAGGGAACGAGCGGCCGAGGCCGATCAGCCACGGCCCGCTCACGGTGAGCGTCGCGATCGTCCGGTCCGCGGCGCTCGCCTCCAGCTCGAGCTCGGCGTCGATCCGCTCGCCGGTGAGGTGGAACGCGACGCGCTCCGGCCGCGCCGCCGCGAGGACGAGCAGCATCCCGCTCGGGTTCGGCCGACGGAAGAGGCTCGGGCGGTTCGAGCCGCGGACCTGCCAGCGCGCGCCGGCGGCGAGTCCACGCCGGTCGGGCTCGACCGCGGCGATCCCCGGCCACCAGTCGGCGAGGTGGCGCGGCTCGGCGAGGTAGTTCCAGACCTCCTCGCGTGAGGCGAGGAGCTCGCGCGCCGCGGCGACCGTCGGCACGGCTAGCGACGAGCTCCGGCCTCGACGGGTGGGACGCGCCGGCGCAAGTCGAGCACGTCCAGAGGATGACAGCTACTTCGGGACGAGCCCACCCTCCGGGGTAGCGGTCGCGGTAGCCGTTCTGGCCGACTACCGTCGCTAGCGCACAGAAGCCAAGAACTCGCGGCCGCCGAGCATCCGCTCGAGCTCGGCGCGGCGCTCGTCCTCGCCGAGCTCCTCGATCCGCGTGTGCGTCGGGTCGCCGGGGATCTTCTCGACGCGGAAGTGGCGATCGGCAAGGCTCGCGATCTGCGGGAGGTGCGTGATCGTCACGACCTGCGCCCGCTCGCCGAGCCGGCGGAGCGTGCGGCCGACGGCGTTCGCCGTCTCGCCGCCGATGCCGGCGTCGATCTCGTCGAAGACCATCGCCGGCCCGCCGCCGACGGCGGCGATCGCGAGTGCGACGCGCGAGAGCTCGCCGCCCGAGGCCGTCTCGGTGACCGGCGCGAACGGCAGGCCCGGGTTTGGGCGCAGGAGGAACGAGACGCGGTCGGCGCCGGTCGGCCCGGGCTCCGCCTCGGCGAGCTCGACCCGGAACTCGCCCTCGCCGAGGGCGATGTCGCGGAGCTCGGACGCGACTGCCTCGGCAAACGGCTCCGCCGCGGTGTGTCGCGCCGCCCGCAGCTCGTCGGCGAGCTTGCGCCGGCGGGCGTCGGCGGCTGCCAGCGCCCGCGCCGCCGCATCGAGCGGGTCGGCGCCTGCGTCGAGCGCCTCGAGCTCGCTTCGGGCCGCTCCGGCACGCGTTAGGAGCTCGTCGTACGAGCCGGCACGGAAGCGGCGCCGAGCCGCGGCGATCCGGTCGAGCTCGGCTTCGACCTCCTCGAGCCGCCCGGGCTCGGCCTCGAGCGAGGCGAGGAAGGCGGCGAGGTCGCTCGCCGTCTCGCGCAGGCGGAGCTCCGCGTCGCGTAGCTCCTCCTCGGCCCGGCCGAGCTCCGGCGCGAGCGCCGTCACGGCGGCGACCGCGCGCTCGGCGTGGGCGGTGAGCGCCACGGCCCCCTCGCCGTCCTCCGGCGCGAGCGCGTCCCGGGCAGCCGCGGCCGCGGCGGCCAGCTCGGCGACGTGCCGGAGCCGCTCGCGCTCGGCCCGAAGCTCCTCCTCGGCGCCGGGCTCGAGGCCGGCGGTGGCGGCGACGAGCGCGCGCAGCTCCTCGAGCCGGTCGCGCTCGGCCTCCGCGCCGGCTGCGAGCTCGGCGTGGCGGCGGCGGGTGGCGAGGAGCTCGCGCCAGGCGGTGCGGGCGGCGGCGCGGCGCGCGAGCTGATGCTCGCCGACGAAGGCGTCGAGGACGTCGAGCTGGTACGCGAGCCGCGCGAGCCGCCGCTGCTCGAACTGGCCCGACATGGCGATGAGCCGCTCGCCCGCGGCGGCCAGGTCTTCCCGCGCCGCGGCCCGTCCCCAGGCGTAGGCGCGCGTACGTCCGTCCGCGAAGACGCGCCGCGCGAGCACGAGCCCCTCCTCGTCCTCGGGGCGCAGCTCGGCGAGGCCCTCGAGGCCGTCCTCGTCGAGGAAGCCAGGCGGAAGGTCGAGCTCTGCCTCGACGTACGCCTCGTCGGCGCCCGGCCCGACGAAGCTCGCGTCCGCCTTGGCGCCGAGCAGGAGCCCGATCGCCTGGGCGAGGATCGTCTTGCCGGCGCCGGTCTCGCCGGTGATGGCGTTCAGCCCGGGACCGAGCTCGAGGTCGGCTTCGCGGATCAAGACGAGGTTCTCGATGCGCAGCCGCCGGAGCACGGTCGGATGGTACGGCCCGCGCCCGTCGGCGACGAGGCGTCCCTTGCGGCCGTGTCTCAGACCGCTGCGGCCGCCTCGGGCGCGGCGCGAATCGCCCAGACCGACGGCAGCGCGAGCACGGCGAGGCAGCACGCGAGGGCGAACGCTCCCGCACCCCAGAGCGTCGTGTGGACGCCGACCGCCGCCGCGATCGGCCCCACGACCGCGGCGCCGATCGGAAGGAGGACGAACGACCCGAGCGCGTCGTAGGAGCTGACGCGCGACTGCGCGTGCTCCGGAACCTGCTGCTGGAACACGGTGAACCAGAGGGCGAGGTGTACGGAGAGCCCGAGACCTGCCACGAAGGCGGCCGCGGCGATCGCCCAAACAGGCGCAGCGGCCGCCAACGTCGCGAACTGGAGGGCCGGAAGCGTGGAGAACGCGACGGAGACGGCGAGCGGTCGCTCGGGTCGGATGCGAAGCGCGAAGAGCCCGCCAGCGACCGAGCCGACGCCGCCGGCCGCGAGGATGGCTCCCCAGGCGCCTGCGCCGCCGAGGTCATTCTTGGCGACGACCGGCCCGAGCACGCTCCACGCGGCCCACGAGAAGTTCCCGAGGCCGTAGATAAGGACCGCGCTCCAGAGCCAGGTCCGCGCGGTGAACTCCCGCCACCCGGCCCGGAGCTCGTGCCAGAACGTCTCCCGCTCGGGCCCGCCGACGCGCGGCGCGATCCGGATGCCCAGCAGGATGAGCGCGCAGAGGACGAAGCTCGCGGCGTCGGCGGCAAGGGCGACGCCGGGGCTCGCGGCGACGACGATCGCCGCGCCCACCGCCGGCCCGAGCACCCGCGTGACGTCGCGGGTCATCCCCTGGAGCGCGTTCGCCTGCTGGAGGCGCTCCGGACTGACGGTCTGGGGAACGAGGCCGATCTCGGCCGGCACGACCAGCCCCTCCCCGACGCCGTAGACGCCTTGGAGCACGACGAGCCAGAGGACGCTGGCGTGGCCGCCGAGCACGAGCGCCGCCGTGGCGGCCTGGGCGGCACCCTGCACGAGCGACGCGCCGACGAGGACGAGGTTTCGCGGCAGGCGGTCGGAGATCACGCCGCCGACCAGGAAGACGAGCGCGTTCACCCCCTGCCGCGCGGCGAGCACGATCCCGAGGTCGGTCGCGCCGCCGAAGTCGAGGACAGCGAACGCGAGCGCGATCACCGCGAGCCGGTCGCCGATCGTCGTGATCGTCGTCGCGGTGAAGAGGAGCCGGAAGTCGCGCTCGGCGAGCGCGCCGAGCTCGAAGCGACGTTGACCTTTCACGCCTTGTGTGGGAGCCAAAGGTCTCGCGATAGATTCACCGGATCGCTCCGCCAAAGTCGATCAAAGTGGAGTGCAACTCCTGCGGTGCCGTCGACGCGGCGATCCTGGGATATCAGCTGCTCTACAACGACTCGACGCCTGAGCCGCAGGAGACCGTTCTTGCGCAATGCCCAACATGCTCATGGCCCCTCCTCGCACAGCATTGGTATTTCGAAGAGTCCTGGGATCCAACAGAGGGCATCATCGGTGACTGGACACCATGGAAGCGGCATGTGGCCGCACCCGGAAGCGAAAATCCCATGGGAGCTTCCCGACACCGTGCGAGGTTCTCTGCGCGAAGCTCAAAAGTGCCTTCGTGCGCAGGCGTATATCGCGTCTGCCGCTGTGAGCGGGCGCGCACTCGAAGCGCTCTGCCGCGATCTCAATGCGAATGACAAGATGCTGGGAGCAGGACTCAAGGAGCTTCGGGACGCAGGCAAAATCGACGAGCGTCTCTATGCGTGGGGGACGGAGTTGAACGCAAAGCGGAACATCGCTGCGCATCCCGATCCGACACCGATCCCGCAGCGAGATCCGCAGTATGTCTTCGACTTTGCGCTTGCGATCTGCGAGTACGTTTACGTCCTGACAGCCAAATTCGAGCGGTTCAAGCGGGGAGACTAGGCCCACGCGGTGTGTCCGGGCCGCCGGCATGGCTCTGATGACTTAGGAGCCGAACGTGTCGCGGTAGCGGCGGAAGAACGTGCGCTCGGGAAGCGTCGCGAGCAGCGTCCGCTGCGGGCCGAGGCCGACCTCGACGCGTCCGCCCTCGCCGATCCGCGTGAACTCGTGGCCGTCGATGAGGACGACGCCCGGCACGTCGGGCGTCTGGTTCGTCACCGTCAGGTCGCGGCCGCGCGGGACGACGAGCGGGCGGACGTGGAGCGAGTGCGGCGCGACGAAGGTCAGCGCCATCGCGTCGAGGCCCCAGACGAGCACCGGCCCGCCGTTCGACAGGTTGTAGGCCGTCGAGCCCGAGGGCGTGGAGCAGATCAGCCCGTCGCACGGCTGGCGACCGAGCTCCTCGTCGCCGATCGACCACCCGAGCTCGACCATCCGGCCGAGCGTGCCGCTCGTGACGACGACGTCGTTCACGGCGGCGCGGCGCTCGCCGGCGACTCGAGCTTCGAGCGTCGGCAGCTCGACGACGACGAAGTCGCCCGCAAACGCGCGCGCGAGGCCGTCCTCCAGCTCGTCCTGCCCGACGGACGCGAGGAAGCCGACGCGGCCGAAGTTCACGCCGATCACGGGCACGCCGGTGCCGAGAAAGCGCTGCAGCGCGCGGAGCATCGTCCCGTCGCCGCCGAGCACGACCGCGAGGTCGGCGCTCTTCGGGTCACCGTCTGTGCTCGGCAGGTCATGCTTCTCACGCTCTTCCTCCGGGAAGAGCAGCTCGACTCCGTGCACGCCCGCGAGCGCCTCGAGCCGCCCGAGCGCCGGGCCGATCGTCTCGGGCTTCCCGTGCGTGACGACGGCGGCGCGGCGGACGCGGCTACCGGACTGCGTGGTCGATCCAGGTGTCGAGCTCATCTGGCCGCTCCGGCCGCTCGCGGTGCACGAGGTGGAGGAAGAACTCGCGGTTCCCCTTCGGGCCGGGCAGCCCGGAGTCTACGACGCCTGCCGGCTCTGCCTCCCACGCGAGCGCCGCCTCGGCGACCGCGCGCAGCACGCGCCGGTGCACCTCCGGGTTGCGGACGACCCCGCCTTTGCCGACCTCCGCGCGCCCGGCCTCGAACTGCGGCTTGACGAGCACGACCGCCTCCCAGCCCGGCGCGGCGAGCGCGAGCACCGGCGGCAGCACGAGCCGCAGGCCGATGAAGGAGACGTCGGCGACGACGAGCTCGGGCGCAAACGGCAGCTCGCGGAGCTCGCGCGCGTTCGTCCGCTCGAGGACGGTGACGCGCGGATCGGCACGCAGGCGCTCGTGGAGCTGCCCGTAGCCGACGTCGAGGGCGATCACCCGGCTCGCGCCGCGCTGGAGCAGCACGTCGGTGAAGCCGCCGGTCGAGGCGCCGACGTCGATCGCGTCGCGTCCCGCTGGATCGACGCTGAAGGCCTCGAGCGCGTGCGCGAGCTTCTCGCCGCCGCGGGAAACGTACCGCGGCGGCGCGGTGACCGCGAGCTCGGCCGTCTCGTCCACGGCCGTCCCGGGCTTTGCAAAGCCGGGGACCCGCCCGGCGAGGACGAGCGCTTGCGCCTGCGCCCGCGACTCGGCGAGGCCACGCTCGACGAGGAGCATGTCGACCCGCTTCTTCACGGGCCCAGCGTATGCGCAGCGCTACAGCCCGCCGCCGGGCCAGCGCCGCGGCATGCCGCCGGAAGGCAAAACCCCCCGCGTGTCTTCCTCCCCCGCCGAGTAGTGAGCCTGTGGCCCCGTCTCGCCGAGGCGGAGCAGCACGACCGGCGCGCGCTCACGACCCCACGCGATCGCGGCCTCGATCTCGTCCCAGCCGGGGCCTTCGTCCAAGACGCCGTCCGCCGGGTTACCGCTCTCCCAGTGCCCGTAGAAGCGTGTGGGCCCTTGGAGCACCGCGTCCTTCAACTCTTCCGCGATGTAGACGACGCCTCGGCGCCTCGGCTCGATCACTCAGGCCGTCCGCGTCGCGAGGACCTCGACGATGTCGGCCAGCACCGCGGTATCCGCCGGGATCGCGGCCAGCCGCTCCCGCGCCCGTGCGGCGGCCTCGTCGGCTAGCGCTCTCGCGCCCTCGGCGCCGTGCGAGAGGACGTAGCCGTCGCCGTCGAGGATGTCGTCCACGATCTGGAACAGGAGGCCGAGCTCGTCGCCGAACGCACGCCACGGCGCCTGGTCCCGTTCCGGCGCCTCCGCGACCCACAACCCCAGCCCGACCGACGCGGCGAAGAGGCAGCCGGTCTTCAGGCGGTGGAGCGTCGCCTCGTCCGGAGCCGTGTCCGTGATGTCCAGGTACTGGCCGCCGATCATCCCGAGCGTGGCCTGAGCGAGCTCGCGCGCCACCGCTGGCGAGGCGTACGAGAGCGCGAGCCGGAAGGCTTCCGCGAGCAGCGCGTCGCCCGCGAGGATCCCGACGGCCTCGCCGTAGCGGGCCCAGGTGCTCGCCCGGCCGCGCCGCTCTCGGTCGTCGTCCAGAGCCGGCAGGTCGTCGTGGACGAGCGAGAACGCGTGCACGAGCTCGAGCGAGGCCGCGGCCGGGAGCGCCGTCTCGGGCTCGGCCCCGGCAGCCTCGGCCGTCGCGAGGCAGATGACGGCCCGGACGCGCTTGCCCGACTCGAGCGCGTAACGAACGGACTCCTCGAGCGCCCCGAGCTCGGGAGTCAGAGCCAGGTCGCGCAGGTAATCCTCGGCGAGGCCGCGCAGCTCCTCAGGGTTCCTCACGAGCATCCTCCTCCGCCCGCCGCCGCGCCTCGGCGAGCTCGGCCTCGATCTGGCGCGCGATCTCCGCGAGCTCCGAGAGTACCTCGGTCGCGGCCTCCACGTCCTCCGTCGCCTCGAGCCGCTGGCGCGCCGCCTCGAGCTGCGCGAGGAGCGACTCCGCCCGCTCGAGCGCCTGCTCGGCCGGCGAGCCCAGGCCCTCGCCCTGCGGCTCGCTCACGGCACGCGCTCCCGCGCGATCCGGCCGAGGATCCCATTGACGAGCCGCGCCGCGTCCTCGCTCGCGTAGCGCTTCGCCAGCTCGACGGCTTCGTTGATCGCGACCTCCGGCGGCACCGACCCCGTCTCGAGCTCGTGCGCGCCGATGCGCAGGACGTTGCGCTCGACCGCGCCCAGGCGGTCGGCCGTCCAGCCTTCCGCGGCGGCCGTGATCGCGGCGTCGAGCTCCGGCGCCCGCGCCGCCACGGCCTCCGTCAGCTCGTGCGCGAAGGGGTCGATCTCGCCCTCGTAGAGCGACTCGAGCGGCTGCCCGGTCACGTCCCACTGGTACAGGAGGAAGAGCGCCGTGCGCCGCGCGGCGCGCCGACCGGCCATCAGTGCCCCTTCCAGGAATACTGCCGCGCGTGTGTTGCTGGATGGGGCACTAGGCGCCCTCGAGCTCCTCGATCGAGACGTCGACGGCCTCGACCTCGAGCACGACCATCGTCGTGAGCGCCTCGGCCACCCGCGCCTGCACGTCCCGCGCCAGCTCGGGCAGGACGATGCCGTAGCGCACCGCGAGCTCGAGCTCGACCCGGACGTGGCCGTCCTCGAGCTGCAGGTCGAGCCCGCGCCGCGGCCGCCGTACCCGTGCGCCCTCGACGCTCTCCGCGGCTTGCTGGACGATCTGCGCGAGCGCGCCCTGGGTGACGTCGATCGAGCCGCCGTCCTCCCGCAGCACGTAGCCGTCGCTCATCGTGCCAGGAGCGCCGGCAGGCGCCCCTCGGCCTCCGCGAGGAAGCCCGTGTGGTAGTCGCCGGAGCGGAACTCCTCGCTTGACAGGATGTCGTGGGACACGGCTTGCGTCGTCGCGACGCCGCGCAGCTCGAGCTCTTCGAGCGCCCGCAGCGCCCGCTCGATCGCCGCCGGCCGGGTCGAGTCCCAGACGATGAGCTTCGCCGCGAGCGAGTCGTAGTAGGGCGGGATGACGGCGCCTTCCTCGAGGTGCGTGTCGACGCGCACGCCGGGGCCGAGCGGCGGCCGGAAGCGCTCGACGACCCCGGGCGCCGGCGCGAAGCCATTCGCCGGGTCCTCGGCGTTGATCCGGACCTCGATCGCGTGACCGCGGCGCGGTGCGCGGCCGGTCCGCTCGAGCTGGGCCCCCGCCGCGATCTGGACCTGCGCGCGTACGACGTCGATCCCGGTGACGAGCTCGCTCACCGGGTGCTCGACCTGCAGGCGCGCGTTCAGCTCGATGAAGTAGAAGGCACCGTCGGGGCCGAGGAGGAACTCGAAGGTGCCCGCGTTCGTGTACTCGACGGCGCGGCAGGCGCGCTCGGCCGTCGCCTCCATCGCCTCGCGCGTCTCCGGATCGAGCGCGAGCGACGGCGACTCCTCGATCAGCTTCTGGTGGCGGCGCTGGATCGAGCATTCGCGCTCGCCGAGCGTGAGCACGCCGCCGTCCTGGTCGCACAGGACTTGGATCTCGACGTGCCGCGCCGGCGCGATCGCCTTCTCGAGGTAGAGCGTCCCGTCGCCGAACGCGGCCTGCGCCTCGGCCGCGGCGCGTTCGAAGGCCGCCTCGAGCTCGTCCGGGTTCTCGACGTGGCGCATCCCCTTCCCGCCGCCGCCGGCCGCCGCCTTCAGCAGCACCGGAAAGCCGAGGTCGGCGGCGGCCGAGCGGGCCTCGGTGAGCGTCGTCCGCTCCGAGGTGCCGGGCACGAGCGGCACGCCCGCCCGGGCAAGCTCGGCCTTCGCGAGCGCCTTGTCGCCCATCCGCTCCATCGTCTCGGCCGAGGGGCCGACGAAGACGAGGTCGTTCTCATCGCACGCGCGCACGAACGCGGCGCTCTCGGCGAGGAAGCCCCAGCCCGGATGGACGGCGTCGCAGCCCGTCGTCTCGGCCGCGCCGACGAGCGAGGTGACGTTCAGGTAGCTCTCGGCGGCGGCCGGCGGGCCGACGCAGACGGCGCGGTCGGCGAGCCGCGTGTGCAGCGCGCCGCGGTCGGCGGTGGAGTAGACGGCGACCGCCTCGATCCCGAGCTCGTGCAACGCGCGGATGACGCGGACGGCGACCTCGCCGCGGTTCGCGACCAGGACTCGTTTAAAGCTCGTCATCAAAGGGCATCGAGCGGCCGCCCGTTCAGAGGCTCGAGCTCGAAGAGCAGCTGTCCGCGGAGGCGGCGCTTGCGCTGCCGACCATAGAGGCCGCGCCGGCTTTGCCGGTGCGGCCGTCTAGAGCGCATCGAGCGGCCTTCCATTGAGCGGCTCCAGCTCGAATAAGAGCTGTCCGTACTCCACGGGCTGCGCGTTCTCGACGTAGATCGCGCGGACGATCCCCTCGACGTCGGCCTTCACCTCGTTCATGAGCTTCATCGCCTCGAGGATGCAGAGCGTCTGGCCCGGCGCCACCGGATCGCCCTCCTCGACGAAGGGCGGCGCGCCGGGCTGCGGCGCGCGGTAAAAGGTGCCGACCATCGGCGCCTCGACGCGCACGAGCCCGTCCGCGCGTGGCTCGACCGGCGCGGGCTCCGGCTCCTCGACGGCGAGCGGGGCCTCGTCGGGAGCCCGGGGCAGGCGGTCGAGCTGGTCGTCGCTCCGGCGCACCGAGACGCGGAGGTCGTCGTCCTCGATCGTCACCTCCCCCACCCCGGACTCCTGGACGATCCGGACGATCTCGCGAATCCGCTCCGCCCGGGCCTGGTCGACGGCCCCGGCGGCGAGCGTCTCCTCGCCGCGGCTGCGGCCGCGGATCGTACGCAGGAGCGCCTCGGCCTGCTCGCCGAAGAGGCCGAGGAGCAGCAGCTCCTCCTCGCTCGCGGCGAGCCCGGCGGCGGACTCGCGGAGCTCGGTGAGATCGACCGGCTCCTCCTCCGGAGCGCCGTCGCCGAGGAGCGAGACGGCGCGGCGCACCGTCGGGTCGACCTGGCCGGGAGGCGTGCCGTAGCGCCCGCCGACGAGTGCGCGCAGCTCGTCGACGACGGTCTGGTAGCGGCTCGCCGAGAGCACGTTGACGAGGGCCTGCGAGGCGAGGATCTGGCCGATCGGAGCCGCGAGCGGCGGCGAGCCGACCTCCTCGTGGATCCGCTCCAGCTCCTCGAGCACGTCGTCGATGCGATCGCTCGCCGCGTGCGCGCGCAGGTGCACGTCGAGCGCGGCGACGAGGCCGGCCGGCAGCGCATGCTCGGCCGCGCGCACGGCGACCCGTGGCGCAACCGGCGTCACCGGCTCGTCGCCGATGTACCCGTCGACGAGCTCCGATGCCGCCCAGAGCGCACTCACGTTCACCGTGCACTCGAGCCCCAGGCCGTCGAGCGCCTGCGCCAGGCCCTCGCCGGAGACGCGATGGAGCGTCAGCGCAACCGGATAGACGGCGCAGCCGATGAGGTCTGCGCCCGCGCGGGCCGCCTCGAGCGCCGCGGCGAGGGCGTTTCCGGCCGCGCCCTGGCAGTAGACGCCGACCGGCAGGCCGCTCGCGTCCGCGACGCGCGCGACGAGCTCCTGCGCACGGTGCGGCTGGAGCGAGCCCGTCGGGTCGTTGAGGACGACGCGCGCGGCGCCGAGCTCCCGGAGCTTGCGGGCCTGCTCGACGAGCGCGTCGGGCTCGCCGGTCTTCCCGGAGCTGTAGACGAGGCCGGCGTCGAACTCCCGGCCGGCGGCGTCGATCGCCTCGGCCGCCTCGCGCAGGTTCGAGACGTCGTTCAGCGGGTCGTGGAGGCGGAAGACGTCGATCCCGCTCTCGGCGGCGGAGGAGACGAAGCGGCGCACGAAGTCGCCGTCGACCGGCCGCGAGCCGACGAGGAAGCGCCCGCGAAGGGCCATCCCGAGCGGCGTCTTCGTGCGCGCGTGGATGGCGCGGATCCGCTCCCACGGGCTCTCGACGCCGCGCCGCACGGCGCTGTCGAAGACCCCGCCGCCGGAGATCTCGAGCAGCCCGAAGCCGGAGTCGTCCAGGATCCCCGCGAGCCGCAGCAGCGCAGCCGTCGGCACCCGGCCCGCCAGCGGCTCCTGGCCGAGCAGCCGGATCGTCGTGTCGACGAGCTGGGGCACCGGCGGGACCCTAGCGCGCCGCCGAGCGCATCGGCACTACGTCGCCGTCCCCGGCGCGACGGTCACGCGCCGTCCCCGGCGGTGACTGTCACGTGACAGTCACCGGGGGCCGACCGGCCGCGTCCGCCCTGGTCTCGTCCGCCTTTAGGCTCGTACCGTGCGAACGAGGCTGCTGGGGTCGTTCGACGCGCTGCGCGAGCGCGAGTTCCGGCTGCTCTTCACCGCCCACGCGATCTCGGCGCTCGGCGACTTCCTCGTGCCCGTCGCGCTCGCGTTCGCCGTGCTCGACCTGACCGGCTCGGCGACCGACCTCGGCTTCGTCCTGACGGCGCGGCTCGTCCCGCTCGTCCTCTTCATGCTCGCCGGTGGCGTTTGGGCCGACCGGCTTCCGCGTCAGCGGCTGATGATCGCGTCGCACCTCGTGCGGCTCGTCTCGCAGGCTGCGCTCGGGCTGCTGCTCGTCACCGGCCATGCCCGCATCTGGGAGCTCGTCGTCCTCCAGGCGGTGCACGGGACGGCGACGGCATTCTTCCGGCCGGCCTCGAGCGGGATCGTCCCGCAGACGGTGAGCCCGGAGCGGCTCCACCAGGCGAACGGGCTCATGTGGGGCGCGATCGGCGTCGCCGGGTTCGCGGGCCCGGCGATCGCCGGCGTCTTCCTCGCGACCGTCGGTGCCGGCTGGGCGATCCTCGGCGACGCGGCGACGTTCGCGCTCGGCACGTACCTGCTCGCGCGCCTGCGGCTGCCGCCGCTCCCGCCCCGTGAGCGCGAGAGCTTCCTCCACGAGCTCGCCGTCGGCTGGCGCGAGGTCGTCTCGCGCCGCTGGCTGTGGACGAGCATCCTCAGCTTCTCCGCGTTCCAGCTCGCCGTGATCGCGGCCTTCAGCGTCCTCGGCCCGGTCGTCGCGAAGCGCTCGCTCGGCGGCGCGTCCGCCTGGGCGACGCTCGCCGCCGCCTTCGGCATCGGTTCGATCGTCGGCAACTTCCTCTCGTTGCACCTGCGCCCGCGGCGGCCTCTGCGGTTCGCGTTCGGCTTCACGCTCTTGTGCTTCCCGACCCTCTTCCTGCTCGCCTTCGCGGCTCCCGTGCCGCTGATCGCGGCCACGGAGTTCGTCTCCGGCCTCGCGATCGGAATGAGCGGCGCGATGTGGGAGACGACGCTGCAGGAGCACGTTCCCGAAGCCGCCCGTTCGAGGGTGTCGGCCTACGACTGGATGGGCTCGATGGTGCTCCGTCCCGCAGGCCTCGCGGTCGTGGGGCCGATCGCGACCGTCGTCGGCGTCAAGGCGGCGCTCGTCGGCGCCGGGTCGATCGGGCTCGCCTCCAACCTCGCCCTGCTCGCCGTTCGCGAGGTGCGGACGCTCGAGCGCGGCGGCCCCGCACGACTCGATGAGGAGCCCTCGTTTGCGGCCCTCGACGTGACCGCCGAGGCCTAGGCATCATCCAGCGACGGTCCCCGAGGCCGAGCTGAAGCAGACGGACGCGGGGCTCGTGCCGGCGAGCCCCGGCTGGTTCGTGCTGAACGCCCGCGCGTCCGGTGGTTCCACAACGAGGGCCGAGCGGACACACTGCCGCTGACCGGCTCCGACGACTTCGAGGCCGAGACGTTCTTCCCGGTGCACGGCCTGTCGATCCAGATCCTCTCGCCGGGCGAGCCCAATGCGATGTACCACTGGGAGACCGAGCAGGAGGACTTCCTCGTGCTCTCGGGCGAGGCGCTGCTGATCGTCGAGAGACAGGAGCGGAGGCTTCGCCGGTGGGACTTCGTCCACTGCCCACCCGAGACGCGGCACGTGTTCGTCGGCGCAGAGGAGACGCAGGACGGGAGGGTCGCTTACGCGCGCTTCCCGCCGTCTCAGCCGATGCGCTACCGCGAAGGCCTCCTGCCGGAGTAGGCGGCCTCAGGCGCGCGAGATGTAACGGCGCTCGCGCGGGTCGACCTTGATCCGGTCGCCCACGTTCACGAAGAGCGGCACCTGGACGACGGCGCCCGTCTCGAGCGTCGCCGGCTTCGTCACGTTCGAGACGGTGTCGCCCTTCACGCCGGGCTCCGTGTCGGCGACCGTCAGCTCGAGCGACGCCGGCATCTGCACGCCCGACGGCCGGCCGTCGACGGTCAGCATCTGCACCGAGCTCGACGGCTGGACGAACTCGAGCACCTCGGCCACGTCCGCCCGCGGTACGCCGAACTGGTCGTAGGTCTCCTCGTCCATGAAGACGACCTCGTCGCCCGCGTCGTAGAGGTACTGCACGTTCTTGACCTCCGTGTGCACGCGCGGGAACTTCTCGCCGGCGCGGAAGGTGCGGTCGACGACCGCGCCCGAGTCGAGCGCCTTCAGCTTCGTCCGCACGAAGGCGCCGCCCTTCCCGGGCTTGACGTGCTGGAACTCGACGATCCGCCACACCGTGCCGTCGATCTCGATGTGCATGCCGTTCCGGAACTGGTTCGTGGAGACGGTCTCCGCCACGGCGGCGGAGTGTAGTCGCCGTTACGCGCAGCGCGCGGAAACGGCCGGGGCCTGGCCTGTTCCCGGGGGACCGAGCCTGACCTTGTGCGTCGCCACGATGTGACCGCCGGCGGTGAGTCCGACGACCTTGTACGGCCACGCGCCGGCGTGGAGCGTCGCGGGTCCCTCGACGTCGGCGTAGACGCCCTCCGCGTCGACCGGTAGATCCCGGATCGTGCAGTCCGTGAGGATGAGCTGGACGTGCGTGATCGGCTTCTCGGCGAAGCCCCAAACCCACGCGTTGTCCCACTGGGTGATGTCGTCTCCGGTTTGGCGCGAGCCGAGGAACGCCAGGAGCGGCGTCTTTCGGAACAGCGTCGCCCGCGCAAAACACGTAGCGTCCTCGCCCTCGCCCGGCACCACCTCGGCGGCGCACATCTCGCCGGCGCCGTTCTTATAGGTCTTGAACGCCCATCCGCCGGCGGGCGCGTAGGCGGGGGGATGGAACCTGATCTGAGCATTCGGCGCGGGCCCGGATGTCGGGCGGGGGGCCCGGTGCCGGCGGTAGGCCGCGCTCGTACTTCCACGGTTCGCCGGGATCAGCCCCGTCGTGACGCCGGCTGCGACGAGCAAGGCGACGCCGAGCACTAGGCGCCGCCGGCGCGTCAGCTGCACGATCCCGGCGCCCATTCGCAATCTACCAGCTCGCTGCCGTTTCGGAAGCGGCAGTCTAGTCAGGACGACCAGAGGACGGCGACAAACTCGCCGTCGCCGAGCTGCGCGGGCACCACGCCCTTGGCCGCGTCTCCGACCGCCGCGACGAAGCGTCCCAGGACGGCCCGGGCCAGCGCCTCCTGGGACGGCTCGATCCCGTCGACGCTGAGGCGCAGGTTCATCCTCGAACGGAGCAGGCGGCGCGCGTGCGCGGCCTTGGCCTCGAGGTCCCGGTCGGCGATCCCCACCGTCAGGTGGATCTCCTTCGTCGGAACGCGCTGCCGGCGGCGCCGTCGGAGCTCGGCTCTCGCGGCCTGCTGATGCTCGTAAACCCGCCTCCCGTAGTCGTCCATCAGCCGACCGTCAGGAGCTCCTTCGTGAAGGTCGTGAGCACCTCCGGCCCGTCAGCGGTGACGACCACGAGGTCCTCGATCCGGATGCCGCCGCGACCCGGGAGGTAGATCCCCGGCTCGATGGTGACGACGTTGCCGGCCTCGAGCGTGTCCGAGGACTCGGGCCGGAGCGCCGGCGCCTCGTGCCCGAGCAGGCCGACGCCGTGGCCGAGCCCGTGGCCGAACGCCTCGCCGAAGCCGTCCGCCGCGATCCGGTCGCGCGCAGCGGCGTCGACGTCGCGCGCCGCCGCGCCGGCTCTGGCCGCGTCGAGCCCCGCCTGCTGGCCCGCGAGACACCTCGTAAGCCCGGCCCAGCTCGTCCGGGAGGGACCCAGTCGCGAAGGTGCGCGTGCAGTCGGAGCAGTAGCCGTCGACGACCGCGCCGGCGTCGACGACCACCGTCTCGCCCGGCCCGATCGGCCGGTCGCCGCCGAGCGCATGCGGCCGCGCCGCGTTCGGCCCGGCGCCGACGTGCGTCTCGAACGCGAGGCCGTGGCCCCCGAGCTCGTGCAGGAGGACGTCCATCCGCCACGCGAGCTCGCGCTCGGTCCGGCCGACGAACCGCTCCTCGGCGATCCGTGCAAACGCCTCGTTCGTGACCTTCGTTGCCCGACGGATCGCGTCCAGCTCGGCCTCGTCCTTCACGGCGCGCAGGCGCTCGACGAGGCCGCTCCGCGGCACGAGCTCGAGGCCCCCGTCGGCCAGCACGCGGTAGCGCGCGTACGTGAGCGCCTCCGGCTCGAAGGCGATCCTGCCGCGCAGTCGTGTCGCGAGGTCGGGATAGAGCGCGCGGCTCGTCTCCGCGAACTCGACGCCGTCGACGGCACGGCCGGCATCTGCATAGCGGAAGTCGGCGAACAAGCGCAGCCGCTCGGGCTCGACGAGGAGCGCCGCGTTCGAGCTCTCGAAGCCGGTCAGGTAGCGGAGGTTCGTCGGGTCGCTGACGAGCAGCGGCTCGTCGAGCGAGGCGCACAGGCGCTCGACGCGGTCGCTCACCGCGCGGCGAGGAACTCGAGGGCTTCGCGGTAGCCGTCGGGCCCCTTGCCGACGATCCGCTTCGCGGCGAGGCCCTCGAGCACCGAGAACCGCCGCCACTCTTCCCGCTCGTCGACGTTCGAGAGGTGGACCTCGACGAGCGGCGCCGTGTGCGGCTCGAGCGCGTCGCGAATGGCGTAGCTGTAGTGCGTCCAGGCCCCGGGGTTGACGATCACGCCGTCGGCCCAGTCGAGAGCGTCGTGGCACCAGTCGACGTACTGCCCCTCGCTGTTCGTCTGCCGGCACCGGACGGTCAGGCCGAGCTCCTGCGCCCAACCGTAGATGCGCGTCTCGAGCTCGGAGTACGTCAGCGTCCCGTACTGCTCCGGGTCGCGGCGGCCCAGGAGGTCGAGGTTCACGCCGTTCAGCACCGCGACCCGCACCGGCGCACCCTACTGCGACGGCAGCTCGGGCGCGGTCGCGCCGGCCCGACCTACCTGGCGATCAGCTCGTCGAGCGCCGCCCGCACCTCGGGCTCGGGGAGCTCGGCGCCGACGACCGGCTTGCCGGGCGCCTCGAGCAGGACGAGCCGGATGCGGCCGTCGGCGGCCTTCTTGTCGCGCCGGAGGGCCGCCCAGGCGCGCTCGCGGTCGGCCCGCACCGGGCGCGGGCGCAGGACCTCCTCGACGACAGCCGTCTCGAGCCCCGAGAGCCGGAGCGCAGCGAGGAGGCCGAGCGCGACCGCCTGGCCGTGCGTCACCTCGCCGCCGGAGCCCGCCTCGAGCGCGTGCGCGAACGTATGGCCGAGGTTGAGGATCGCCCGCTCACCCCGCTCGCGCGGGTCGCGGAGACACACGGCGGCCTTGAAGGCCGCGCAGCGGCGGACGAGCTCCGGCTCCGGGAGCTCCCAGAGCGGCTCGCCCGCGAGCAGGCCCGTCTTCACGACCTCCGAGAGGCCGTCGCGCCGCTCGCGCTCGGGAAGCGTGGCGAGGAGCGCCGGGTCGACGATCGTCCGCACCGGCCAGTGGAAGGCGCCGACGAGGTTCTTCCCCTCCGGGAGGTTGAGCGCCGTCTTGCCGCCGATCGCCGCGTCGACCTGGCCGACCAGCGTCGTCGGCAGTGGGACCCACGGGATGCCACGCAGGTGGGTCGCGGCGACGAAGCCGGCGGCGTCGGTCGTGCAGCCGCCGCCGAGCGCGACGAGGGTGCCGCCGCGGTCGAGCCGGAGCTCACGCCAGAGGCGCTCGGCGGTCCCGACCGTCTTCGCCTCCTCCCCCGCGGGCACCTCGTGCGTGGACGCGAGCCGCGAGCCGAGCGCGACCTGCGCTGCGGCGCCATGGATGCCGCCCACGCGAGCATCCGCGACGAGCGCGACGGGACCGGAACCGGGGACGAGCGCGCCGAGGCGCTCGAGCGCTCCCCGCTCGACGTGAACGCCGGCCGCGGCGAGCACGGTGTCGTCGGCGTCCCGCGCGACCGCATCGGCGACCTCGCGATAGAGCGGCGCCCGCTCCTCGTAGAGCCGGCGGAAGTCGCCCTCGTCCTGCGCGAGCGGCCGATCGCCGCCGCGGACGCGTTCCCACGCCGTTTCCGGGTCGACGTCGACGAGGACGGTCACGGCTCGCTCGCGGAGCGCCTCGCGCACCGCCCGCGAGGTGACGGCGCCGCCGCCAAGGCTCAGCACGGCCGGCGGTTGCGAGGCGAGCGCCGAGACCGTCACCTCCTCCTCCCGCTTCCGGAACGCCGCCTCGCCGTGCTCGCGGAAGAAGCCTGGGATGTCGTTGGCGACCTCGGCGTCGAGGTCGACGAAGCGCCGCCCGATGCGCGGCGCGATCTCCCTCCCGAGCGCGGTCTTGCCCGCGCCCATGAAGCCGATCAGCGCAAGGTGCCGCGCGACGAAGAGACGGCTCGGAACCTGTCGCACGCCTCGAAGTAAAGCCCTCTCCGGGCCGCGTCGCGCTCGAGAGCTAAGGCGTGTACGAACGCCGTGCCGCGCGAGAATCCTGAGCGCCCTTGCCGGGGCGATGCGCGGGACCCTGGTCCTCGCTCGGCCGAGTCGGCGCCGGCCTGTCTTCCCAGCCCCAGAACTCGGCGAGATCGAGCCGCGGCCGGGGGCCGAGACCGCGGGCGACGCTTCGCTTCGCCCTCGGCGCGAGAACGAGCGCCGTCGCCAGCACTCCGAGGAGACAAGCCGCCCGAGTCACGAGGGGCCTCGCCAATCGATGCGCTCGATGTATGCGCGGTGGGCCGCGACGAAGTCGCCGAGGGCGTCGCCGCCGAACTTCTCCCGGGCCGCGCGCGCGAGCTCGAAGGCGACGGCCGCCTCGGCCACGACCGCGAGCGCCTCGACCGCCGAGGTGTCGCTCCGCTCGACGAGCGCCTCGCCCGGCTCGCCCGTCTCGAGATCGACGGAGCGGAGCGGACGCATGAGCGTCGGCAGCGGCTTCATCGCGGCGCGGACGACGATCTCCTCGCCGTTCGACATGCCGCCCTCGATCCCGCCGGCCCGGTTCGTCGCACGCCGCCGGTCGGGCTCGATCTCGTCGTGCGCGGCCGAGCCGCGGAGCTCGGCAAGCGCGAAGCCCTCGCCGATCTCGACGCCCTTCACCGCCTGGATCCCCATCAGCGCGGCTGCAAGCCGCGCATCGAGCCGCGTCTCCTTCGACGTGTAGGAGCCGAGCCCGGGCGGCACGCCCCGCGCGCGCACCTCGACGACGCCGCCGAGGGTGTCGCGGTCGGCGCGGGCCGCGTCGATCTCGGCCGCGTCCGCTCCGGCCACCGGCAGCGCGGCGCCGGCGACCTCGACGCCGATCTCCACGAGCAGCGCCTTCGCGACCGCCCCCGCCGCGACCGCCACCGCCGTCTGGCGCGCGCTCGCGCGCTCGAGCGCATCGCGGACGTCCGCGAGCCCGTACTTCTGCGCGCCGGCGAGGTCGGCGTGCCCGGGCCGTGGGAGCGTGACCGGCTTCGTCCCCTTCCCTGCGGGCTCGCCTTCTGGCGGCCACGGGCTCATCCCCCACGTCCAGTTCGCGTGGTCGCGGTTCCGGACGACGAGCGCGAGCGGCGTCCCGAGCGTGCGCCCGTGCCGTAGGCCGGCGAGCACCTCGACCTCGTCCGATTCGATCCGCTGGCGCGGGCTGCGGCCGTAGCCCTCCTGCCGCCGTCGCAGGTCATGGTCGATCGCCGCGCGGTCGAGGACGAGCCCGGCCGGAAGGCCGGAGAGGATCGCGACGAGCGCCGGCCCGTGCGACTCGCCGGCCGTCGCGAGTGAGAGCGTCACGAGCGGAACGGCCGGGCGCTCGCCCCGTCGAGGCAGGAACGCGCCCGCGTCAGCGCGCGGCAGTCGGCGCGTCGCCGCCCGGGATCCGAGGTGAACGTGCCGAGGATCTGCCCGATGCCGTAGAAGCAGTAGGAGCGGGCGGCGGGATCCGAGGCGGCGCAGAGCCGCGCGGCACGGCGGCCGTTCGCGTCCTGCGAAGTGAGGTCCTTCGCCGCGCCGAGCAGGCACTCGCGCTCCATGTCGCCCGCGAGCCGGCAGATCCGGTCGATCTGCGAGATGCGCCCGCGCGTCTGGCCGGACGCGTCGCGGCCGAGCGACTGGAAGCACGTCGGCACCCAGCCCGGCTCGCTCCCTCGGCAGACGGCGACCGTCTTCGTCCAGCTGTAGCCGACGTCCGGGAGGATCTGCGACGTGACCATCAGGTAGCAGTAGAGCTTGTGCCGCCGCGAGACGGCGGTGCACGGGTAGAGCGGCTGCTTCGGGCGGAGCCACGGCGACTTGAACCCGTACGAGGAGGACTGGTTCTCCATGAACACGCCGCCTGTGCACGAGACCTGGTCCCACGGCGTCGCGAGGCCGTCGCAGGTGCGGAGCGCGAGCGGGAGGTCGTACCCGGTGTAGATCATCAGCCCGTGGCCGAGCCCGTGGACGCACTGGTAGGCGACGAACGTCGAGTCGCGCGCCTCGACCCGGGCGCAGAGGCGGCGGGCGACGGTGGCGAGCCGCGAGTCCGGGATGCCCTGGAAAGCGCGCTCGAGGATGCCGTGGTAGTAGCCGGACCAGCAGACGGCCGAGCCGAGCGCGAACGCCTTGCCGACGTCGCCGCGGAAGCGCGTGAGCGTGCCAGCGCCGATCGCGTGGGCGATTCGGTGGCAGTTCTGCTCGACGAAGGGATTGGTGCGCATCGCGTGCGTGAACCGCGCGAGGGCGAGCTTCGGGCCCTTGTAATAGGCGAGGTTCGCGAACGCCTGCTGGTAGCAGGCCGAGTCGCGGTGGCAGCCGGCGACGGTCTGGCCGTTCGGCTTGAACGCCGCCGCGACCGAGATCCGGCGCTTCGTCGCGCCGGTGACGTAGAGCGCGACCGCCTGGATCTCGTGCGCGCTCAGCTTGTCGCGGAACGACGGCATACCGCCGCCGCCTTGTTCTACCTGTCGCACGATCCGGTCGTACGCCGGCTGGAGCTGGTCGAGGTTCGGGCCGACCTTGCCGTGCGAGCCCGCGGCGGCGAGCGTGTGGCACTTCGCGCAGCCGGCCGTCGCGAAGACCTGCTGTCCGCTCGGCCGTGCCGCCGCCTGTTGGCGTGACGAGCCCTGGCCGCCGCAGCCCGCGAGCGCGAGGGCGGCGAGGACGACGAGGGCGTAGCGGCGCATGCTCAGACGATACGCGTGACGGCAGCGCGCATAACGTCCGCCGGCGCGGCGACGCCCGTCCAGAGCTCGAAGGAGGCCGCGCCCTGGCGGACGAGGATCTCGAGTCCGTCGACGACGACGGAGCAGCCGGCGGCGCGCGCCGCCTCGACGAGCGCAGTCGGCCGGCCATCCGGTCGATAGGCGAGGTCGACGACCTGGCCGCCTGCGCGCGGCGCCACCGGCAGCTCGTCCCGAAGCGGCGTCGCGTTGACGAGGATCGTCGCCTCGTCGAGCTCGGGCGGCCAGTCGTCGTCGGCGCGCGAGGCGAGCCGGACGGACGCGGCGCCCGCGTCCTCGAGCGCGACGGCGACGCTGCGGGCGGCTCCGCCGCGGCCGAGGACGAGGACGTGTGCGCCGGCGGCCTCGACGGCGGCCGCGATGGCCGGCCCGTCGCTATTCGCGCCGACGATCCGGCCGTCCTCGCGGAAGACGAGCGTGTTCACAGCGCAGCTCCGGCGCGAGAGGTCGTCGAGCTCGTCGCAGAGCTCGGTGACCGCGCCCTTGTGCGGAATCGTGACGTTCGCGCCCGCGAAGCCGAGCGCACCGAGGCCGGCGACGGCAGCCTCGAGCTCTCCGGGCGCGACGTCGCAGGCGACGTAGGCCCAGTCGAGCGCGCGGGCCGCGAAGGCCGCGTTCTGCATGCGCGGCGAGAGCGAGTGGTCCACCGGGTGGCCGAGAAGCGCGACGAGCCGCGTCGTCGCGGTGATCATCGGCGCATCTCGTCACACATCCGGCACAGTCTTGCGCTCCGGGTGAGCGCGGACTGGCGAAGATGGAAGGCGACCCACCCGATCGCGAGGCGAACTTCGACGTCGACATCAGCCCTGAGGTGCGAAGGGGCGTCTACGCGAACAGCCTCAACATCTGGTACTCGCCGTACGAGTTCGCGCTCGATTGGAGTCTCGCGGAGCCGGTCGAGGCGGTAGACCCCGACGATCCGGCCTCTCCGCTTCGGATGCCGCTAGTCGTTGAGGCGCGCGTCCTCGTTCCACCGGTCTGATATTTGACGTGCTGCGTACACTCAACGAGGCGATGACGGGCTACGAGGCCGTCTTCGGCGAGATCAGGAGGCCGGAAGCGCAGTGAAGTGGAAGATGAAGAACCTGGTCACGTCGGTGACGAGGCGGTAGATTCCCCAACTGGTGGACAAGCGCGTGCGTTACCGCCATGAGCCCTTGGGCTTCGGCGGGATCACGTACAGGATCATCCTGCCGCCGGGGAAGGATCGGCCCGACTAGAAGCCGTGCGCGTTGGCGTACGCCTGGAACGCCGCGAAGCTCGCCGTGAAGAAGTGGTGCACCTTGTCCGGCTTGCGGACGAAGTAGAGGTAGTTCACGCGCGCCGGGTGCGCGGCGGCCTGGATCGACGCGAGACCCGGATTGGAGATAGGCCCCGGCGGTAGCCCTGCGTGCAGGCGCGTGTTGTACGGCGTCGGGTTCCGGAGCTGCGACTCGTGCAGCGGCTCGGTGCCCGGCACGTTCAGCGCGTAGCGGATCGTCGCGTCAATCCCGAGCGGCATCCGCGCGTGGAGCCGGTTGTAGATCACGGCCGCGATCTTCGGCCGCTCGTCCGGCGCGATCGCCTCCTTCTCCACCATCGACGCGATGATCAAGACGTCGAAGCGCGTCAGGTGCTTCGAGCGCGCATAGCGCATGTCGACGCTCTTCCAGGCCCGCCGGAAGGCGACGAGCTGCGCAGCGACGAGCTGCTTCGAGGTCGTCTTGCGGAGGAACTCGTACGTCGCCGGGAAGAGGAAGCCCTCGAGCGAGCGGCGCCGTCTGTCGCCGGCGAACCGGCCCGGATACGCCGACGAGGCCGTCGCTGCGAGGTACGCCTTCTCCTGGAGGCGCGGGTGCACATGCCGCTCGCGGAACGCGATCTGATCGACCTTCGTGATCCGCTCCGCCATCTCGCGGCGGGTGAAGCCCTCGGGGAAGACGATGCGGAAGGGTTTCGGCGGCGGTGGAGGCGCGGCGGAGGTCGCGGGGCTCGAGGAGTCGCGCAGCTTGCCGATCGCGACCGCGGCGCCCCAGCCGAGCGCCGCGAGCACGACGGCCAGGAACGCGAGCGCGACGGCGCGGCGCACCACCAGTTGCCGTCGGCTCGGCCGGGAACGCCCGGAGACGGGCGCCTGCGGCTCGATCAGCGTCGGCCTCCGCCCACGCGCTCGAGGTAGGTCGTGAGCAGGTGCGCGGCCGCCCGTGCGTCCTCGGGGGCGCGCGCCTGTGTCCGCGCCGCGAGCGTCGTCGTGAAGCGCTCGTCGAGGCTCTCGACCGGGACGTCGACCGCGCCGCGCAGGGCCTCGACGAACCGCTCCGTCTCCCGCGCCTGCTCGCCGTGCTCGCCGCGCAGCGTGAGCGGCAGCCCGACGACGATCCGCTCCGGCTCCTCGGCGCGGACGAGCTCGAGGAGGCGCGCGAGGCCGGCTTCGGTCGAGGCCCGCTCCACGACGCCGACCGGTCGCGCGAGCGTCCCGGTCGGGTCCGAGACGGCCACGCCGGTCCGCGCGGGACCGTAGTCGAGCGCGAGCACCTTCACGCGAGAGCGGAGAGGATATGGCGTTCGGCCGCGGCCAAGGCCTCCTCTAGCCTGTTCGGGTCACGGCCGCCGGCCTCGGCGAGCGTGGGCCGCCCGCCGCCGCCGCCGCCGATGATCGGCGCCACCTCGCGCACGACCTGGGCGGCGTCGACGCCCTTGTCCGCCAGCGACTTGTCGAGATTCACCACGAGGAACGCGCGCCCATCGACCGCCGAGCCGAGCAGGACGGCGAGCGCCTGCTCGCGGTGCTTCAGCTGGTCGGAGAGGTCGCGCAGCGCGCCGCCGCTCAAGGCCTTCGTCTCGGCGACGACCACGCCGCCGTCCTTGCGACGCACGATCACGTCGGTCTCGGCGGCGGCGGCGGCCGCCGCCGGCTCGCGCTTGCGCTCCTTCCGAGCCCGCTCGAGCTCGGCGCGGAGCTCGTCGGCCTCCTCGGCCCGCCCGTGCAGGAGCGCCCAGGCCTCTCCGGACGTGACGGCCTCGATCCGGCGCGCGCCGGCGCCGACCGAGCCCTCGCTGAGGATCACGAACGGGCCGATCTCCGCCGTCGAGCGGACGTGCGTCCCGCCGCAGAGCTCGCGCGAGTAGCCCGGCACCTCGACGACCCGCACGTGCTCGCCGTACTTCTCGCCGAAGAGCATCATCGCGCCGAGCCGGCGCGCCTCGTCGATCGGCGTCACGAACGCGTGCACCGGCAGATTCTCGAAGACCTTCTCGTTGACGCGTCGCTCCACCTCGGCCCGCTCCTCGGCGCTGAGCGCCTGCGGGTGCGTGAAGTCGAAGCGCAGCTTGTCCGGGCGGACCGCGGAGCCGGCTTGGCGGACGTGGTCGCCGAGCACGTCCTGGAGCGCCTTGTGCAGGAGGTGCGTCGCGGTGTGGTTCGCCATCGTCGGGAAGCGCACCGACCACGGCACCACCGCGCGCACGCGGTCGCCGACCGCGAAGCCCTCTCCTTGGAAGGTGAGCACCTGGTCGTCCTCGAGCCGCGTCGCCTCGACGAGCTCGGCGCGGGCGCCGGTCGCCTCGTTCTCGACGAACCCGGCGTCCATGACCTGGCCGCCGCCCTCGGGATAGAAGGGCGACTCGAAGAGCTTCGCTTGGAAGAGGCCGTCGCCGAGCTCCTCGAGCGCGGAGATCGCCGTCAGCACCTCGAGCTTCTCGTAGCCGACGAACCGCGTCTTCGGCGCGTCGGCGGCGATCCGGATCTCGACGTCCGCCGCGCTCCGGCGCGAGCGCTCTCGCTGCTCGGCCATGAGCCGCGTGAACTCCTCGTCGTTGACGCCGAGCCCGCGCTCGCGGGCGAGCTCCTGTGTCAGCTCGATCGGGAAGCCGTACGTGTCGTGGAGCCGGAAGGCGTCCTCCCCGGAGATCTCCGGCCCCGTCGCCACCTCCTCGAAGAGCCGCAGGCCGCGGGCGAGGGTCTGCGAGAACCGCTCCTCCTCGGCGCTCAGCACGCGGTGGATCTCGCCGCGGTGCTCCAGCAGCTCCGGGTAGGCGTCGCCCATCTGGTCGACGACGACGTCGGCGAGGCGTGCGAGGAACGGCGGCTCGAGCCCGATCCGCGCCGCCTGCTGCACGGCGCGGCGGACGATGCGGCGCATGACGTAGCCGCGCCCCTCGTTCGAGGGCGCGACGCCGTCCGCGGCCAAGAAGGTCATGCCGCGGCCGTGGTCGGCGAGGATCCGGTGCGCCTTCGTCGCCTCCGGCGTGTCGCCGTACGCGACGCCCGACTCCTCCGCGAGCCAGGTCATGAGGGCCTGGTAGCCGTCGGTGTCGAAGACCGAGGGGACGTCCTGCAGGATCCGCGCCGCGCGCTCGAGGCCCATCCCGGTGTCGATGTTCTGCTTCGGCAGCGGCGTGAGCGTGCCGTCGGCGTGCAGCTCGTACTCCATGAAGACGAGGTTCCAGAACTCGAGGAACCGCTCGCAACCGCAGCCGGGCGCGCACTCGGCGCGGCCGCAGCCGACGCCCTCGCCCCAGTCGAAGAAGATCTCCGAATCGGGGCCGCAGGGGCCGGGGCCGCCGACCGACCAGAAGTTGTCCGCCCGCGGGAGGCGCACGATCCGCTCCGGCGGCATCCCGATCCGCTCCCAGAGGTCGATCGCGACCTCGTCCTCGCCGAGCCCGAGCTCCGGGTCGCCGGCGAACACGCTCACCCAGAGCCGGTCCCAGTCGAGCCGCATGTGATCGCGGATGAACTCGGTCGCGAGCTCGATCGCGCCGTCCTTGAAGTACTGGCCGAACGAGAAGTTGCCGAGCATCTCGAAGAAGGTCAGGTGAAAGGTGTCGAGCCCGACCTCGTCGATGTCGACGACGCGGAAGACCTTCTGCACGGTCGTGAGCAGGGGCGCCGGCGGCTGCTCGCGGCCGAGGAAGAAGGGCATGAGCGGCTGCATTCCTGCAGAGATCAGGAGCGTCGAGCGGTCGTCCGCGCGCGGCACGAGGGAAGCCGAAGGGCGGAACGCGTGGCCCTTCGACTCGAAGAAGGCGCGGAAGCCCGCGCGGAGCTCGGCGGTCGTTCGCATGCGGCCGATTGTAGGTGCGGCCCCTGTCTGCGACGCGAAGCCTCGCCCGAGCGGCACCGTCTGTTTCGGCCACCGAGCGCGGTGTCTGCTTCGGCCACCGGTGACTGTCACGTGACAGTCACCGGTGTGGAGTTCGCGCGCGTCTCGCGTGACAGGTGCGGGACGATCGCGGCGAAGTATCAGCCGCTTGCCGCGCGGCGGCCCGGCTCAGGCTCCTCGGCCGCGATCTCGTCGCGGATCTTCTCGAGCGAGCGCCGGATGAGGCGCGAGACGTGCATCTGCGAGATCCCGACCTGCTGCGCGATCTGCGACTGCGTGAGCCCCTTGAAGAAGCGCAGGTGGAGGATCTTCCGTTCGCGATCGTCGAGGACGCGGAAGCCCGGAGCCAGTACCGCACGATCCTCCGAGACCTCGTACGCGTGCTCCTCGGTGCCGATCGACTCGAGCGGGTCGAGGTCGCCGTCGTCGTCCTGGCTACCGCCGGCGGAGAGCGAGAGCGAGCTGTACGCACGCCCCGACTCGAGCGCCTCGAGCACCTCCTCCTCCTCGACGTCCGCGGCCTTCGCCAGCTCGGCGATCGTCGGCGAGCGCCCGAGCTGGACGGTGAGCTGCTCGATCAGGCGCGAAAGCTGGACGTTGAGCTCCTGCAGCCCGCGCGGTACGCGCACCGACCAGCCTTTATCGCGGAAGTGGCGCTTGATCTCGCCGATGATGTTCGGCGTCGCGTAGGTCGTCAGCTCGACGCCCCGCTCGGTGTCGAAGCGGTCGATCGCCTTGATGAGCCCGATCGCGCCGATCTGGACGAGGTCCTCGAGCTGCTCGCCCCGGTACGAGTACCGGCGCGCGAGCGAGCGCACGAGCGACATGTACTGCTCGATCAGCTGCTCCCGCGCGGCGAGGTCGCCGTGCTCGTGGTAGCGGCGGAGGAGGACCTTGTCGTTCTTCTCGAGCGCGTTCACGAGCCGATCCGTTTCGTCAGCTGCACCCAGTCGTCGCCCTCGCGTTCGGACAGCTCGACGCGGTCGACGGTGGTGTCCAACACCCGCCGCAGGCCGACGCCGTCGTGGTCGCGCTCAAGCTCGCGGCGGACGGTCTGGCCCGGGAAGGGCCCGATCGACGCCTCGATCGCGCCTGGCAGGAGGGTCATCGACAGGGTCACGTCGTGGCCGGACGCGCCGCTCCCGAGAAGCTCGTCGATCGCGAGCTGGAGGTCCTCGAGCACCTCGAGCGTGAGGTTGAGCCGAACGGCTAGCCCGCCGAGGACGAGGTGCGCGACGCGGTGGAAGTCGCGCTCGGGCGGCAGCGTGAGGACGATCACGTCGTCGGTCACCGCGTCCGGCCCTCCGCCTCGCGGAGCTCCTCGTCGAGCTCGCGGCCGCGCCGCTCCGCCGCGTCCTTGCCGGCGGCGACCGCGGAGCGCCAGTCGCGGCTCACGCGCAGCTCCGCCGCGCCGTGCGTGAGGCCGGCGGCGAGGCTGGAGATCTTCCGCACCGGCTGCGTGATCGCGAAGCTCACGGCTCGAACGGCCGAGTCCACGCTCTGCACGGCATCGACTGCGCTGTCCGTCATCTGATCGACCTTGTCGAGCTGTCCGTTGACGCGATCGACGGTCCCCCCGACCTTCGTGATGACGGGGAGAAGTTCGTCTTCCGCTCCTTTGATGAACGCGGAAAGGCGGGCCAGAGTTCCGCCCAAGCGCACGAACGCGTAGGCGAGCGAGAGGCCGACGGCGACGAGGAAGACGCTCAACGCGGCATACGCGACGTCGCTCCAGGCGTAGGCGAGCGGGAGCATCGCTCCGATCTTACGGGCTCTTCGTGATCAGGCCGGAGCCCACGACCACGTCGCCGTCGTAGAGAACGGCAGCCTGCCCCGGCGCCACGCCGTAGGCGGGCTCGTCGAGCCGAAGCACGAAGCCCGAGCGCGTCGGCTCGACGGCGGCCGGGACCGCGGGAGACCGGTAGCGGAGCTTGGCGTCGGCGCGGGCCACCGGTGCGTAGAGGCGGCCGCGGACCGAGACCTCTCTCCGGGCGAGCGAGTCCCGCGGCCCGACGACGACGGTATTCGTTCGCGGCTCGGTGCGGAGGGCGTAGAGCGGCTCCGGAGCCGCGATCCCGAGGCCGCGCCGCTGGCCTGGCGTGAAGCGCCAGAAGCCTTCGTGCTCGCCCAGCTCGGCGCCCTCTGCGTCGACGATCGGCCCGGGGGCGGCGCCGACTCCGTGCCGCGCGAGGAAGTCGCGGTAGTCGCCGCCGGCGAGGAAGCACGCCTCCTGGCTCTCGGTGCGCTCGGCGACGGCGAGCCGGGCCGCGCGCGCCTCCGCCCGCACCTCCTCCTTCGAGCTGTCGCCGAGCGGGAACGAGATCCGCGCGAGGAGCCGCGGATCGAGGCGCGCGAGCATGTACGACTGGTCCTTGCGCGCATCTGCGCCGCGCGCTAGCAGCAAGCTGCCGTTGTGGTCGACGATCCGCGCGTAATGGCCCGTAGCTAGCGTTCGCGCGCCGGCGCGGCGCGCGAATGCCAGCAGCTCCGCGAAGCGGAAGGAGCCGTTGCAGCGGATGCACGGGTTCGGGGTCTCGCCGCGGGCGAAGGAGCGGACGAAGGGGGCGACGACGGCGCGGCGGAACTCCTCGCGCAGGTCGAGCGTGACGTGCGGCAGCCCGAGCGCGTGACATGTCTCGCGCGCCGCGACGACCGCCTCGGGCGAGCAGCAGGCGCGCTCGGCGTCGGGGCCGTCCGGGTCGAGCCAGAGCCGGAGCGTGACCCCGATCGCGTCCGGTCCGGAGCGGAGGAGCGCGACGGCGCTGTCGACGCCGCCGCTCATCGCCGCCGCGACCCGCCCGCTGGCCGGAGCGGCGCGGAAGACGGGCCCGATGGCGTTCGCCAGGGCGTCGACGGCCAGCGTCTCGCCGCCGACGGCCGCCGCCTCAAGGAGCGTCAGGCCGGTGAGCGGCCGCTCGAGCCCGGGCGCGTCCGCCTCGAAGATGCGGTCACCATCGATCGCGAGCCGGACGAGCGCGAGCTCGCCGTCCCGCGAGGAGTCTCCGAACACCTCGACCATGCGGTCAGGCTAGCGGTGAGCGGCGGTGACACGACGCGCGGCTCATCTCTCGTGCACTAGTGCACAAACAACGACTCGGCCCGAAATGACCGGTCCCCGACAAGGGAATTTCAGCTGCGGCAATAGGCCCTGACCCTGCCGTGCGCTCGCGCCGCGGTGAACCTGGCGAACCAGGTGGGTGCCAGGCCGGTGTCGGTGGGGTGAGCACCTAGCCGGACGCCGGCTCCCTCTACGTGAGTGTTGGTTCAAACGTAAGACGCGAGCCCACGAACAGGGTCGGGCACTGGCGAGTCTAGCGGGGCGGGCGTACCCTCGAACGAATGACGAGCGTCAGCGTCGACGGCACCGGCGCCCTCGTGGTCGACGGGCAGAAGGTCTTCCCGATCGGCTTCTCGAACCCGCCGCCGGTCGGCGGGAAGACGCCGGACGGCAAGGACGCGTGGCAGGAGCTCAAGGCCGGCGGCGCGAGCTTCGTCCGCACGGGCCGCGCCGACTGGAACGCGCAGCAGATCGACGCGCAGATCGCGACCGAGAAGCAACTCGAGGACGCGGCCGCGGCGCACGGCCTCCATTGCTGGCTCTGGCTCGGGGCGCTGCCGAATCTGCCCACCACGGCGGGCTCGCCGAAGGAGCAGCTGCTCGAGCAGGTCGTCGGCGCGTTCAAGGGCCATCCCGGCCTGGGTGCGTACAAGGGCATCGACGAGCCTCAGCATTCGAACATCGGGGCGGCCGGACTCATCCGAGCGCATACGAGGCTGCGCGCGCTCGACCCCGACCATCCGGTCGTGATCATCCAGGCTCCGGTCGGGACAGTCGCCGAGCTGACGCCGTACCGGCGCGCCTTCGACATCACGGGCGCGGACATCTACCCGGTCGCGTACCCGCCGGGCAGGCAGACCGGCGGACCGAACAAGGACATCAGCGTCGTCGGCGACGTGACGAAGAAGATGGTCGCGGCGGCCGGCCGGAAGCCGGTCTGGATGACGCTCCAGATCGCCTGGTCCGGAACCGCCACCTCGAAGACGCGCCCCAACTCGGTGCCGCGCTTCCCCTCCTTGCCCGAGGAGCGGTTCATGGCCTACCAGGCGATCGCGAGCGGGGCGCGCGGGCTCGTCTTCTTCGGCGGCCACCTGACGCAGATCACCCGGCCGCGCGACGCCAAGGCCGGCTGGAACTGGACCTTCTGGGACCTCGTGCTACGGCCGCTGCTCGCCGAGCTGACCTCGACCGCCGTCGGCCCGGCGCTCGTCGCTCCGAACGCGACCGCGACCGTCACCGCGAGCGCGCAGGACGTCGAGCTCGTCGCCCGCCAGGACGCGCAGTTCCTCTATGTGATCGCGGTCAGGCGCGGCGCCGCCACCACCCGCGTCACGTTCTCGGGCCTTCCCGGCACGATCGGCGACGGCCAGGTCTTGTTCGAGTACACGCAGGACCCACTGCCGCCTCCGATCGGCGCCGGGCGCCAGACGTTTCGAACGGTCGGCGTGGCGAACGGCTCCTTCCGCGACTGGTTCGGGCCGCACGACGCGCACGTCTACCGCTTCGGGCTCTAACGGGCGAAGCTCCAGCGGATCGCCGTCGTCCCGTGCAGGCCGATCTCGTCGGCGAGCGGCTTCGTCACGCCGAACTCGCGGCCGGGCCTGTTCGGGCCGCGGTCGATCACCTGCGTCAGGACCTTGCGGCCGCCGTAGGAGAGGTAGAGCTTCGCGCCGCACGGGAGCACCGGATGCGCGACGCCCATCGTCCGCGCGCTGATCCGCTGGCCGCACGCCGTCCGCTTGCGGGAGGCGGCGGGCGTGTACGGCACCGCGAGCGCGCGGTACCACGTCCCGACCGGCTTCGGCAGGCCGTTGCCGTGGTCGCGGCCGGGAGACGCGAGCGCGAGCGAGAGCAGCGCGGCGAGCAAGCCGACCCCCGCGAGCGCGAGCGTCCGCTTCGCGGCCGCCGGCCTCACCGGCGCGCGCTCTCGACGAGGTCGCCGAACGTCTCCCGGACGAGCGGATCGAACTCCGCCGGGAGGACGCCGCCGGCGTCTGCGAACTCGCGCAGGTACATGAGCAGGAAGGATCGCTCCTCGCCGCGCGCCGTGTCGGCGCCTACGGTCTCCCGCACGCTCCGCTCGAGGTCCCAGAGGTTCCACGCACGCGGTACGCGCGGGACGCCCGCGGGCGGCTCGGGCGGCGGCTCCCGTCCCCTCAGGCTCCACTCGGCGACGGCGACGAGGAACCATGCCGCCGCGACCGAGCCCGCGATGCCGGCTGCGGGCATGCCGGCGCGCCAGGCGAGCGCGGCGACGAGCACGACGAACGACGCCTCGACGAGGAACCTCGGCCCGACGCGCCGCAAGCGCCGCTCAGCGATCTGCCGGGTCGCCGCTCCCGTCGACCGGGACAGAGGCGGTTTCCTTCGTCACGCTGGGCGGCGAGCCGGCCGCCTCCGTGGCCGCGCGAACGATCGCCTCCACGACCTCCCCGACGGCTGCCTCGCCGAGACCGGCCGAACCGAGCAGCTGCTCGGCGCCATGCTGGGCGCGCGCGAGGATCGCCGAGGCTTGCGCCCGCGACCACTTGAGCGTCTGCTCGACCTCGGCGCGGGCCGCGTTCGTGAGCTCCGTCGCCTGGTGGCGCGCCTGCTCGAGGAGCCGGGCGCCCTTCGCCTCGGCCTGGCGCAGCTCCGTCGCCGCTTCCGCGTTCGCGCGCGCGACGATCTCGTGCGCCTCCTTGCTCGCCGAGCCGAGGATCTCCTCCTGGAGCTGCGCCGCGCGGCGCCGGTACGCGTCGAAGGCCTCCTCCACCTTCGCCCGGTCGTAGCCGTCGCACGTCCTCGGCAGGTCGTCGACGCTCGGGAGCCACGTCAGAGCGGGCGCTGCGCTCAGGGTCTCCGCCGATACGCGAGCGAGTATGACTACGGCGTCGGCCGGAGCAACTTCGGTGGCTCGGGCTCGACGTGGATCCCGAGCTCGCGGAGCTGCCGCTCGTCGACCCGCGTCGGCGCGCCCGTCATCGGGTCGAGCCCCGCCTGGTTCTTGGGAAACGCGACCGTGTCGCGGAGGTTCGGCTCGCGCGCGAGGACCATCATCATCCGGTCGATCCCGAAGGCGATGCCGCCGTGCGGCGGCGCGCCCATCGCGAGCGCGTCGAGGAGGAAGCCGAACTTCTCGCGCTGCTCCTCTTCGGTCAGCTCGAGGACCCTGAAGACGCGGGCCTGGAGCTCGGGCTCGTGCATCCGGAACGAGCCGCCGCCGAGCTCGTTGCCGTTCCCGATCAGGTCGTAGGCGTACGCGACTGCGTGTTCGGGGTCGTCGTCGAAGCGGTCCTCCCATTCCGGCGCGGGACGCGTGAACGGGTGGTGCTTCGCGTTCCAGCGGCCCTCGTCCTCGCTCCAGTCGAACATCGGGAAGTCCGTGACCCAGAGCCACGACCACGCCTCCTCGTCGAGGAGGCCGAGCCGCTCGGCGAGGTGGACGCGCAGCGGCCCGAGCACCCGCGAGGTCGCGGCCCGCGTGTCGGCGGCGAAGAGGAGCGTCGTGGCGGGGTCGGAGCGGAGGGCCGCGAGCTCCTCCTCGGAGAGGAACTTCGCGATCGGCGAGCGCACCTCGCCGTCCTCGCTGTAGACGAGGTACGCGAGCCCCTTCGCGCCCCACTGGCGCGCGAACGCCTCGAGCTCCTCGAGCTCGCGCCGCGACAGCTCCTGCGGCACCCGCAGGAACCGCACCGCCTCGGCGTTCGCGAACACGCCGAACTCGGAGCCGCGTGTGGCCTCGGTCGCGTCCTCGATCTCGAGCGCGAAGCGGAGGTCGGGCTTGTCCGTGCCGAAGCGCCGGTCGGCCTCGGCGAACGTCATCCGCCGGAACGGGATCTCGAGCTCGACGCCGATGCACTCGCGCCACACGGTCTGCACCATCCGTTCCATCAGGGCGAAGATGAGCTCCCGGTCGGGGAACGCCATCTCGACGTCGAGCTGGGTGATCTCCTGCACGCGGTCGGCGCGGAGGTCCTCGTCGCGGAAGCAGATCGCGATCTGGTAGTAGCGCTCGAAGCCCGCGATCGCGAGCAGCTGCTTCGCGATCTGCGGCGACTGGGGCAGCGCGAAGAAGCGGCCTCGGTGGAGGCGGCTCGGGACGAGGAAGTCGCGCGCGCCCTCGGGGGTCGGCTTCCAGAGGAGCGGCGTCTGGACGTCGACGAAGCCGGCCTCCTCCATCACCCGCCGGATCGTCCCGACCATCTGCCCGCGCAGGCGGATGTTCCGCTGCAGCTTGTCGCGGCGCAGGTCGAGCCAGCGGTAGCGGAAGCGGAGGGTCTCGTCGACCCCGTCCTCGTCGAGCTGGAAGGGCAGCGGCGTCGAGCGCGAGACGATCTCGAGCTCCTCGACCCAGAGCTCGACCTCGCCCGTCGGCATGCGCGGGTTCACCGTCTCCGGGCTGCGCGCGACGATCTCGCCGCGGGCTCGGAGGACGAACTCGTTGCGGACTCCGTGCGCGGTCTGCGCGGCCTTCGGCGCCGTGTCGGGGTTGACGACGAGCTGGCAGACGCCCGAAGCGTCGCGGAGGTCGACGAAGACGAGCCCGCCGTGGTCGCGCCGCCGCGCCGCCCAGCCGGCGAGGGTGGCGTGACGGCCTGCGTCGCCGGCGCGCGGCTCGCCGCAGCCGAGGTCGCGCCAACTCATAGCGCCTCCGGCACCTGCGCGAGCGGGACGCGCTGCTCGCCCTCCGGTCTGCGGATCCGAGCGCCGTCGGCGTCCACCACGACGACCACCCGGGCGGCGAGCCGCGAGGCCTGCGTGAACTGCCCCTTCACCGAGCGGCCTGCGTAGTCCATGTCGGCGGAGAGGCCGCGCTTTCGCAGCGCGGCGAGGACGGCTCCCGCGCCCGCTCGATCGGCGCCGTCCTCGCAGATGAGGAACACGTCCGTCGGAGGCGCGGCCGCCTTCGCCACGCCTTCGTGCTCCAGCGCGAGGAGGAGCCGCTCGACGCCCGCTCCGAAGCCGATCGCAGGCGTCGGCGGCCCGCCGATCTCCTCGACGAGCCCGTCGTAGCGGCCGCCGCCGCAGAGCGTCGACTGCGCCCCCTCCTCCGGCCCCTCGTACTGGAAGGTCGTGCGCGTGTAGTAGTCCAGGCCGCGGACGAGCGTCGGCGCGAGAACGTACGGGACGCCGTACGCCTCGAGGTACCGGCGCACCGCGTCGAAGTGCCCGCGGCACTCCGCGCAGAGGGACTCGCCGATCTTCGGGGCGTCCGCGAGCGCCTCCTGGACCCGCTCGCTCTTGACGTCGAAGACGCGGAGCGGGCTCGTCGCGCGCTTCGCTCGCGCGTCCTCGTCGAGCACGTCGTCGTGCGCGTCGAGCCACGCGCTCAGCCGCTCGACGTAGGCCGGCCGGCACTTGCGGTCGCCGATCGAGTTCAGGCGCAGCTCCCACTGCGTGATCCCGAGCCGGCGCAGGAGCTCGTGGTAGAGGTGGATCAGCTCGCCGTCGAGCGCCGGATCGTCGGAGCCGATCGCCTCGGCGGAGAGCTGCCAGTGCTCGCGGTAGCGGCCGCGCTGGGGCGCGGCGTAGCGGTACATCGTCGCGATCGTGTAGAGCTTGACCGGCTGCGGCTCGCGGTGGAGGCCGTGCTCGACGTACGCGCGGCAGATCGGGGCCGTCGCCTCCGGGCGCAGTGTCAGCGACCGGCCGCTGCGATCTTCGAAGGTGTACATCTCCTTCTGGACGATGTCCGACCCGGCTCCGGACGTCCGCTGGAAGAGGCCCGTGTCCTCGAAGACCGGCGTCTGGATCGCGCGGTAGCCGTACAGCGCGCAGACGCGCTCCATCTCCCCCGTCACCCTCTGCCACTGCGGCTGTTCGGCGGGGAGGATGTCGTGGGTTCCGCGCGGCGCCTCGATGCGGCTCACGCGCGCAACTCCGCGAGGAACGGGTTCCGGGCGAGCTCGGCGCCGAGGGTCGTGCGCGGGCCATGGCCCGGATAGACGACCGTCTCCGGTGGGAAGCGTTCTACGAGCGTTCGGATCGACTCGAGGAGCGCATCCCAGTCGCCGCCCTGGAGGTCGGTCCGCCCCACACCACCGGCGAAGACGACGTCGCCGGAGAAGAGGCAGCCGTCCGTGTAGTAGGCGAGGTGCGCCGGCGAGTGGCCGGGCACGAGCAGCGTCTGGAACTCGAGGCTCGCGAGCTCGAGCGTCTCCTCGCCGTCGAGCAGCACGTCGGCCTCGTACGGCGGGACGCGGATGCCGAGGGCGGCGTAGAAGTCGTCAGGCGAGGCGAGCACCTGGGCCTCGAGCCGCGACATGTAGACGGGCGCGCCGGTGCCTTTCGCCAGCTCGGCGACGGCGCCGATGTGGTCGTAGTGGCAGTGCGTGACGAGGATCGCCGCGCAGCGGGCGCCGGTGCGCGCGAGCTCGAGTCGCAGCTCGGTCGCGGCGTCGCCGGGATCGACGACGACCGCCTTGGACGCGCCCTGCTCGGCACGGACGACGTAGCAGTTCTCCTCCGCCGCGCCGAGCACGTAGCTGTCGACGACCACGCCCATCCGGCGAGTCTAACCGCGGCCGTTCGGCCGTCCGTTAGGATCGGCCGCCGTGCAGCGCTGGAACCTGCGCGAGATCGAGACGCCGGCGGGCAGGCGCTCGCCGGTCGTGTTGCACTCGGGCGAAGAGGCACGAGCCGTTTTGGTCACGCTCGAGCCGGGCGAGGAGCTCGGCGTGCACCAAGTGAAGGAGAACGCCTTCGTCACGGCCGTCCAGGGAACGCTCCACATCGAGACCGGTGGCCAGGCCTTCGACGCCGGCGTGGGTGAGCTCGTCGCCTTCGAGCCCGACGAGCGTCACTCGATCTCGTCTGCGGCGGGCGCCCGGCTGCTCATGTTCCTCGCCCCGTGGCCCGGCGAGGGTCACTACCGCGGCGAGGAGCTCGCGCTCGGCGGGCCGTAGCTCGCGCGGGCGGGGCTCGCGAGGCCGGTCGGCGCTTCCGTTACGCGCTGCCGTTCGACCCGCGGCGGCGTGAGGGCGGAGCCGCGCCCGTCCGCTTCAGGTACGAGCGGTACATGATCGAGTCCATGAAGTAGCTGAACGGCAGGAATAGCGCGAGCAGGAGGACGGCCTGGTAGACCCGGGCGGCGAAGCTGAGGTCGCGGCCGACCAGGTTGATGAGGATGAACATGACCGGCCCGAGGAAGAGCGCGCGCTTGCCGACGCGGCTCCAGGACGGCGGGTCGACGCGGCGCGCGGCGCGAGCGGGTCGGGCGGCGGCGCGCCCGCTCCCCTTCTGGCCACGCGCGGAGACAGGCTGCTGCTGCTCCTCCTCCGGCACTTCGACCTCGCGCCCCTCCTCGTCGACGTAGACGTACTCGTAGTCGTGGCGGCGCTCCTTCTGGCGCCGCCGTCGCTGCTTGCGAGAGGGCACCCGCCTAGCCTAGCCCAGCGCGACGGGCTCCCCTCCGATCACGACGGTCTCGACGACGTCGCCGGCGAGGTGGTAGGCGAGCTGGCGCCAGTCGGGTGCGCCGAGGAGGACGATGTCCGCGTCGTAACCGGGTGCGAGGCGCCCTTTGCGGTCGCCGCGACCGAGGACGTGCGCCGCGTTCGCCGTCAGCGCGCACAGTGTCTCCTCGAGGCTTATCCGAAGCTGCGTGGCGGCGAGCGACGCCACGAGCGCCAGGCTCTCGCAGTACGCGCTCCCGGGGTTGAAGTCGGTCGCGAGCGCCACGGTCGCACCCTGATCGAGCAGCTCCCGCGCCCGCGGCATCGGCCGGCCGAGGAAGAGGGCGCTCGCCGGCAGCAGCACGGCGACGACCTCGCTCGCAGCAAGGGCACGGATTCCCTCGTCTCCCGTCGCCTCCAGATGGTCGACGGAACGGGCGCCGAGCTCGATCGCGAGCGGGACGGCACCCGCTTCCGTGAACTGATCGCCGTGCAGCCGCAGCGCGAGGCCGGCGTCGCGGCAGGCTGACAGGTAGCGGCGCGCCTGCTCGGCGTCGAACGCGTTCCGCTCGAGGAAGACGTCGGCGGCCTCGGCGAGCTGCGCAGCCTCCGAGAGAACCTCGGCTAGGGCAAAGTCGAGGTAGGCGTCGGCATCGCCGAACTCCGGCGGCACCGCGTGTGCCCCGAGCCAGGTCGGGACGCCGCCCGCGGCGCGGATTGCGCGCAGGGACGCGAGCTCGACATCGCGGTCGAGCCCATAGCCCGACTTGGCCTCGAAGGTCGTCGTGCCGTGCCGGAGCATCGCGTCGCGGTGGCGGGCGACGGCGTGGACGAGCTCGTCCTCTGCGGCGGCGCGAGTCGCCCGGACGCTCGAGAGGATGCCGCCGCCTGCCGCGTGGAGCTCCTCGTAGGACGCTCCGGCGGCGCGTAGCGCGAACTCCTCGACCCGGTCGCCGGCGAAGCACGCGTGCGTGTGGCAGTCGACGAGGCCGGGAATCGCGGAGCGCCCGGAGCCGTCGAGCTCCTCGACCTCTCCCTGAAACGGGCGGAGCTCACGCATCCGGCCGACTGCGGCGATCCGGCCTCCTTCGCACAGGACGTACGCATGCTCGAGGACGTCGACTGCACCGCGCCGATCGCCCCTGAATGGACCCGCGCCGGCGGCTGGCGTGGCGAGCTGCCCGAGGTCGCGAACGAGGAGCCGGCGAGGCTGTGACGAAGTGGATGTCACACGCCGGCGGACGCCGTCGGTGGCTCCAGCCCGTACGCACGCGCGGCTTCGAGCGCCTCGTCGTAGCCGGCGTCGGCATGGCGCAGCACACCTGTCCCAGGATCGGTGGTCAGGACACGCTCGAGGCGCTCGGCCATCTCGTGCGTGCCGTCGGCGACGACGACCATGCCGGCGTGGATCGAATTGCCGATGCCGACGCCGCCACCGTGGTGGACGCTCACCCAGGTCGCCCCGGCGGCCACGTTGAGGAGGGCGTTCAGGATCGGCCAGTCTGCGATCGCGTCGGAGCCGTCACGCATGGCCTCCGTCTCGCGGTACGGGGAAGCGACGGAGCCCGCGTCGAGGTGGTCACGGCCGATCACGATCGGCGCCTTGACGCGCCCGGCGCGGACGAGGTCGTTGATGGCGAGACCGGCGCGCGCCCGGTCACCGTAGCCGAGCCAGCAGATGCGTGCCGGCAGGCCTTGGAATGCGACCCGTTCGGGTGCGAGCTCGAGCCAGCGCTGGAGGAGCGGGTCGTCCGGGAAGAGCTCCTTCAGCGCTTCGTCGATGACCTCGATGTCCGCCGAGTCGCCGGAGAGGGCGGCCCACCGGAACGGCCCGACGCCGCGGCAGAAGAGCGGGCGGATATAGGCCGGGACGAAGCCCGGGTATGAGAAGGCCTCCGCTACGCCAGCTTCACGGGCCTCACCTCTGAGATTGTTGCCATAGTCGAAAACGTAGCTGCCGGCGCGGACGAACTCCAGCAGGCCTTCGACATGCGTTGCGATCGAGGCACGGGCTCGTTGCAGGTACTCGTCCGGATCGGCCGAGCGAAGCGCGGCAGCATCGTCCACCGACAGGCCGACCGGCACGTAGCCGTTGAGAGGATCGTGGGCGGCAGTCTGGTCGGTCACGAGGTCGAAGTGCTCGCCCCGGCGCGCGAGCTCCGGCACGACCTCGGCGGCATTCCCGAGGAGCCCGACCGAGAGCGGCCGGCGCGCCGCGGCCGCGTCGCGCACGCGCCGCAAGGCATCGTCGAGCGAATCGGTCGCCTCGTCGAGGTACCGCGTCTGCAGGCGGCGCTCGATCCGCGCCGGATCGACCTCGACGCAGAGGATCGCCGCCCCGGCCATCGTCCCGGCAAGCGGCTGCGCACCTCCCATGCCGCCGAGGCCTGTGGTGAGGATCGTCCGGCCCGTCAGATCAGGAGAGCCGAAGTGCCGCGCGCCGGCAGCGGCGAACGTCTGGTAGGTCCCCTGGAGGATTCCCTGCGTGCCGATGTAGATCCAGCTCCCGGCGGTCATCTGCCCGAACATCGTCAGCCCCTCGGCCTCGAGGCGCCGGAACTCGTCCCAGGTCGCCCAGCGCGGGACGAGAAGCGAGTTGGCGATCAACACGCGCGGCGCCCCCGGATGCGTGCGGAAGACGCCGACCGGCTTGCCGCTCTGGACGAGGAGCGTCTCGTCACGCCCGAGCTGGAGCAGCGAGCGGACGATCGCGCGCAGCGCGTCGTGGCTCCGCGCCGCCTTTCCGGAGCCGCCATAGATGACGAGCTCCTCCGGTCGCTCCGCAACCTCTGGATCGAGGTTGTTCAGGAGCATCCGGAGCGGCGCTTCCGTCGCCCACGAGCGCGCGTTCAGCTCCGTCCCCCGCGGCGCCCGGATGCAGGAGAGGTCGCCGCAGAGGGCTTCGACGGCCGCGTCGACCGTGCCCGCCAGCGTCATGTCCGGCGCCGCCCCTCGTGCCGTAGCCGCTCGCGCCAGCGGCGCCAGCTCCACGCCGTCGCGGCGACGAAGAAGAACGCGCCGATGACGAGCGCCCGGACGAGGCTCCCGCCCGTGACCGCCGCCACGCCGACCACCGCAGCTGCCATGGCGCCGTAGAGGAGCGCGCTGTCGCGGTACGGTCGCCGCGGAATGCGAGGCGGCTGCGGCGACTCCCAACGAAGCCGCTTCTTCACCCCAGCCCCCCCACCTCGGCCTCCACCGCCGCAACGAGCGAGCCGTCGCGGATCGACGCCGCGACCACCTCGATGTCACCCGCCAGCGGCCGGTCGTCGCGCAGCCGCGGCGAGAGCGACCGGACGAACGCGCGCGCCGCGGCCGCCCCGGCTCCGGGCGCGAGCGGAGCGAGAAGCTCGACCGCTTGCGCCCCGGCGAGGAGCTCGATCGCAAGCGTCAGCTCGGCGTTCGCGAGCACCTGCCACGCCTGCAGACCGGCGGCGTTCCCCATCGAGACATGGTCTTCCTGGCCTGCGCTCGTGGGGATGGAGTCGACGCTCGCCGGATGACAGAGCACCTTGTTCTCGCTGACGAGCGACGCGGCCACGTACTGCGGGATCATGAAGCCGGAGTTGAGCCCCCCGTCAGGCGCGAGGAAGGCGGGCAGCCCGTTCGAGAGGCTGGGGTTCACGAGGCGCTCGATCCGCCGCTCGGCGATGTTCGCGAGCTCGGCGGCGGCGATCGCGAGCGCATCGAGCGCGAAGGCGAGCGGCTGGCCGTGGAAGTTCCCGTTCGAGATGACCATGTCCTCCGCGACGAAGACGAGCGGGTTGTCGGTCGCCGCGTTCAGCTCCGTCGCGACCGTGCCCTCGACATAGGCGAGGAGGTCGCGGGCTGCCCCGTGCACCTGCGGCGCGCAGCGGAGCGAGTACGCGTCCTGCACCTTGTCGCACCACCGGTGGCCCTCCATGATCGCCGAGCCGTCGACCAATCGGAGCACGTTCGCGGCGGCGTCGCGCTGGCCGGGCAGCGGCCGCAGGGCGTGCACCTCCGGCAGGAAGCTGGCGCGCGAGCCCTGAAGAGCCTCGAGCGTGAGCGCGCAGGCGATGTCCGCGGCGACCGCGAGTCGCCGCGCACGCACGACGCCGAGCGCTCCGAAGGCCGCCATGAACTGCGTGCCGTTGACGAGCGAGAGGCCCTCCTTCGCCTCGAGCTCGAGCGGCTCGAGTCCGGCCGCCGCGAGCGCCTCGGCCCCCGACAGCGACTCCCCGTTCACGCGCGCGCGACCCTCGCCGACGAGCGGGAGCGCGAGGTGCGCGAGCGGGGCGAGGTCGCCACTCGCCCCCACCGAGCCTCGGCTCGGCACCTCCGGCACGACACCTCTCGCGAGGCATGCGAGCAGGAGTTCGACGAGCTGGACGCGCGCCCCCGAGTACCCCTTCGCGAGCGTGTTCGCGCGCAGGAGCATCGCCGCGAGGACGATCTCGTCGGGATAGGGCTCGCCGACGCCGCACGCGTGGCTGCGCAGCAGCCGCAGCTGCAGCTCCCGCGTCAGCTCGGGCGGGATCGAGCGCGAGACGAAGCGGCCGAAGCCCGTGTTGACGCCGTAGACATGGTGGCTCTCGCCGGTGCTGCGCTCGACGAGCTCCCGCGCCGCGGTCATGCGCTCGCGCGCCTCGTCGGAGAGCTCGGCGGTCGCGCCGCCGTGTGCGACGGCCCAGACGTCCTCGAGCTGGAGATCGTCCCCGGTCAGGCGGATCGCCGTCGCCTGCGCCACGGCGCGAGTCTAGCTCCGGCCCTCCGGCCGACTAATGCTCCAGCAGCCGCAGCTCGACGAGCCGGGAGGCGTCGAACCCCTCGATCCGGAGGATCGCGCCGGCCGCGGCCACGGCCGCTCCGGCCGGCATCAGGCCGACGAGCTCCGAGCCCGCGACCTCGGCGCCGCGCGCCTCTGCCTCCGCCGCCACGCGCTCGACGATCTCGTGGAGCGCCGCGGCTTCGTAGTCCTCGACGTTCATGCTCACCTGGACATGACCGGCACGCGGCAGGTCGAGCCCGAGCGCGCGCACACCAGGGAAGCCCCCGCCGGCCTCGCGGACGAGCGACGCGATCTCCTTGGCCACGTCGAGCGACGCCCCGCGCAGGTTGACGTTGAAGGCGACGAGCGGCCGGCGGGCGCCGACGATCGCGCCGCCAGCGGCCGGATCGAGCCGCGCCGGGCCGAAGTCCGGCGCCACCTCGCCGGCCGCGAGCCGCCGTGCCAGCTCGACCGGGCCACCGCGGCGGAAGAAGGCAGGGCCGCGGCCGTCGGCCGACTCGGCGTAGAGGAAGACCGGCAGCTCGAGCTCGCGGCCGATCCGCTCGCCGACCTCGAGCGCGCACCGCCGAGCCCGTTCCATCTGCTCCGGGCGCAGCGGCACGATCGGGACGACGTCCGCGGCGCCGATGCGCGGGTGGGCGCCCTCGTGGCGGCGGAGGTCGATCCGCTCCTTCGCCGCGGAGACCCCGGCGACCAGCGCGTCGCCGAGTTCCGGCTCCGAGCCGACGAGCGTGAAGACGGAGCGGTTGTGGTCGGCGTCGGCGTGGACGTCGAGCACCTCGGCGTGCTCGCCGAGCGCCGCTGCGATCGCGTCGATCGTCGCCCGGTCCCGCCCCTCCGAGAAGTTCGGGACGGACTCGAGCGGCAGCTCCACCGTGCGTACTCTAGGTCCTCGTGAAGGCGTACTACGACCGCCGGGCTCCCGAGTACGACGACTGGTGGCTCGGGACAGGCCTGCACGCGGGCCGGATTCGGCCGGGCTGGAGCGAGGAGGTCGAGGCGCTCACGCGCGCCGTCGGGGCGCTGCCGGCGATGCGGACGCTCGACGTCGCCTGTGGCACCGGCTTTCTGACGCGCCATCTGCCCGGGGAGGTCGTCGCGCTCGACCAGAGCGAGTCGATGCTGGACATCGCGCGCCGGCAGGCGCCGTCGGCCGAGTTGGTCCGCGGCGACGCGCTTGTCTTGCCGTTTCCGGACCGCTCTTTCGGCCGTGTCTTCACCGGCCACTTCTACGGCCATCTCGAAGAGGACGGACGGCTTGCGTTCCTCGGTGAGGCACGGCGTGTAGCGGGCGAGCTCGTCGTCGTCGACTCGGCGCTCCGCGAGGAAGTGGATCCGGTCGGGATCCAGGAGCGCGTCCTCAAGGACGGCTCTCGGTGGCACGTCTACAAGCGCTACTTCACGCCCGAGGGTCTCGCGGAGGAGCTCGGCGGCGGCGAGACCGTCCACGCGGGACGCTGGTTCGTCGCCGTCCGGGCGTGACGCGCCGGCGTTCGTCCTACCGGTCGCTCGCCTCGCTCCAGCGCGACGCGCGCGTCTGCCGGGCATGCCTCGAGGCGGGCTACCCGCTGGAGTCGCTGCCCGTCCTGCACGGTCACGAGGGTCAGCGCGCGTACATGCTGGGGCAGGCGCCGGGCGCGGTCGAGGGCGAGGAGCGGCGGCCGTGGCGGGGCCGCGCCGGCCGGACGCTGCGGCGCTGGCTGGCGATGGACGAGGACGAGTTCTACGCGACCTTCTACTGTGCGTCGATCACGCGCTGCTACCCCGGGCCCTCGCCCGGGGGCCGCGGCGACCGCACGCCCACTCCGCGCGAGCAGGAGCTGTGCGCGTTCTGGCGCGACTGGGAGCTGCGGCTGCTGCGGCCGGCCCTGATCGTGACCGTCGGCGGCCTCGCGGCGCGGCGGCTGCTCGGGCTGACGCGGCTCGGCGAGTGCGTCGGCCAGCGATTCTCGTACGGCGACGCGACGGCGATCGCGCTCCCGCACCCCTCGGGCGCGAGCGGCTGGCTCAACGACCCCGCGAACCGCGCGCTCGTCGCGGAGGCCGCGGCGCTCGTCCGCGCGGAGCTCGCCCGGATCGGAGCCGCGCCCGCGCCCGCCGCAGACCGGTCGGCGGAAGCCGCTGCAAATCGGCACGGATCCGTGACGAACGCCTGAGCCGGCGGCGGCTACGCTGACTGCAGGGGGTCTCGCCACCCCCTGAGGGAGGTTGGGCCGCCGGCGGCGCCGGGAGACCTGTGGAAGGCCCCAAGCCCACGGAAGGCCACAACTACACTCGACGTTCGTGACCGGAATGGACGCAGCGCCCTCGTATCGCCACACGTTTGCCCGCCTGCTCGGGTTCCTGCGCCCCTACAAGCTCTCGCTCGTCGTCTCGATCGTGCTCGCGGCCGCCTCGCAGGCGGCGCAGGTCGCGATCGCGTTCCTGACGGGGACGGCCGTCGGGCAGGCGATCGAGCGGCACGACCGACGCGCAATCGAGCTGATCGTCGCGGCGGTGGTCGCGGTCGGCCTCGTGAAAGCCCTGCTGATGGTCGGCCGCCGGCTCATCTCGGGGCGGCAGGCGCTCGGCGTCGAGTTCGACATGCGAAACGCGCTCTACGCCCGGCTCGTCCGGCTCTCCTTCGGCTTCTACGACCGCCACCAGACCGGGCAGCTGATGTCCCGCGCGACCGTCGACCTGCAGTCGGTTCGCTTCTTCCTCGGCTACGGCTTGATCTTCTTCTTCCAGCACGTCCTCACGATCGTCGGCGTCACCGGGGTCATGCTCGTCGTCAACTGGCGGCTCGCGCTCGTCGCGCTCGCGATCGCGCCGCTGCTCGTCGCGTGCGCGTACCGGTACAGCCACATCGCGCACCCGCTCCTGCGTGACGTCCAGCAGCGGATGGCCGACGTGGCCACCGTCGCGGAGGAGAGCATCGTCGGCGTCCACGTCGTCAAGTCGTTCGCGCAGGAGCCGTCCGAGCAGGCGAAGTTCGAGCGGCGGTCGGAAGCGGTGTTCGAGCAGAGCATCCGCGCGAACCGCCAGCGCGCCTTCTACGTGCCGCTCATGTCCTTCCTGCCGCTCCTCGCACAGGGGGCCGTTCTGCTCGTCGGCGGCCGCATGGTCGTGCACGGCACGTTGCCGCTGCACGAGTTCGTCGTCTTCAACCTGCTCGTGATGATGCTCGTCATGCCGCTCCGCATGCTCGGCATGTGGATCGGCCAGGCGCAGCGCGCGACCGCCTCGGGGGAGCGGATCTTCCAGGTGATCGACGAGCCCGAGGACGTCACGGACGCACCCGACGCGATCGAGCTCCCGCCCGGGGAGGGACGCATCGGCTTCCGCGGCGTCACGTTCGGCTACAAGCCGGAACGGCCTGTGCTCGTCGACGTCGATCTCGAGATCGAGCCGGGCCGGACGATCGCGCTGATCGGTCACACCGGCGCGGGCAAGACGACGCTCGCCGCGCTCGTGCCGCGCTTCTACGACGTCCAGGCCGGCCGCGTCGAGCTCGACGGCGTCGACGTCCGCGGTGTGAAGCTCCGCGCCCTCCGGCGCGCGATCGGCGTCGTCGCCCAGGATCCCTTCCTCTTCTCGGCCAGCGTCCGGGAGAACATCGCGTTCGGGAACCCCGCGGCCACGGACGAGGACGTCGTCCACGCGGCGCGGCTCGCCCAGGCGCACGACTTCATTGCCGCACTGCCCGACGGCTACGACACCGTCATCGGCGAGCGAGGGATCACGCTCTCCGGCGGCCAGCGCCAGCGGATCGCGATCGCGCGCGCGCTCGTCGTCGACCCGCGCGTCCTCGTCCTCGACGACGCGACCGCGTCCGTCGACGCGACGACCGAGGCGCGGATCCGGCTCGGCCTGCGCGAGGCGATGCGCGGCCGCACCACGATCATCATCGCGCACCGGCTCTCGACGCTCGCGCTGGCGGACGAGCTCGTCGTGCTCGAGCAGGGCCGCGTCGCCGCCCGCGGGACCCACGAGGAGCTGATCGAGACGAGCGAGGTCTATCGCGAGATCTACGAGCACGGGCTGCTCGAGGCGCGGATCGGCGACGTGGTCGAGGCGGGCCGAGCGGTGGAGGCCGGCGCATGACGAGGGCGTTTCGTTGCAGTTCGGCGCGAGGCGGCACGCTTCCGAGGCAGACATGCGCGTTTTTCACCCATAGCCTGTCGGTGGGCGGGGGTGGTGGGAACCCGCTTCTCGCGCGCCTACCTAGGAGCACGACGCGGCAGGAACGGAGCCGCCGATGAGGGTCTGGCAGCCCGGCGGCCACCTGACGCAGCAGCACGGCGCCCAGGTCGACGACTGGTCGTGGCGCGCGACCGCGCGCCGGCTGCGCACGCTCGCGCGTCTCACCGCGCCCTACAAGCTGCGGACGACGCTCGCGATTGCCTCGCTGCTCGCGGCCACGGCGACCGCCCTCGCGCCGCCCTACCTCGCCAAGCTCGCGATCGACGACGGCATCGTCCACCGCCACCTGACCGCGCTCACCATCATCGTCGCCGCCTTCCTCGCCGCCGGCATCCTCAACTGGGCAGCCGGCTACGCGCAGACGCACTTCACCGGCTGGACGGGCGAGCGGATCCTGGCCGACCTCAGGAACACGCTCTTCCGCCACCTCCAGCGGCTTTCGCTCGGCTTCTACGAGCGGAACCGCGCCGGCGTCATCATCAGCCGGCTGACGAACGACGTCGAGGCGCTCGACCAGCTCGTCACCGACGGCGTCACGAGCCTCGTCCAGAACACGCTCACCCTCGGCGGCTCGGCGATCATCCTCTTCTTCCTCGACTGGCGCCTCGCCCTCGCCACGCTCGCCGTCCTGCCGCCGATGACGATCGCGACGGCGATCTTCCGCTCGCGCTCGTCCCGCGCCTACCGCGCCGTGCGCGAGCGGCTCGGGCTCGTCACCGCGACGCTCGCCGAGGACATCGCCGGCATGCGCGTCGTGCAGTCGTTCACGCGCGAGCGCGCGAACCTGCACCACTTCCGCGAGGTCAACGACCACTACCGCGCCGCCAACCAGCAGACGGTCGTGCTGAACGGCCTCTACTTCCCCTTCGTCGACTTCCTCTCCGCGCTCGCCACCGCCGTCGTCCTCGGCTACGGCGGCTACCTCGCGTTCGGCCACTCGATCACGATCGGGACGCTCTTCGCGTTCGTCGGCTACCTGTCGAACTTCTTCGACCCCGTCCAGCAGCTCTCGCAGCTCTACAACACGTTCCTCGCCGCCGTGGCCGCGCTGGACAAGATCATGGACGTCCTCGAGGAGGAGCCCGAGGTGCGCGACCGGCCCGGCGCCCGCGACCTCGGCCGGATCGAGGGCGACGTCCGTTTCGAGGGCGTCCGCTTCGGCTACGGCAACCTGCCCGAGGTCCTGCACGGGATCGACCTCGACGTGCCCGCCGGCACGACGGTCGCCCTCGTCGGCCACACCGGCGCGGGGAAGTCGACGATCGCGAAGCTGCTCGGCCGCTTCTACGACCCGCGCGAGGGCCGGATCACGATCGACGGAGTCGACCTGCGCGAGGTGACGCAGGCCTCGCTCCGGCGCCAGCTCGGCGTCGTGCCGCAGGAGGGCTTCCTCTTCGCCGGCACGGTCCGGGACAACATCGCCTTCGGCCGCCCCGGCGCGACACCCGAAGAGGTGCGCGCCGCCGCCGAAGCGGTCGGCGCGCACGACTTCATCGTGCGGCTCGAGGACGGCTACGAGACCGAGCTCCAGGAACGCGGGACGCGCCTCTCGCTCGGGCAGCGCCAGCTCGTCGCGTTCGCCCGCGCGCTGCTCGCCGATCCCCGGATCCTCATCCTCGACGAGGCCACCTCGTCGGTCGACATCGGCACCGAGCGGACGATCGACGAAGCGCTGCGCCGGCTCCTCGCCGACCGCACCGCCTTCATCATCGCCCACCGCCTGTCGACGATCCGGGACGCCGACCTGATCGTCGTGCTCGAGAACGGCCGCATCGTCGAGCGCGGCACCCACGCCGAGCTCCTCGCGCGCCAGAGCCTCTACACCTCGCTCTACGGCGACTGGGCCGCAGACGCCGCCTGAGCGGAGTTTTGCGGCGGCGCGCGCCGGGGTACGTTCTCAACCGTGCGAACACGGATCGCGCTCCTCCTCGCGGGCGCGACCGCTGCGGCGCTCGCAGCGCCGGCTGTGTCGGCCGCGCCTGTTCACGCTTCGCGGGCTGTCTACAGCGTCTCGCTCACCGGGTCGCAGCGGACGGTCGTCACCCGTAGCGGGACGTCGACGGACGACGCCGGCTGCACCTATCGCGCCGCCGACCGCGACCGGCGCACGATCGCTTTCGCGAGCCGGCGGCGCATGCCGCTCGCGATCGGCTCCGCCGGCCTGCCCGCCCTGCGGTTCAGGCTCGTCGCGCGGGTCGCCGGCTCGTTCCACCGCGAGAAGTCGCTCGCCGGCGGCCCCGGCACCTGCCCCTCGCCGCCCGCCCCGCGAACCATCTCCTGCGGGCCGGCGCGCCTGCCGGCGCGCCTCCTCGTCCGCTCGACGCGCAATCGCGTCCGCCTGATTGGAGGCTTCTCGCGGCGACGCGACCACGACCGCTGCGCGACGACGCTCACTCAATCCGATCCGTTCGTGCTCGCGAGCGAGAGCCGGCTCAGGCGCTCGCCGGCGCACGCGAGACGCGTCGTCCTCCACGGGCACCTCTTCGAGCAGACGACCGTGGAGCACGTGAGGATGACGACGATCGTCGACTGGACGCTGATCGTCGCCCGCGCGACGTAGACCTACGGCACTAGGCTGTCCCGGTGACCCTGGATCGGGAGACCGAGGAGCGCATCGAGCAGCCCGCCTCGGCCGAGGCCGAGCGCGAGACGCGGCTGACGCCGAGCGAGGCCGTCGCGCAGATGCGGATCAACGTCCCGGCGCGCGGCAACCGCAAGCTGCGGACGACGATCGAGCGCGCGAACGCCGACCTCGAGCTCAAGGGCTGGTGGCACGTCGCGAACATCAACGCGGTCGCGCGCCTGGAGATCAACGACCACTCGTGGGTGCACGTCCAGATCGTCGCCAACATCGCGCTCAAGCTCCTGCGCCAGCTCTTCAAGCACGGCGTCGAGCCGTCGCTCGTACGCGACTACGGCTTCGAGCGGAACGACTCCGAGGTGGTCGTCCTACTCGGCGCGCTCCTGCACTGCGTGGGCATGTCCATCCACCGGGACGGCCACGAGGACTTCAGCCTCTTCCTCGCCGAGCCGAAGACCCGCGAGCTCCTCGCCGGCCTCTACGACGAGCCCGACCTGACCGTCATCACCTCCGAGGTGTTGCACGAGATCACGAGCCACCGCGACTACGGGACGCCGCTGACGCTCGAGGCCGGGATCATCCGCGTCGCCGACGCGCTCGACATGGCGAAGGGCCGCTCGCGGATTCCGTTCGAGCGCGGGAGCGTCTCGATCCACTCGCTCTCGGCCGCCGCGATCGAGGACGTGACGATCACCGACGGCGACACGCGCCCGATCAAGATCGAGGTGCTGATGAACAACTCGTCCGGGATCTACCAGGTCGACGGGCTCCTGAAGGCGAAGCTGCGCGGCTCCGGCCTCGAGCCCTACGTCGAGGTGATCGCGCACATCGACACCGAGGCCGAGAAGCGTCTCGTGCCGGTCTATCGGCTCGAGGACCTCGGCTAAACTGGGCCGCCGAACGACCGGTGCGGGGTCGTCTAACGGTAGGACGCCTGACTCTGGATCAGGTAGTCTAGGTTCGAATCCTAGCCCCGCAGCCTCGAAAGAAGCCCCGCTCACGGCGGGGTTTTTCGTCTCCCGCATGGGCCGCTGCTCGGCGGGGGTCTGAGCGGGGGGCAACAGACGGGGCAACGCGAGGCCGGAGGGGGATGGAACGTGGAGAGACAGGTCAAGTGTGGGGAGTGCGGGAGCGTCATCGACGAGGCTCCCGGGACACCACCCGACGAGCGGCGGCCATGCCCCAACTGCGGCTCGAAGACTCGAACCTTCGAGCTCACGGCAGCCGCGACCATCAGCGCGACGTCCTCGATCACCGGGAGGGTGATCCGAACTCCCGAGCCTGCCATCGACCCGACGGTGCGACTCGAGGAGTTCGGTTTCAAAGTGACCTGGCTTCGCTCCCCTGACGGCCTCTACTTGGTCGAGGTCCGCGACGACGCGGGCAACCTTCTCGACATGGGCGGGGGCGACGACCCCGAAGACTGCATCCTCGGCGTCGCCGAACGCCTGCTCCGACCCGCCCCCGACGAGGAATAGCGCAGCCCCGGGGGAGCGGGTCAGGCCACGCGCCGGATCGCCGTCACGGGCGCGAGCGTCCCGAACGGCACCTCGGGCAGGTCCTCCGCGAGCAAGTGAACGTAGGTGCGTAGCGTGAAGCCGGGGTCGTCCTCGGGGCGCCTCACGCAGAGACGTTATCGCGCCGCTTCGCGAGGGGATGGCAGGTGGGCCATTGCTGGCGTCGTCAGTTCGGATGGGCAGCAAGGACCGGTCCAAGAAGGAACGGGCCCGAAGGCCCGTTCCTTTCTGCGAAACGCGATGCGGCTAGACCTGCAGCGGCTTGCGCTGTCGCATCCCCGCCAGCTTCAGGCCAACGAGGGAGAGAGCCAGGGCGACCGCTGCCGCCGAGATGCCGATCGTCCTGCCCCAGTTGTAGTCCGAGCCGCTCGAAGCCGCCTGCAGCTGAAGCGGCTGGTTCGCGCCGAACGAGTGCTCGCCGCGGATCGGACTGCCCCCGAGCGCCTGCGTTACCTGTGCGGGACCGACGCCGCGGACACCCGCCCGATCGTCCGGCCGAACCAACGCCGTCGATGTCGAGCCGCCGGTATCCACGGTTGGCATGGCCACGGCGGTGCGGCCGAATGCGAGCGTGGCGAAGCACGCCAGCGCCGCCACGATGATCCTCTTCTCCGACGTTTCATGAGGTGGTGCTCCTTTCCGATCAGTCGTTTCTTCATCGCGTAGGCAGCTTCCATCGCGTCGGTCGAAATGGGGTCGAGACCCGGTCGAATTTCGGCCTTGGTAACGTCGACCCGTTCCGCAGCAGGTGGCGACGAGATGGACGTGTCCGTTCAAGACCATGCGCTCGACGCGGTCCTGCGGGAGCTCGTCGCGAGCGTCCGGGCGATCCTCGGCGACAGCTTCTGCGGCGCGTACCTCCAGGGGTCGTTCGCGCTCGGCGGCTTCGACGACGACAGCGACGTCGACTTCGTCGTCGTCACGCACGACGAGGTCACGGACGCGCAGCTCGCCGCGCTCCAGGCGATGCACCGCCGGATCTACGCGCTGCCGAGCCCGTGGGCGCAGCACCTCGAGGGGTCGTACGTCACGAAGGACCGCCTGCGCCGCCTCGACCCGTCGCGCACCCCGTGGCTCTACCTCGACAACGGCGCTACCGAGCTCGTTCGCGACGACCACTGCAACACCGCCGTCGTCCGCTGGATTCTGCGCGAGCACGGCGTCGTCCTCGCCGGGCCTGACCCGAGGAGCCTCGTCGACCCCGTCTCGGCCGACCAGCTGCGCGCGGAAGTAAGCGCCGCGATGCGCGACTGGGCGGAGTGGGCGCGCGAGCCGCACCCCCGCTTCGGCCCCGGCGCGATGAGCCGGCGCCAGCAGAGCCTGCTCGTCCTCTCCTTCTGTCGGATGCTGCACACGCTGGAGTCCGGCCGCGTCACCTCGAAGCCCGAGGCCGGCGAATGGGCGCTCCGCATCTTGCCGACCGAGTGGAGAAGCCTCATCCGGCGCGCGCTCGACGACCGCCCCGAACAGTGGCGCCAGGTTCACGAGCAGGCCGATCCGCAGGCCGTCGAGCGCACCCTCGCTTTCGCCGACTACGTCAGCGGCGCATGGACAAGGCAATAGACGAGGCCGCGACTCCGCAGAAGCGTCAGGACGCCGACGCGAGCCGCGCTGCGACCGTCTCGAGGATCGCAAGCGCGACCTTCGGCTCGTCCCCGAGGATCTTCCGGAAGTCGGCACGTGCGATCGCGACGCAGCGCACGTGCGTCTTCGCCCGCACGCGTGCGGTGCGCACGGCGTCCTCCGTCAGGAGCGCCAGCTCGCCGACGATGTCGCCGGCTCCGAGCTCTCGCACCGCCTTGCCGCGGATGTCGACGGTGGCCTCCCCGTCCAGCAGGACGAACATCCCCGAGCCCGTCGCCCGCGGCTGGATCAAGACCTGACCCGCCCGGAGCTCGGCCTCCTTCGCGATGCGCGCGATCCGCTCGAGGGAGCGGCGGCTCAAGCCCGCGAAGATCGGCACCCGCGCGAGCGCGTCGGCCCGCTCCTTCAGCGTCATCGGCTCCATCCTAGGATCCACGCGAGCACCGCGGAGTAGTCGCGGTCGCCCCAGCCGGCCTCTTCGGCCTCGGCGAGCCACCTTCGTGCCGCTTCGATGAGGCGGAGGTCGACGCCCGCCTCTTCGGACGCCGAGACGACGAGCTCCGCGTCCTTCCGAGCCAAGTAGAGCGCGAAGCGGGGCGGGTACTCGTCACGCTCGATCGACTCGCGGCGCCGTTCGGCCTGCCCGGCGAGCGGCGTTCCGGCCAGCACCTCGAACGTCTTCGCGCGTGAGAGGCCGAGGCCGTCGGCGAGTGCGAGGGCCTCCCCCACCAGCCCGATCGTCCCGACGAGCGTGGTATTCGCGACCAGCTTCGCCGCGGCGCCGGAACCCAAAGGGCCGACGTAGAGCGGCGAGCCCAGCGCCGATAGCAAGGGCGTCCACCGCTCCGCGAGCTCGGCGGGACCGCCGACGAAGATCCGGAGCGTCCCCGCCTCCGCCTCGCCGCGGCTGCCGAGCACCGGCGCGTCCAGCAGGGCCGTCCCCTCCGGCACGATCGAGGCAAGGCGCCGGACCGCGTCCGGCCCGACGGTGGACATCTCGATCGCGGTGGTCTCGCCGCCGATACCGGCCGCCGTCCCCTCCGGCCCCTCTGTCACGTCGCGCAGCGCCGCCGGGTCGGCGACCATCGTGATCACCGCCTCGGCGCCCGCGGCCGCCTCGGCCGGTGTCGCGGCGGCGGCAGCCCCGGCCTCGACGAGCGGCGTCGCCTTCTCCGCCGTCCGGTTCCACACGACGACCTCGTGACCGGCATCGAGGAGCCGGCGCGCGACGCGGCTGCCCATGGCGCCGAGTCCGACGACCGCGACGACGGTCACCGCGCCTAGGCTACTTCCCCTTGCGACGCGGCCCGTTCGGACACCGCGACTTCCGCCTGCTCTTCCTCGGCCGGACGACCTCGTTCGTCGGCAACGCGTTCGCGAACGTCGCGCTCGCCTTCGCCGTCCTCGAGCTGACGGGTTCGAAGGCCGACCTCGGCTACGTCCTCGCTGCGCGCTCGCTGCCGCAGGTGCTCTTCCTGCTCGCGGGCGGGATCTGGGCCGATCGGCTGCCGCGGCACCGGGTGATGGTCGTCTCCAACGTCGTGAGCGGCCTGAGCCAGGCCGTCGTCGCGGCGCTGCTCCTCTCGGGCCATGCCCGCATCTGGCAGCTCGGTGCGCTCGCGGCCGCGAACGGCGCCAGCTCGGCGTTCTTCTTCCCGGCCTCGACTGGGATCGTCCCGCAGACCGTGCCGAGGCCGCTGCTGCAGAGCGCGAACGCGCTCCTGCGACTCGGCCTCAACAGCAGCTTCATCGGCGGCGCCGCGCTCGGCGGACTGATCGTCGGCGCTACGAGCCCAGGGGTCGGGATCGCCTGCGACGCCGGAAGCTTCTTCCTCGCCGCGCTCTTCACCGTCCTCATCCGCATTCCGGCGAGCCTGCGCATGGAGGGCTCGACCTTCTTCGCCGACCTCGGCGAGGGCTGGCGCGAGTTCAGCTCGCGGCCGTGGCTGTGGGCGATCGTCGCGCAGTTCGGGTTCGTGAACGCCGCCGAACAGGGCTGCACGCAGGTGCTCGGGCCGGCGATCGCGAAGGCGCACCTTGGCGGTGCGGCCGCGTGGGGGCTCGTGCTGACCGCGCAGTCGCTCGGCCTCCTCGCCGGCGGGCTTCTGCTTCTCCGCCTGCGCCCGCGCCGGCTCCTCCTCGCCGCGACGCTCGGGTTTCTGCTCACGATCCCGTTCCTGCTCGCGCTCTCCGTCCCGGTCGCGCTCGTCGCCGTGGTGGCGGCGGCCGCAATCGGCGGCATCGGCACGGAGATCTTCGGCGTCCTCTGGGAGACGACGCTCCAGCAGGAGATCTCGCAGGAGAAGCTCTCGCGCGTGTCGGCCTACGACGCGCTCGGCTCGTACGTCCTCATCCCGCTCGGGGTCGCCGTCGCCGGGCCGGTCGCGCAGGCGATCGGGACGCGCGAGGCCATCCTCGGCGCCGCGACGCTGAGCCTGACCGTGACGCTCGCCGTGCTCCTCGTCCGCGACGTGCGGACGATCGAGCGGCACGCGTAGGCCGTCGCGGTCGTGGGTACGAAGGAGACATGACCCACCTCCAGGAGAAGGCGAAGGACGTCATCCATTCGGTCGAGCACCCGGTCGAGGCGGCGAAGGCGCTCGAGCACGAGGCAGAGGTCGGCCGGAGCGCCCGCACGCCGCTGATCGCCCTGACCGGCGTCATGCTTCTCGTCGGCGTGGCCCTCGTGATCATGCTCGCAATCGTGATGACGCTCTACTTCGTCTACGGCGGCAAGTAGCGCGTTCGCAAACGCCGGTCGCCCGAGCCGAGCCTCGCCGCGCAGCGCGCGCTCTCCATCAAGCGGCTGCTCCTCTTCGAGCCGCGCGTGATCCTCGCGAGCGTGCCCTACAGGCTGGACTGACGCTCAGCGGAGCCAGGAGCCGCAGCCGGCGAGCTCCAGGCGTCCGCGGCCCGCGTCCGGGTACGGCAGCGGATCGAGAACGGCGCTGCGCATGCCCATCCAGCAGCCGCGCACCTGCTCGCCGGCGATGCGGTAGCGGATCCGGTACGGCGCCGTGGCGAACGCTGGATCGACGTAGGTGAGCTCGCACGAGTGGAGCGACGGGCAGCGCACGCGGCGAGCCGTCGGCCACCGCTCGCCGGCGACGACGTAGCGAAACGTCGCCTCGAGCGTCGAGCGGTCGACGCCGCGGAGCGGGAGCACGGGCTCGGGCAGCTTCCAGGCGTGCGGAGCCGGCCGGTAGCCCGGCAGGCAGCCGGCGCGCGGACACCGAAGCGCCCGGTCGATATCGGGGCCGCGCCGGCCGTTGATCGTCGTCGCGTTCACGATCAGGTGGTACTGCGGCTTCGAGAACCACGTCAGGTCGAGGACGACGCGCCCTCTCGGCCCACGCAGCCGGTACGAGCCGACTGCGCCTGCGTTGCTGAAGCTCGAGCTCGCCTTGCGGCCGGTGTAGACGACGGCAGTGAGCAGGAAGGGTCGGCACGCGTCCGACCGAGGCAGGTGCGGATAGGCGAAGACGACCTCGACGTGGTGGCCGATGATCCTCGCCGTCACCCGCGGCGGCGGCGCGCCGAAGGAGACCTGACCCGAGGAGTATCTGACCTGCTTGCAGCCGGCGGCGGCGGTCGCGGGCAGCTTCGCGGCGGCCCGGGCACGCGCGAGCAGCGCGCGTTCTTCACGCTCGATCCGGCGGCGGACGGCCGGCGGCGTGTCGCGCTCTGGGGCCGACGGCTCCCACGGCACGAGCAGCGGAATGCGTCCTGCGGCGCGCGCGTCGACGGTCGCGCTCCGGTGCCCGCCGCCGCTGCACGCGGCGTACCCGAACAGACTCAGCGCGACGGCCAGCACACGCACGACGAGCTCGACCGTAACGAAGGCGTCGGCGGTTCGACTGCACCCCGATGGACGTGAGCTTCACGAACCTCGCCGTCGTCGCGGCAGTCGCCTTCGCGGCGCCGCTCGCGCTCGGGCTCGTCCCGATGCTGCGGCTCCCGGCGGTCGTCCTCGAGATCGTGCTCGGGATCGTCGTCGGGCCGCAGGTGCTCGGTTGGGCCGAAGTGGACGGGCCGGTGCAGGTCATGAACCTCATCGGGCTCGCGTTCCTGCTTCTCATCGCCGGGCTCGAGGTCGACTTCGACCGGCTCCGCGGCCGGCTCCTGCACGTGAGCGGGCTCGGCTTCGTCGCTTCCTTCGGGATCGCGTTGGCGCTCGGGTTCGGCCTGCACGCAGGCGGATTCGTCCGCTCGCCGCTCCTCGTCGCGATCATGCTCTCGGCGACGTCGCTCGGCGTCGTCATCCCGGTGCTCAAGGACGGCGGCCGCGCCGACTCGCCGTTCGGGCAGCTCGTGATCGCGGGAGCGTCGATCGCGGACATCGCGACCGTCGTCCTGCTCTCGCTCTTCTTCTCCGGCGAGTCGAGCGGCGCCGGCGCGAAGGTCGTCCTGCTCGGTGGGTTCGTGGCGCTCGTGGCCGCCGTCGGCATCTCGATCGTCGGCGTGCAGCGCTCGATGCGTGTCTCCGCCGCGCTCGTCCGACTCCAGGACACGACGGCGCAGATCCGCGTCCGTGGCGCCTTCCTGCTCCTCGTCGTCTTCGTCGTGCTGGCCGACCAGTTCGGCCTCGAGGCGATCCTCGGCGCCTTCCTCGCCGGGGCGGTGCTGAAGCTCGTCGACACCGACCGCGCGATGACGCACCCGCAGTTCCACGCCAAGCTCGAGGCGGCCGGCTTCGGCGTCTTCGTGCCGTTCTTCTTCGTGACGAGCGGGCTGAAGTTCGACCTGGACGCGCTCTTCGCGAGCGCGGGGACGGTGGCGCGAGTGCCGCTCTTCCTGGCGGCGCTGCTCGCGGCGCGTGGGCTTCCCGCCCTCCTCTACCGCCGCGTCGTGAGCGGCGGCGAGGTCATCGCGGCGGGTCTTCTCCAGGCGACCTCGCTCGGCTTTTTCGTCGTCGCCGGCCAGATCGGGATGCAGCTCGGCCTGATCAGCGCCGCGAACGGCGCCGCGCTCGTCGCGGCCGGGCTCCTCTCGGTGCTCCTCTTCCCGCTCGCCGCGCTGACGATCCTGCGGCGGGGCGACGCGGTCGTCGTCCGCGCCGCCCAGCCGGCTTCGACCTCTTAGCTCCGCTGCACCATCCGGAACTGGTTGCCCGACGGATCGCGGAGGCCGGCGTCGACGCCGTACGGCTGCTCGGTCGGCTCCTGCGTGAACTCGACGCCACGGCCCTTGAGCTCCTCGTAGGTGCCGCGGCAGTCGTCGGTCGTGAAGAAGAGCCCGCCCGACGCGCCTTTGGCCAGCAGCGCGTGGATCTGCGCGCGGGTCTCCTCTTCGAACACGGGCGGGCCCGGGACGGCCATGAGCGTGATCGCCACGTCGTCCTGACCCGGGACGCCGACGCTCAGCCAGCGGAAGTTGCCCATCTCCGGCACGGTGACGTCCTCTCGGAGCTCGAGGCCGAGCTTCTCGGTGTAGAAGGCGAGCGCCTCGTCCTGGTCGTGGACCCAGACCTGCACGTTCGCGAGCTGCTTCAGCATGTCGTCCTCCCGGTCGTCGTTGCGGTCGGCCGGCGACGTTACCCGCGCCGTGCACGGCTGTCTTCTCCAAACGCGCTGGAGTGCGGCCGGGCGTAGGCCTGCAGCACGCAGGTCGGGATGCTGATGCGAGTGGCCGCCGGCGCATGCGAGGCGCGGTAGGCGGTCGGCGAGAGGCCGAAGGCCCGCCCGAAGCTCGTCGTGAACGACCCGACGCTCCGCAGGCCGACCATGAGGCAGATGTCGGCCACCGTCCGATCGGTGTTCCGGAGCAGCGCCGCCGCGCGCTCGAGGCGACGCGTCAGCAGGTACTTGTGCGGCGGCTCGCCGAAGGTCCGGCGGAACTCGCGGCTGAAGTGCGCGGGCGAGAGGTGCGCGGCGCGGGCGAGCGCGCGGACGTCGAGTGGCTCGCGGTAGCGGGCGTCGACGAGGTCTTTCGCGCGGAGGAGATGTCGCGCCGGATGGACCGGCCTCACGACTTCCAGCCGCGGAAGGCGGCGAGCAGCCGATCCTCGAGCTCGGGAGGAACGTCCTTTTCGCGCAGTCGGCCGGTGAGCGAGATCGTCTCCCGCATCTGTTCGAGGTAGGCGGTGCAGCCGTCGCAGGCGGTCAGGTGCCGCTCCAGGCGGCGGCGGTCGCGCGCCGGCATCGTCCCCTCGAGGTAGTCCGTGATCACCTCAACGAGCTCGCGGCACGCCATGTCTCTGCGAAAGAGCTTCATCCCAGGTAGTCCTCGAGCGCCTGCCTCACCTTCGATCTGGCCCGATGGAGCAGGACCCTCTGATTGGTCTCCGAAATGTCGAGAGCGTTACGCGCCTCCTCGGCGTCGAAGCCCTCGACGTCGCGCATCGTGATCACGATCGCCTGGCTCGCCGGCAGCGCGGCGATCGCGTCCTCGACGACGGCCATCGTCTCGGCGGCGAGGAGGCGATCCTCCGGCCCCCACCCGCGCGGCGGCGCGGCCCAGTGCCCGGGGAAGCGCGAGTCCTCGCCGAGGAAGCGCTCGGGGTCGACCGCCGGCTCCGACTCGTCGCCCACGACCGCCGAGAACGGGATCGACCGCCCCTCGCGCTGCCCGCGCGTCTTCGCGATGTTCGTCAGGATGCGGAAGATCCAGGTCTTGAGGCTCGAGCGGCCCTCGAAGGCGCCGATCCCGTTGACGACGGCGAGCCAGGCCTCCTGCACCACCTCCTCGGCGACGGCGCGGCTCGAGACGTACATGCGCGCCACGCGCAGCATCGAGGGGCCGTACTCCTTGACGAGCCGTCGGAACGTCTCCTCGTCGCCGTCCCGCAGCGCGTCGACCACGGACGTCTCGACCGGCTGCACCGTGAGAACGTAACGAAGTGCGCCCCCCGACGACAGGAGCGGCATGAAAGCGATCGCCGTCCACCCCGGAAGGCCGCACTCGATCCACCTTCGCGACATTCCGGAGCCGAGGCTCGAGGACGTCCCGCACGGCCGCGGCGTGCTCGTCGAGGTGCTCCGCGTCGGCGTCGACGGCACCGACAAGGAGATCAACGAGGCGCAGTACGGAGCCGCGCCGCCCGGCGACGACTACCTCGTCATCGGGCACGAGAACTTCGGCCGCGTCCTCGAGGTCGGCCCGAACGTGCCGGACACGATCCAGCCCGGCGGCTACGTCGTCGCGAGCGTGCGCCGGCCGGGCACGTCGATCTACGGGAAGATCGGCCTCCAGGACTTCACGACCGACGACGTCTACTTCGAGCGCGGGATCAACCTCCGCCATGGCTACCTGACGCAGCGCTACGTCGAGGACGCCGACTTCGTCTTCCCGCTGCCGCCGTCGGTCGCCGAGGTCGGCGTACTGCTCGAGCCGACGACGGTGGCCGAGAAGGGCGTCAACCACGCCTACGAGATCCAGCGCCGGCTGCGCGTGTGGCGACCGCGCCGCGCCGCCGTCCTCGGCTCGGGGACGATCGGCCTCTTGATGGCGCTGGCGCTCCGGCTCCGCGGTCTCGAGATCACGTGCTTCTCGCTCCCGCGCGCGCCCTACCTGAACAGCGACCTGGTCGAGGAGCTCGGCGGCGTCTACGTGTCCTCACAGGACATGACACTCGCGGAGGCGAGCGCGGAGCGCGGCCCCTTCGACGTGATCATGGACGCGACCGGCTTCAGCCCGCTCGTCTGGGAGGCGGCCGAGGTGCTGGGGAAGAACGGCGTCCTCGTCCTCTCGTCGATCACCGGCGGCGACCGGCGCGCCGAGATCGCGTCCGACCGGATCAACCAGAGCTTCGTGCTCGGCAACAAGGTGATGGTCGGGACGGTGAACGCCTCGCCGGCCGACTTCGAGAGCGGCGTCATCGACGTCATCCGCGCCGAGGCACTCTACCCCGGCTGGCTCGGCAAGCTGCTGACGACGCCGATCCACGGGCTCGAGAACTACCGCCGGATGATCGAGGCGCTCGAGAGCGGCGAGGGAATCAAGGTCTTCGTCGAGGTGGGCGGGAACGGCGCCGGATGACGGAGCTCTACGACCCGCTCCGGCCCGAGCTCGTCGAGGCGCGCCGTCGCGCTCGCGCGCTCCTTGCCCGCTACAACGCGACCGCCGAGGAGGAGCAAGACGAGCGGGCCGCGCTCCTGCGCGAGCTCCTCGCGCGCGTCGGTACCGACGCCTGGATCGAGCCGCCCTTCTTCTGCGACTACGGCACGAACCTCTTCGTCGGCGAGCGCTTCTACGCCAACACCGGCTGCATCGTCCTCGACGCTGCTCCCGTGACGATCGGCGCGCGTGCGCTCTTCGGGCCGGCGGTGCAGCTGCTCGCCGCCACGCACCCGGTCGAGCCCGAGCTGCGTGCGCAGGGGCTCGAGTACGCCGCGCCGATCGCGATCGGCGACGACGCCTGGCTCGGCGGCGGCGCGATCGTCCTGCCCGGCGTAACGATCGGCGACCGCGCCGTCGTCGGCGCCGGCAGCGTCGTCACCCGCGACGTCCCGGCCGACACCGTCGTCGCCGGCAACCCCGCCCGCGTCATCCGAACCCTCGAGGAGGCCGTCACGTGAACCCCTACCCGCCGATCTCCGACTACGCGCTCCTGTCCGACTGCCACACCGCCGCGCTCGTCTCGCTCGACGGGTCGATCGACTGGTGCTCCTTCCACCGCTTCGAGGCGCGGCCCGTCTTCGCGCGCCTGCTCGACTGGGGCAAGGGCGGGTTCTTCCGCGTCGCGCCGCGGGACGAGTACACGACGAGCCGCCGCTACCTGCCGGATACGAACATCCTCGAGACGACGTTCCGGACCGAGGGCGGCACGCTCGTGCTCACGGACTTCGTGCCCGTGAAACGGGATATGGGCCACCCGGACCACCACCTGATCCGGATCGTGCGCTGCACCGAGGGCGAGGTGGCGGTGAAGGTGAAGTTCGAGCCGCGCTTCGACTACGGCCTCACCGAGCCGCGGCTGGAGCAGGTCGACGCCGACCTCGCCGTCGTCTACGGCGGCGCCGACGCGCTCGTCCTCCAGAGCGAGCTGCCGATCGGGACGGCCGAGATCTCCGCCTGCACGGCCGCGCGGACGCTGCGGGCGGGCGAGGAGGCCTTCGTCGCGCTGATGTACTCGCTGCCGCACGAGCTGGCGCCCGAGCGGCTGAGCGCCCACGACGTGGCCGCGAAGCTCCGCGGGACGGAGGAGTTCTGGCGCGAGTGGGCCGCGCGCTGCACCTACGACGGCCCGTACCGCGACGCCGTCGTCCGGAGCGCGCTCGTCCTGAAGGCGCTCACGAACGGCCCGACCGGCGCCATCGTGGCCGCGGCGACCACATCGCTGCCGGAGGAGGTGGGCGGCGAGCGGAACTGGGACTACCGCTACACGTGGCTCCGCGACTCGGCGCTGACGCTGAACGCGCTCTTCGCGCTCGGCTACCGCGATGAGGCCCACGAGTACATGTCCTGGCTGAAGCGGACGACGGCCGGACGGGCCAAGGACCTCCAGATCATGTACGGCGTCGGCGGCGAGCGCTTCCTGCCGGAGGTCGAGCTCGACCACCTCGAGGGGTATCGCGGCTCGCGTCCCGTGCGGATCGGGAACGGCGCCTATCGCCAGTTCCAGCTCGACGTCTTCGGCGAGCTCCTCGACACCGTCTGGGTCTACCGGCAGAACGGCGGCGAGATCGACGAGAGCTTCTGGGAGTTCCTCGGCCGCGTCGCGGGCGCGGTGATCGACCGCTGGCGGCAGCCCGACCAGGGGATCTGGGAGATCCGCGGCGAGCCGAAGCACTTCACGTACTCGAAGGTGATGGCCTGGGTCGCGCTCGACCGGGTCGTGCGGCTCGCCGAGCTCGACGGCCGCGAGGGCGCTGTGGACGAGTGGCGCAGCGTTCGTGACGAGATCCGCGAGGTCGTCGAGCGCGAGGGCGTCCATCCGGACACGCGCGCTTTCACGCAGTCGTTCGCGGACGGTGGCAAGCACGACGCGTCGAACCTGATGATCCCGATCGTCGGCTTCGTCGCGCACGACGACCCGCGGGCGCGGGCGACCGCGGAGCGGATCGTCGAGGAGCTCTCCGCGGACGGCTTCGTCTACCGCTACCTCACGGACGGCGTCGACGGGCTCTCCGGCGACGAGGCGACGTTCGCGATCTGCTCGTTCTGGCTCGTCGAGTGCCTGGCGCGCGCGGGCGAGACGGAGCGGGCGCGGGAGCTCTTCGAGCGGCTGCTCGGCTTCTGCAACGACATCGGGCTGCTCGCCGAGGAGATCGACCCACACTCCGGCGAGCTCGTCGGCAACTTCCCGCAGGCGTTCTCGCACGTCGGCCTCGTCCAGGCGGCGATCGCGCTCGGTTCGTCGGCGGAGGACGCGCAGCTCGAGGCGCCGGTCACGGCCACCTCCTCGTAGTGCACGCCGTCCGCCTCTCGGCACACCTCTGTGACACTTCCGCGCGCACGGGCTGCCACCGCCGATTCGGCTACCGATGCGGCGCCGTCGCACTTCCGTGACGGTGGTTGCCACCCGGACCCGGCCCACCGAGACGTGGCGGACGGGGCCGGTCGCAGTGTCGGAGACGAGTCGGGATCCGGCTAGTCCCGAAGGAGCAGGACCCGGGCCGGCGCGCCGTCGGAGCCGACGAGCTTGAGCGGCGCGCAGACGAGGAGGTACTCGCCCGGCTCGACGCGACGCAGGTCGAGGCCCTCGACGGCGACGACGCCCGCCTCGAGGAGCACGTGGTGCGCCTCCTCGTCGCCGATCGACAGGTAGTCGATCCCGACCAGCCGAACCCCGCTCGCGACGAGCCCCCGCGCGGCATCTCCGTCGAGCTTGACGAAGTCGTCCGCGAACTCCTCCCGCTCCCACAGCCGGCTGTTCGGCGTCTTGAAGAGCACGCGCTCGACCCCTGCGGGCACTGCGGCCGGCTCCAGCCCGTCCACCACCGCGCACGGACCGACGAGCACGTCGAGCGGCAAGGCCTCCGCGCCCGCCGCCCGCTCCACGAAGTGCACAGGGGCGTCCACGTGCGTGCCGGTGTGCACGCCGAAGTCGAGCCGGCTGATGTTCGCGATCTCGCCCTCGGCGATCGAGCTCACACGCTCGAGCCGCACCTCCGGGTCGCCCGGATACGTCACCATCCCCGGCCGTACCGGCACGCTGACGTCGATGATCTCCACGCGTCTCAGTGGAATCCGATCACGAAGCCGTTACACGCTGTAACGGAAGCGTCCGCTGCTGCGACTGGACGCCGTGACGACGAGGGAGGACGAATGAACCGCGAGCACTACGACCTGATCGTGATCGGCGCCGGCTCGGCCGCGCGCGACGGCGCCCGCAAGGCGGCGACCGAGTATGGCGCGCGGGCGGCGCTCGTCGAGCACCGGCTGTGGGGCGGCAGCTGCCCGAATACCGCCTGCACGCCGACGAAGGCCTACCTCGTCGCCGCCGAGCTCGCGCACCGGATCAACACGCTCGCCGAGCGGATCGGCATCGACGTCGGCCCCGCGACGGTCGACCTCGCCCGGGTCAAGGCGCGCAAGGACTCGCTGCGCAAGCCGCAGCCGCAGTGGGTCGAGGACCTTCGTGCGGCCGGCTTCGACACGTACGAGGGCACGGCGAGCTTCGTCGATTCGCAGACGATCCGCGTGGGCGATGACGAGCTGACGGCCGAGCGCATGCTCGTCGCCACCGGCTCGCGCACCGCCGTCCCGCCGATCCAAGGGATCGAGGACGTCGACTGGCTCGACCACGTGAGCGCACTCGAGCTCACCGACTTGCCGACGTCGCTGCTCGTCGTCGGCGCGGGCGCGGTCGGCCTCGAGTTCGGCCAGGCCTACGCGCGCTTCGGGTCGCAGGTCACGCTCGTCGACGCCCTCGACGAGATCGCGCCGCGCTCCGACCCGCACTCGGCGATGGAGCTCCGGCGCGCGCTCGAGGACGAAGGGATCCCTGTGATCCTCGGCAGCTTCGTCAGCCGTGTCGAGAGGCGGAACGGTCGCTTCGTCGGGACGATCGTCCCGCGCGAGGGCGGCATGGAGCGCGAGGTCGAGTTCGAGCGGCTGCTGCTCGCCTCGGGCCGCAGGCCGAACGTCGAGGAGCTGAACCTGGAGGCGGCGGGCGTCGAGACCTACCCGGGCGGAATCGTCGTCGACGATCGCATGCGGACGAGCGTCGAGGGCATCTGGGCCGCCGGCGACGTCAACGGGCACGCGCAGTTCACGCCGGTCGCCCAGTACCAGGCGCGGATCGCGGTCGAGGACATGTACCGGCCCGGCGAGGGGCCGGTCGTCGACTACTCCGTGCTGCCGACGGCGATCTTCACCGACCCGGAGCTGGCCGGCGTCGGCCTGACCGAGATCGAAGCGGAGGAGCGAGGCTACGAGGCCGAATCCGTCGTCCACCCGCTCGCCTCCGTGCGCCGCGCCTCGTACCTCGACGCGAAATTCGGGCTCTACAAGCTCGTCTTCGACCGGACGACCCGGCGCGTCCTCGGCCTGCACGTCGTCGCGCCGGGTGCGAGCGACGTCGTCCAGGGCTTTGCAATCGGCCTGCGCTTCGGCGTAACCGTCGACGACCTCGCCGCCGCGCATCACGTCTTCCCGACGATCGGCGAGGGCGTGAAGGCGGCTGCGGAGCAGGCGCGGGCGACGGTTCCTGCGGTCTGAAGGGGACATGGCCTGACGAGACACCGGTGACTGTCACGTGACAGTCACCGGTGTCCATGTGATCTTGCTGCCGCTCCTGCTCGTGCTCCCGCTCGGCATGCTCGCGGGGACCCACCGGCGAAGGCGTCGAAACCGTCTCTAAGCCAGCCGCAGCCGGTCGCCGACCTCGATGCATCGCCGCGCCGCCTCGCCGGCGGGAAGCTCGAGCGCCGCCTTGGCGCCGCGCCGCCCGGCCATCCGCCAGGGCCGGAGGTCGGGGACGACGCCGACGACCGAGAGCTCCCGGTCGAGGAAGACGACGTCGATCGGAAAGCGCATGAAGAACATGTGCACCGATCCGCAGGGCTTCAGCCACAGCCCCTCCCCGACCGGAAGCGACGAGCGGCCAAGAAGCCCCCGCATCCGAGACCAGGGTTTGTCGGCAATCCAGCAGCGCTCGACGACGACGTCGCCGGCTCCGTTGAGAACTCGCATCACGCGCACGATCAACAGGGGTTCGACGCTGCGCAGGCGGATTCATTCCGCCTGCACGCACGAACGCTGGGATCGAAGGACACGCGAATCGCGGTTCCCTTCGCCGGCTCGTGAAACGGAGGCCGCACGCGAGCCGCCGTGAAGGAGGGGGCTCGTGGGGGAACCAGGGGTTCCCCCACGTTCTAGTAGCCGATGTGGATGTGGTCGTAGTGGTTGGCGAGCGGGAAGGACGGCCCGCCGAGGCCGAGCAGGGAGATGACCTGCTTCGGCTGGAGCTCCGACGGGAGGAGCAGGATCGAGCGGACCGTCCGCTCGGTGATCCCGCCGGGCTCCTGGTGCCCGTAGATCGAGATCCCGCCGACGTCGGCGATGTCGACCGCCCGACCGTAGATGTGCGCCGAGATGACGCCCGGGCGCGCGTAGAGCCGATGCCCGCTGATCAGGCACGAGACGGTCACCTGGCCGTAGGTGTCGGCGAGGTATTCGATGAGGACGACGACACGGATGTCGACGCGGCCGGACGCGAGATCCTGCCGCCCGCCGGAATAGATCGTCGCGCGCCCGTCGTGGAGCAGCTTGTTCACGAGGGCGTCCTTGTGGGCGAGGAGCCCGTCCCGGAGCCCGTTCAGGCCGACGGCACGGTTGTAGTGCATGAGCGCGACCGCCTGGTCGGCCGTCGCCGTGTGCCCGGTCACGGCGAGCGCCGCGTTCCAGTCGCCGCGACCCTTCACGGCCGCGAGCGCCCGCGCCGTCTCCCGAAGCTCGGCGCGGGTCGCGGGCGCTGCGCCCGTCCGCCCCTCCGCCCGCAGGACGCCGAGGACGAGCGGCCAGCCGACGTGGTTCGACCGCGAGATCGAGACCAGGCGGTGCGCAAAGCGGGGAGCGAGGCGACGCGAGGGAGGCGTCGGGTCGGGGAGCGTCCGATTGAGCCAAACCACCGGCGCCGTGCCCGGCGCCTCTGCGGCCACCTGAGCGGGAGTGGCGACGGTCGCGGGTGCGCGCCCGTGCCGGGCCGGGTGCTTCGCCCGCGGCACGTTCAGCACCCACTGCGACTTGTTGTGCGAGCGCTTCGCGTGCGTGCGCGGGCCCGCCTGCGCCGTCGGCGTCACCGCCGGAGCGGCCGCCGCGGAGCCCTCGGACGACGAAGCTGCCGCCGAGTCGTCTCCGGACGAAGCCTGGACGCCGTGCGAGCCCGGTCCGTGACCGCTCGCGGGAGCGTCGTCGTCGGACGAGGCGCTCGGGTCGGCGCTCGCCGAGCCGTCCGTGGTCGACGTATCGGCCGGAGCGGTCGAGGTCGCGGAGGGATCAGGCGCGGTGGCCGAGGGATCGGCAACCGAGGTATCCGTGGGCGCCGCCGCGGGAGCCGACGCGTCGGTCGAGGTCGTCTCGGCCGTCGAGGACTGGTCGAGCAGGCCGGCGACCTCGTTGCCCGCACCGGCCGTCAAGGCCGCGCCGGCGAAGAAGATCGTCGTCAGCGCAAGACCGACGGCAAGGCGCCGCGGGGCGCCGAGCCGGCGCTGGACGCGCGGCTCGCCCGGCTCGGACGGCGGCGCGAGGGTGAGCTCGGGCTCGGGATCTGCGGGCCGCTCGCGCTGCAGCGTCGAGACGACGTAGCCGGCGAGCGAGAGGACGAGGAGGCGGACGAGGAACCGCCCGGTGCGATGCGTCTTTCGTTCCATGTGGCCTGGCTCCGATTCTTTGATCGAGCGCCGAGAAGTTCGGCGCGGGGGCGGACGGGGGCGATCCGCGGCCGCGACACGGACTGACTCCGTCTATCGGGGCGTGCGCGCCGCCCGGCTTCACTCGAACGAGGGGAGCGAAGTGGTGAATCACTGTCGTGAGGGATGTGCCCTCCGCGACGGGCCGGCCGATGACGAGCGCAGATCGCAAAGGCGGTGTGGCCCCCGCCCACGATCACTCGACGACTCGTGACCAGCGTGGATCAGAGCAAGCCTTGATCGCAGATTACAAGCAGCTGGTAGTGCGCCGGTCGGCGCGCGCGAGTGCAAGGAAGGGAGGTGAATTCCAAATGACGTTTTCCGAGTGGTTTGACCTTCTGCGCACGCATTGGCGCAAGCAGGAGGGTCAGACGATGGCGGAGTACGGAGTCGTCCTCGCCGTGATCACGATCGGCGCAGTCGGCGTCTTCCAGCTCCTCGGCGGCGGGATCACCAAGTCGATCAACAAGGTGATCGGCTACCTGCCGTAGCAGGCACCGAACGAGTCAATCCACGGACGAACGAAAGGAGGACCGGGAATGCTAAGCATCAGCGAGACGCTTGACCTCATCCGCGCAGCCCGCAAGCGCGAGGACGGTCAGACGATGGCGGAGTACGGAGTCGTACTCGCCGTGCTCACGATCGGCGCGGTGGGCGTCTTCCAGCTTCTGGGAGGCAGCATCACTGGGTCGATCAACAAGGTGATCGCCTACCTTCCGTAAGTCCGTGGAGCGCGGTTGGGCTCCTCAAGGAGGAGCCCAACCGCCGTTTTTCCCACAGAGAGAGCCGCAATGACCATTCGCCGCATTCAGTTGCACGACGAAAAGGGCCAGACGATGACGGAGTTCGCGATCATCCTGCCCATTCTCTGCCTGCTCCTCTTCGGGATCATCCAGTTCGGAATTCTCTTCAACAACTACGTGACGCTGACTGATGCGACCCGGGCAGGCGCGCGCAAGGGGGCCGTGAGCCGCCAGGCTTCGAACCCACGGCAGGCGTGCATCGACCAGGTCAAGTACTCCGGACGCGACCTCGACCAGTCGAAGCTCACGGTGGATTGCCAGTCGACCTGGCAGCCGGCCTCCGACGTGACCGTCATCGCTACCTACCCGTACTCGATCAACCTCATGGGCGTCGTGATCGCGTCCGGAACCCTGAAAAGCACGACCCAGGAGCGAGTCGAATGAACGTCAAGCGAAACCAACGCGGCCAGTCCCTCGTCATCACGGTTCTCCTGCTCACGGCCCTGCTGGGCCTCGCCGCGCTGGTCGTCGACGCCGGGTCGTGGTTCCGCACCCACCGGAGCCTCCAGTCGACCGCCGACGCGGCAGCGCTCGCCGGCGCCCAGGCGCTGCCGGACGCGCCGGGCCCGGGCACCGCGAGCTCGCTCGCGAATAACTACGCGAGCAAGAACCAGTCGGGGCTCAGCGGCATCAGCGTGAACTTCTCGATGACCTACGTGCCGAACGACACGATTCAGGTCAAGGTCTCGAAGCCGCGGACCGACTTCTTCAGCAAGATCTTCCCGGGGCTGCCGACGAACCCGCAGAACGCCTACGCGACCGCGCGCACGGCGGGGATGAAGTCGGCGCTCTACGTTGCGCCGATCGTGGTCAATGTGTTGCATCCGATGCTGAACCTCTGCCTCGGGCCCTGCTACGGGCCGAGCTACCAGACGACGATCCCGGTCTCTCAGACCGGTGCGCCGGGGGCGTTCGGGCTCGTGAACCTCGATCCCCAGACGCAAGGCACCACGGGCGCCTCGACCCTGGCCAAGTGGATCGAGAACGGCTTCGACAAGTACCTCGACATCGGCAGCTATGCCTCCGACCCGGGCGTGAAGTTCAACTCGAACGCGATCCAGGACGCGATGAACTTGCGGATCGGCACCGAGATGCTCTTCCCCGTCTTCGACACGCTGACAGGCCAGGGGTCGAACGCGAAGTACCACATCATCGGCTGGGTGGGCTTCTTCGTCACGGGGGTGGACCCGAACGGCAACAACGGCAGCGTCAGCGGCTACTTCACTCGGGTGATCTGGACCGGCATCCAGGCCTCAAGTGCAGGCGGCGGCGGGCCGAACTATGGAGCACGAGCCGTCCAGCTCGTCGACTAACACCCAAAGGAGACTCACACGCCGCTATGACCTACCGGGTACGGAATATCGTCATCGCCGTCGTGCTGGCTGCGCTCGCGGCCCTCATGACGAGCTACTACGTGACGAACTACAAGCGTCACGTGCAACAGGGCGAGGAGCACGCCACGGTCTACGTCGCCTCCCAGGATATTCCGGCCGGAACGGCGGGCTCGGATGCCATGGGGATGCTCAAGAAGAAGACTGTCACGCAGAACGCGGTCGCGCCAGGCGCCATCTCGAAGCCGTCCGAGGTCAAGAAGCTGATCGCCTCGCAGCGCATCTACGCGGGTGAGCAGGTGACCGTGAACCGCTTCTCGAGCGTCTCGCAGAGCGGCGTCCAGGGCAACCTCAAGGGCACGCTCCGGGCTTACGAGATCGCCGGCAACACGAACCAGGTGCTGGCCGGGATCTTGAAGGCCGGCGACCACGTCGACGTGGTGGCGAACTTCAGCTACAAGATCGCGGGCCAGAGCCAGAACGGAGACCTCACGTACGCGGCGACGAAGATCGTCCTCCGCAACGTCAAGGTCCTCCGCGCGCCCGCCGCGCCGGGAGCGGCGAGCAAGCTCGGCGGCAACTTCGACCAGAAGCTGCCCGTCGTGCTGGCGGTGACCGACAACCAGTCGCAGAAGCTCCTCTTCGCCACGCACAACTCCCAGGAGGCGACCACGGGCGGCGACCCCGGCTGGTGGCTCGAGCTCCGCCCGAACCTGAGCCCCGCCGACAGCCCGGGCTCCCTCGAGACCCTGACGACGATGCTCCGCGACGGGCTCAGCCCGCGCCAGCAGCGGCTCCTCTTCGGCTCCCTCGGAGGCTCCTGATGACCACTTACGAGACACAGAACGGCAATCGCGAACGCGTGCGGGTCTACTTCACCGGCACGTGTGAGGGACTCGACAAGCTCCGCGAGGCCCTCGCGAACCACCCCGAGCTCGAGGTCGTCGGTTGGAGCGAGCAGGTGAGCCAGGCCGCGTCCGTCCTCGCCGGCGGGCACCTCGCGTGCGTCCTGCACGCGACGAACTCGCCCTCGCTGCCGGCGAACGAGCTCGCGGCGATCCGCGAGCAGACGGCGGCGCCGGTGATCGTCCTGGCCTCCGGCGCGCAGTCGACGCTGCTCGAGGAGGCGCTCGAGTCCGACGTCTCCGACGTCCTCCTGCTCCCGCAGCTGACCGAGAACGTCGTCTTCGCGATCCGGAAGGCGAGCCATGCCGGCCGGAAGCTCGCCGCCCAGGGCGGCCACGGCCGCCGGGGGAAGATCGTCACGGTCTTCTCGCCCAAGGGCGGCACGGGCAAGACGTCGATCGCCACGAACCTGGCGGCCGCAATGGCGAAGTACGCGGGCAAGCGGACCCTCCTGCTCGACCTCGACCTCCAGTTCGGGGACGCGGCGATCATGCTCGGCATGGAGCCGGAGAAGACGATCTACGATCTCGTCGTCGCCCCGGGCGAGCTCGACTCCGAGAAGCTCGCGGGCTATACGAGCCGCCACCCCTGCGGGCTCGACATCCTCCCCGCGCCACTTCGTCCGGAGGACGCCGAGCTCGTGACCGAGGCGAAGCTCGGGCGGCTGCTCGAGGTCGCGCGCGACTCGTACGACGTGATCGTCGTCGACACGTCGCCCTTCTTCCACGGGCCGATGCTGGCGACGCTCGACCGCACCGACGAGCTGCTCATGCTGTCCGGCCTCGACGTCCCGACGCTGAAGAACGTCCGCCTGAGCCTCCAGACGCTCGAGCTCCTCTCGTTCCCGACCCCGCGGATCCGGTTCGTCTTGAACCGCGCCAACTCGAAGGTCGGGATGTCGAAGAAGGAGGTCGAGGGCGCGCTCGACATGAAGATCGCGTACGAGGTGCCGTCCGACCGAGCCGTCCCGCTCGCCGTCAACCGCGGCAACCCCGCGGTGCTCAGCGACGCAGGCTCGGAGTTCGCGGCCTCGATCAAGCGGCTGGCACAAGGCCTCGTCACGGCGAGCCCGGTTGCGGCGAAGAAGCCGAAGAAGGGCCTCTTCTCGCTGGCGAAGGCGTAGGCATGGGCCTTCACGACCGCATCAAGGGCCAGGAAAGCAACGGCGTAGCGCTTGTCCCCGGCGACGCCCTCGCGAGGCCGGCGCCGCGCGAGGACGAGCAGGAGCGGCGGGTCGACCCGTACGCCGAGCTCAAGACCCGGATCCACCACGCCTGCATCGCGAAGCTCGGGCCGGAGCTCTTCAAGCGGGAGACGACCGAGGACCTCACCGAGCGCGTCCTGCGCACCGTCACCGAGCAGCTCGCGCTCGACCGCACGCCGCTCACGCGCGAGGAGCGGCGTCAGATCACGCGCGAGATCACGGACGACATCCTCGGCTACGGGCCGCTCGAGCCGCTGCTCCGCGACGACTCGATCACCGAGGTCATGGTCAACGACTTCGACAAGGTCTACATCGAGCGCGAGGGCAAGATCGACCGCACGCCGGTGACGTTCGTCGACAACGCGCACTTGCTGCGGATCATCGACAAGATCGTCTCGCAGGTCGGTCGGCGGATCGACGAGGCCTCGCCGATGGTGGACGCGCGCCTTCCGGACGGGAGCCGCGTGAACGCGATCATCCCGCCGCTCTCGCTCAAGGGGCCGACGCTGACGATCCGGAAGTTCTCGCGCGACCCGTACACGATGGACGACCTCGTCTCGTTCGGGTCGATCAGCCCGAAGGCGGCGCAGTTCCTCGCCGCGTGCGTCAAGGGCAAGCTCAACATCCTCATCTCCGGCGGAACCGGCACCGGGAAGACGACGACGCTGAACGCGACGTCGGCCTTCATCCCGAACGACGAGCGCATCGTCACGATCGAGGACGCGGCCGAGCTCCAGCTCCAGCAGGAGCACGTGATCACGCTCGAGGCGCGCCCGCCGAACATCGAGGGCCAGGGCGAGGTCCGCATCCGCGAGCTC
>DASQWB010000025.1:0-14475 GCA_035640455.1 Gaiellaceae bacterium | reverse complement strand
TCGCCGCCATGTCGCGCGGCTCGGCGATCGACTTCGCGGGCCGCCTCTTCGCCATCGCAGGCCTCTCCATGCCCGCGTTCTGGCTCGCCATGCTCTTCCAGCTCATCTTCTACGTCCACCTTGGGTGGCTGCCGTTCGGCGGGCGCCTCGACACCGGCGCCGACCCGCCGCGTGAGATCACCGGCCTCTACACGATCGACAGCCTCGTCACCGGCAACTTGGGCACCTTCGCAGACGCGGTCCAGCACCTCGTGCTGCCCGTGACGACGCTCGCGCTAGCGGAGGTAGGCCTGATGGCGCGCATCACGAGGACGAGCATGCTCGAGGTGTTAGGCGAGGACTACGTGCGCACCGCGAGGTCGAAGGGCCTCCGGCAGCGCCGCATCCTCTGGCGGCACGCGCTCCGGAACGCGCTCATGCCGTCGGTGACCGTGCTCGGGCTCGAGCTCGGGCTGCTCGCCGGCGGCGTCTTCCTCGTCGAGACGATCTTCGCGTGGCCGGGCATCGGGCGCTACGCGTACGACGCGATCCGCGCGACGGACTACAACGCCACGCTGGGCGTGACGCTCGCAGTGGCGATCGTCTACGTCGTCGTCAACCTGCTCGTCGACCTCGCCTACCTCTATCTCGATCCCCGGGTCAAGTACACGTGATGACCGAGCTCGCCCTCGAACGGACGCCTCGTCTCCAGCTCGACCGCGCCGTCCGCGGCGCCCGGCGCTTCCTCGGCGCGTCGTGGCTCAACGTCATCGGCGTGACGCTCGTCCTCGCGGTCCTCTTCGTCGCCGTCTTCGGAGGAATGCTCGCGCCGAGCGACACGAACCAGCTCCACCTCCTCGACCGCCTCGAGGCGCCCTCCAAGGCTCATCTGTTCGGAACCGACGACCTCGGCCGGGACATCTTCAGTCGCGTCCTCGCCGGAGCGCGCATCTCGATCGAGGTCGCGGCCCTCATCCTCTCCATCTCGATCACCGTCGGCACGCTCCTCGGCACGATCTCGGCGCTCGCGGGGGGATTGGTGGACGAGCTCGTCATGCGCGCGACGGATCTCTTCCTCGCCTTCCCGGCCTTGATCCTGGCGGCTGCGATCGCGGCCACCTTGGGGCCGAGCCTGTCGCACACGATCCTCGCGCTCTCGACGGTCTACTGGCCCTGGTACGCGCGGCTGACCCGCGGCCAGGTCCTCTCCCTGCGCGAGCGCGAGTTCGTGCTCGCGGCGCGCGTCGCGGGCGCCGGGACGATCTCGATCGTCTTCCGGCACATGCTCAGGAACGTCCTCCCGCTCGTCGTCGTGCAGGCGTCGCTCGACGTCGGCTACGCGATCCTCTTCACGTCGTCGCTCAGCTTCCTCGGCCTCGGCGCGCAGCCCCCGACGCCGGAGTGGGGCGCGATGATGACGGACGGCCGCAACTTCCTGCAGGACGCCTGGTGGTACCCGACCTTCCCCGGACTCGCGCTCGCACTGACGGTGCTCGGGTTCAATCTCTTCGGCGACGGGCTTCGCGACTGGCTCGACCCTCGGTTGCGCGGCAAACTGCGAAGGGCGTAATCGTGCGCCAAGGAGGACGATGATGAGCCGTTACTTGCCGATCGTGGCCGTCCAAGCGGCCCCCGTCGCGTGGGACGTCGAGGCCACGTGGGCGAAGTTCGAGTCCGAGACGCGAAAGCTGCGGAGCATGTTCTGGCAGACACGGCTCCTCGTGTATCCCGAGCTCTACCTGTCGGCGCTCGGACCGCCGGCGAGCACGCCGCCGCCGAGCTGGTCGCAGGACGCGGTCGCCGAGACGGTGCCCGGCGGCCTGACAGCACGCCTCTGCGCGCTCGCGCGGGAGCTCGAGGTCTGGCTCGTGCCCGGTTCCTTCTACGAGCGCTCGGAAGACGGGGACGTTTACAACACCGCGATCGCCGTCTCGCCGCTCGGTGAGATCGCCGCCCGGTACCGCAAATGCTTCCCGTGGCGGCCGTGGGAGTCGGTCGCTGCCGGGCGAGAGTTCGTCGTCTTCGACGTCGACGGCATCGGCCGGGCCGGCTTGATGATCTGCTACGACGGCTGGTTCCCCGAGGTCGCGCGGCACCTCGCCTGGATGGGGGCCGACGTGATCTTCCAGGTCACCGCGACCGCGACGGCCGACCGGGACCAGGAGCTCGTGCTCGCACGCGCCAACGCGATCGTGAACCAGGTCTGGGTCGTCAACGTCAACATGGGTGGGCGTCCCGGCCCTGGCCGCAGCATCATCGTCGACCCCGAAGGACACGTCGTGCAGCTCGCGGGCGACGGCGAGGAATACCAGACCGAGGTGCTCGATCTCGACGCCGCCACGCGTGTCCAGCGCTATGGCTCCGTCGGCATGAACCGCCTCTGGAAGCAAATCGCGGAGGAGGGCCCGGGGCGCGAGCTCCCGCTGTACGGCGGCTCGTTCGCCTCTGTCGCCCCGCGCTTCGCACTCGGGGAGGCCACGCCGGTCGAAGTGCCCTCCCCATGAGCCTGCTCTCGGTCCGGGACCTCGTCGTGCGGTTTCGGACCGAAGACGGCCCGGTCTACGCCGTCAACGGCGTCGACCTCGATCTCGCCGAAGGGGAGACCCTCGGCCTCGTAGGCGAGTCCGGCAGCGGCAAGAGCGTCACCAGCCTGGCGATCATCGGCCTGCTGCCGCGTCCTGGCGGCCGCGTCGAACGCGGGCAGGTCCTCTTCGAGGGGACCGACCTGACGAAACTGTCGGAGGCGACCCTGCGCCGGCTGCGCGGGAAGGAGATTGCGATGGTCTTCCAGGACCCGATGACGAGCCTCAACCCCGTGCTCTCGATCGAGGAGCAGGTCGTGGAGACGATCACGGCCCACCGGAGAGTGCGGCCCGAGGACGCGCGGGCGCGGGCGGTCGAGCTCCTCGACCTCGTCGGGATCCCGCGCCCGCAGGAGCAGCTGCGCCGCTACCCGCACCAGTTCTCGGGCGGCATGCGACAACGGGTCATGATCGCTATCGCGCTTGCCCTCCAGCCGAAGCTTCTCATCGCTGACGAGCCGACGACAGCGCTCGACGTCACGGTGCAGGCGCAGATCCTCGAGCTGATCCAGAAGCTGACCGCCGAGTCGGGAACGGCCGTCATCCTCATCAGCCACGATCTCGGGGTCGTCGCGCGCACAACGCAGCACGTCGCCGTGATGTATGCGGGCTTCGTCGTCGAGTCGGCGGGCACGCAGGAGCTCTTCGCCCACCCCCGCCACCCCTACACGGTCGGCCTGCTCCACTCGATCCCGCGCCTCGATGCGGACCCGAGCGAGGAGCTCACTGCGATCGAGGGCGCCCCCCCGGACCAGCAGCGCGAGCCGGCCGGCTGTCCCTTCGCGCCCCGCTGTCGCTGGCGGCTCGAGGTCTGCTGGCGCGAGATGCCGCCGCTCGCGCCAACGGCGGCCGGCCACCTGGTCGCGTGTCACAACCAGCCGACGGACGAAGAGGCGGCCGCCGGCCATCCACTCCGTGCCGGCTTCGAGAGGGCCGTGGGTGCCTGACTCGCCGCCCCTCGTCGAAGCGCGCGACCTGGAGGTTCACTTCCCGATCACGCGGGGCGTCGTCCTCCAGCGGCACGTCGGAGCGGTGCGCGCCGTCGACAGCGTCTCGCTCGCCCTCGACCGCGGGAAGACCCTCGGCCTCGTCGGCGAGTCCGGGTGCGGGAAGTCGACGCTCGGACGCGCGATCGTGCGGCTCTACCGGCCCACGGCCGGTGTGGTGCTCGTCGAGGGGGAGGACATCGCCCACGCCGGCCGCGAGAAGCTTCGCAGGCTTCGGCGGCGGCTCCAGATGATCTTCCAGGATCCATACGCCTCGCTCGATCCCCGGATGACGATCGGTGCGAGCGTCGCCGAACCGCTCAGGATCCATCGCGTCGGCTCCATGCACGAGCGCCGGCAGCGAGTGGCCGAGCTGCTCGGCCTCGTAGGCCTGAGCGCGCGCGACGCGGCGCGATTCCCGCACGAGCTCAGCGGGGGCATGCGCCAGCGGGTCGGCATCGCCAGAGCGCTGGCGCTCGACCCGGCGGTGATCGTCGCCGACGAGCCGGTGAGTTCACTGGATGTGTCGATCCAGGCGCAGATCGTGAATCTTCTTCGGCGGCTCCAGCGCGAACGCGATCTCGCCTACCTCTTCATCTCGCACGATCTCTCACTCGTGCGTCGCATCAGCGACCGCGTCGCCGTGATGTACCTGGGTCGGATCGTCGAGGCGGGCCCCCCGCACGAGCTCTACTTGCACCCCCTCCACCCTTACACGGTCGCGTTGCTGTCTGCGATTCCCGTCCCGAACCCGGTCCTCGAGGCACAGCGGAAGCGGATCATCCTGAGCGGCGAGCTCCCGAGCGCCGCCGCTCCCCCGCGCGGCTGCCGTTTCCATACGCGCTGCTGGCTGCGGACGAAGCTGGGGAACCCCGACGTCTGCACCAGCGAGGATCCCCCGCTTCGACCACTGTCGCCTGCCCAGGCAGTTGCCTGCCACTTCGCAGAAGAGGTCGCCGGCTCGCCCGAGCAGGAGTCGGTGTCGCGCGGCCTCGACGGGCGCTAGGTGTAGTTCCTGGCCTGCGCGGGCGTGTCGGTCCCAAAAATCGGGCGCCTGGGCCTCGGCTGGCGACGTGCGGCGCGGTGGCGGGGCGCTATGGGGCCGTAGAGTCCGCCCGTGCGTATGGGCGCGCTGGTTCTGACCGTTTTCGTCTTCCTGTACTGGGCGCTGCGGCGCCTGCTTGAGCTGTTCGTACTGATGCGAGGTGAGGAGCGGGCGAAGGAGGTGGAGATCCTTGTTCTTCGCCATGAGCTGCAGGTGCTGCGGCGGCAGGTCGCTCGGCCTCGTTTTCGACCTTCGGATCGGGCGCTGTTGGCGGCGTTGAGCGGGGTGCTGCCGCGTGAGCGCCGGCGATCGTCGCTCGTCCAGCCGGCGACGCTGTTGCGCTGGCATCGTGAGCTCGTGCGCCGCCGCTGGACGTATGAGCGGCGGCCGTCGGGGCGGCCCCCGCTGCCCGCGCACGCGCGGCAGCTCGTCTTGCGGTTGGCGGCGGAGAACGCGAGCTGGGGCTACAAGCGCATCCACGGCGAGCTGGTCGGGCTCGGCTTCGACCTGTCGGCGAGCAGCGTCTGGAACATCCTCCACCGTGCCGGTATCGAGCCAGCGCCGCGGCAGGCCAGCGTCAGCTGGCGCGAGTTCCTGCGCCAGCAGGCGAGTGCGATTATCGAGTGTGACTTCTTCACCATCGAGACGCTCTGGCTGCGTCGGCTGTACGTGCTCTTCTTCATCGAGCTTGGTCGGAGGCGTGTCCATCTCGCGGGCATCACCGCCAACCCCACCGGCCGCTGGGTCGAGCAGCAGGCGCGCAACCTGATCATGTCCCTCGACCAGCGGGACGAGCGGCCGCGCTTCCTGATCCGTGACCGCGACGGCAAGTTCGCCGGCGTTTCGACGAGGTGTTTCGGTCGGAGGCGGTGCGGGTGATTCGGGCGCCGGTCGCGGCGCCGAAAGCGAAGGCGCACGCAGAGCGCTGGGTACAAACCGTGCGTCGCGAGTGTCTTGACCGGCTGTTGATCGTCTCCGGGAAGCACCTGGAGCGAGTCCTGAGCGAATACGTGGAGCACTACAACACGCACAGGCCGCACCGCGCGCTCGCGCAGCGCCCGCCGCTGGCAAAGCCGCCGCCAAACGATCCAACGTTGTCGCGCCTACGACGGCGCGATCGGCTCGGCGGCCTGCTTCACGAGTACGACCTGGCTGCATAGCCTCGAACGCCTCCAACACGACTTCACACGCCCTAGGGTCGCGATCGTGCCAATGAACCGCACTGGCGAAGGACGCCTCGACCGCAGCTCGCGTTGATCAGAGCAGCGGTTCCGGCCCGCCGCTCCCATCACCGCGATCGCATTGATGGGACCGACACGTCCCGACCGGTCTGAGGCCGGCGTCGCATCGTCGGCTCGCCGCGCTCGCCGTACGTTCCAACTGCCAGCTGGCGATCGTCGTTAGTAGCCGTCGACCGCGATCCAGAGCGATCCGTCAGCTACCGTGACCCCGCCCGGCGTGATCCTTCGGGTGTCGCGGACGCCGCGATGTGACAGCACGAGTCGTTTGCCGACGCTGCCGGACTTCGCGTCGATGCGGAAGACGGTGTGGTCGATGTCGTTGACCACCCAGGCGGCACGGTCGTCCGCGGCGATGGCGCTGGGTGCGTTTCCGACGGAGATCAGCCTTGGTTGGAGGGTGAAGCGGTCGATGCGAGTGACCGCGTTGTCCTTGGGGTTCGTCAGCCAGACTGCTCCGCCGCCGAACGCGACCTCGTGCGGGCCGAGCGCGAGCGGGATGCGCAGCGAGGCAGCGTTCGTCTGCGGATCGATCTTGACGACGCTCTTCCCGCGCTCCTCCGCAACCCAGACCGCACCGCCTCCGACTGCGATACCGGCGGGCCCGCGCAAACCGTGAATCGTTGCCACCGGCTCGGTCGTACGGGGATCGATGCGCGTAACGGTGCCGGCTTCTTGGTTCGTGACCCAGACGCCGCCTGCGCCGACCGCGAGGCCTGTCAATCCCGGCGGTTCGCGGACGTCGGCGATCGGCGATGCCGTCGTCGGGCTGATGCGAACCACCTCGCCGTTGAAGCTGCTGATGACCCAGACGCCGTTCTCGCCCACGGCGATTCGCTCGGGCGCGGCGCCGATGCCGGTTGTTTTGGTGCCCTTCGAGGATAGGTCGATTCGGGAGACGGTGTGGTCCGCGAAGTTCGCGACCCACGCAGAGCTTCTCGACACCGCCAGCGACCTCGGCGTGTCGCCGGTTGGATAGGTGGCGACGGCGGTACCGCTGCGCGGATCGATCCGAGCGAGAGTGTTCGCGGAGAGCCGGGAGACGGGCGTCCCGCGATGCGTTGACGCCCGGAACGCGAAAACGGCACCGACAACGGCCGCGACCGCGACGACGGCCGCGAACGGAACGGCTTTTCGCCAGCGGGCGCGAACGCCGCGAGCGCGTAACGTCCGAAATGGCGCGGCCGCTAGTTCGGGGTCTTGGTTCAGGATTTTGCGCTGGAGAGCTCGCAGCGACTCCGTCGGCTCAAGCCCGTGCTCGTCGCGGAGGCGGCGGCGTCCGTCGCTGTATGCCTCGAGTGCGTCGGCTTGCCGGCCTGCGCGGTACAGCGCCAGCATCAGCTGCGCCCGCAGGCGCTCGCGGAATGGTTCGTCTGCGACGAGGCGCTCCAGCTCCGGGATCAGCTCGTCGTGGCGGCCGAGTGCGAGCAGGGCGTCGTTTCGCTCCTCGATCGCGCTCAGACGAAGCTCGTCGAGCCGGTCGATCTCGTTCTGCGCGAAGCTCTCGTGCGCGAATTCGGCGAGCGGTCTTCCGCGCCAGAGGCTGAGCGCGCGGCAAAGTTCGCGCTCCGCGTCGGCGGCGTGTCCTTCGAGCAGGGTCGTTCGTGCTCCGACGAGGAGCGCTTCTGCCTCGTCCACGTCCAGTTCGCCCGGCTCGACCTTCAGCGTATATCCCCCGCCCTGGGTCACGAGTCGATCGTGGCCGAGCGTCTTGCGCAGCCGGAGGACGTAGTTCTGGACGATCTTCGGCGCTGTGGCGGGCGGCCGGTCGCCCCACAGTTCGTCGATCACCGTGTCAACTCCGACGGGCTGGTTGCGGTGCAGCAGGAGGAGCGCGAGCAGTGCCAGCTCGCGGCCCCGACCGAGGGTCAAAACGAGGCCGTCCTTGACGACTTCGACGGGCCCGAGGATGCGGAAATACATGTGCCTCGTGCGAAGCTAACACCCTCGATTACCGGAGATAGACCGGCGTAGACCGCTCTGCGACCGGTCGCGAGGATGATGGCGGCGATGGCAAAAGCGGTCGATCCGATGCGAACCACCGCGTTGATCGGTGTTGTCGCCGTCGCGCTCGCCGGCGGTGGGTGCGGATCGTCGAACGCAGTGCACCAAAACAGCGCTCGGCATGCAGCCCCGACCCGGCTGCCGATCCAGGCCCGGATCCCGATCGGCGAAACGGGTGTCGGCCTGATCGCAGCGCAGGGCGCGATCTGGGTCGTCACCATGGAGAAGGACTCGCTGCTGGGCATCGATCCGCATACGAACCGGGTGATGGCGAGGCTGCGGCTCGGCCCTGCGCCGAACGACCCGGTCGACCTCGTGCCGCCCGCGTACGGCGACGGATCGGTGTGGGTGAGTCAGCACCAGGCGAGCCAGATCGTGCGGGTGAGATTGCATCCGCTCCGCGTGGCGAGCCGGATCGACGTCGAGGGTGCGTGGGGAGTCGCATATGGGTTCGGCGCCGTCTGGGTCGCCCAGTTCGACGCGTACAAGTGGGCACGCATCGATCCCGCTCGCAACAAGGTCGTCGCGTCGTTTCCCGCCGAGGGACCATCGACGACAGCGGTCGGTGACGGTTCCGCCTGGATCCTCGCGCACCGCGCGAACACGCTGCTCCGCGTCGAGCCGAAGTCCAACCACGTGCTCGCGGCGATCCCAATCAAGACCGGCGGGGGAGTTCCCGAACAGGTCCTGTTCGCATATGGCTCGCTCTGGGTGACCGACCCGCTCTCACCCTCGGTCGCTCGTATCGATGCGAAGACGAACAAGCAATTGGTCGAGATCCTGTTCCGGAAGGACATGGTCGGAGCCGTGCCCGAGACGGCCGGGGCTGGATACCTCTGGGTCGCGTCGGACCACCACGTGATTCGCATCGACCCGAAGACGAACGCGTTCGCGTCCGTTCTGACCGTCAAACCCGACCAACGGCGCTGCGGATGGCAGACCAGGTCAGGCCCAGGCGACTGCTTCGACGCGGTCACCTATGCGTACGGCTCGCTCTGGGTGGTCGACGTCCTCCACCGGCAGGTCCTACGGCTCTCGCCCCGATGACGGCGATTCGCTTTCTCCCCTCGAGGTCCGAGGCTGCGCCCGAACGCGGCTAACTGAAAAGGAGGCTTCACCATGGCAAGGCGACTGCTCATCGCTGTGGCGCTCGTCTGCGCGCTCGCAGCGGCCGGCGCCGCGTACGCGACGTATCCCGGCACGACCAACGGCCGGATCGCGTTCGGCATGAACGTCGGCGGCAACTTCGACATCTACTCCGCGCGGCCGAACGGACACGATCTGCGGCGGCTGACCGCCGATGCCGGCTTCGACGCTTGCCCCGCCTACTCGGCGAGCGGCAAGGAGATCGCGTTCTGCAGCGGTCGCAGCGGCGCGTTCGAGATCTGGGCAATGAAGGAGAACGGCACGCAGCAGCGGCAGGTGACGCACCTAAACGCGTTCGCCACCTTCCCCGACTTCGCGCCCGACGGCGACAAGCTCGCCTTCGACGCCGGCGGCGTGAACGGCGACGCGAACGACGACATCTACGTCACCGGCGCCGACGGGAGCGGCCTCGTGCAGCTGACGAGCGGCGCCGGGAACAACGACTGGCCGGCCTGGTCACCGGACGGCTCGAAGATCGCCTTCATCAGCGACCGCACCGGCCTCGAGCAGGTGTACGTGATGAACGCCGACGGCTCGAACCAGACGCAGCTGACCTTCGACCTCGCGAACCACGACCAGGTGCCCGACTGGAGCCCGGACGGGTCGAAGATCGCCTACGAGGACGACGCGACCGGTGGCGGCGACGTCTACGTCATGAACGCCGACGGCTCGAACCAGACGCGCCTGACGACCGACCCGGCCGAGGACCTCGGCCCCGCCTGGTCGCCCGACGGCACCCAGATCGCGTTCCGCAGCGACCGCACCGGCACCCGCCTCGTCTACGTCATGAACGCCGACGGCAGCGGCCAGCACCCGCTCACCGGCGGCACGAACCCGCAGCTCGTCCCCGGCTGGCAGCCGCGCGGCGCGCGGATCGACCACTGAGGCGAAGACGAAGAACGGAGGCCACGATGACCACGCAACACCGAACCAAGGCGAGGACGCTGCTCGGCGTGCTCGCTACCGGTGCCCTGCTCACGACCTCGGCGTATGGAGGCGGCCGGGACCAGGGTGCTCGACATGTCGACGCCGCCCGCTGCGGCCACGGAGGACGACCGGCGGTCATCGCCGGGAAGCGAGTCTGTCTCCGCGTCGGCGCCCGCTGCCGCAAGCGCTACGAGCGGCAGTACCAGGGCTACGGCTTTCATTGCCAGCGCGGCAGGCTCACGCGACGTGCGCTCCCGAAGGCCGGGACGATCACCACGATGATCCCGGTCGCGGGCTCGCCGAGCGGTCTCATCGACGCGGCTGGCTCCCTGTGGGTCGCCAGGCACCGAGCCGGCGCTGTCGCGCGAATCGATCCCGCGACCAACCGCATCGTCGCGGACGTGCCCATCTCAAGCGGGCTGCCGACGCGGTTCGCGTTCGGAGCGGAAGGACTATGGCTCGAGAACTACAGCGACAGCACAGTGGCGCAGATCGACCCCGCGACGAACCGAGTCGTCGCGCAAGTCGCAGGGGCCGGCGAGAACTGCTGCGCCGTCGCCGTCGGCGCCGACTCGATCTGGGCACAACAGGGAGATCCGCCGAACGTCTTGACACGGATCGACGCCAGGACAAAGAAGGTCTCGGCGAACATCCCGGTCCGCAACTTCTTCGGCGTCCTGTTCGCGTATGACTCCGCCTGGGGCACCTCCGGCGCTAACGTCGTGCGCATCGGCCCACAGACCAACGCGGTCGTCGCCCGCGTTCCGGTCCCCGGCTTGAGCTCCGCCCCGCTCGATACCGACACCGATCTCCCCTGGATGGCCGCAGGAGCGAACAGCATCTGGGTCAGCGCCGGAAGAAGCGTCGCCCGAATCGACCCCACCACGAACCGGCTCGTCGCCGTGATCCCGATCGTCGGCGTCCAATCACGGACCTGGAGCTTCCTCACGGCCAGCGACAGCGCCGTGTGGGTCGTCGGCCCCCGCTCAGACGGCAGCGCTCATCTTTGGCGCATCGATCCTGCGACGAACACCGTCGTCGGCGAACTCTTGCTCTCGAAGACGAGCAGCGTCGAGGGGCTCACCGTCGGCGAAGGTGCTGTTTGGGTCTCGCTGTTCGACACCAACAAGGTCCTCCGGATCACGCCGAGCTGACGGCGGATTGCAACCCCAAGGATGTGCAGATATGAGCTGACCCGCGTCCTGAGAAGACTGCCGTGGACGACCACGCACTGCTTCGAGACGCGATAGAAGTCGTCGAGCGGGTGGGATACTTGGAGCGCGTGGGCGACGATCACGTCTCGAAGCACCTCCTCGACGACGGCTACACAGTCCGCCACGACGACGGTCGAGCTCAACCGTCTCGAGGAATCTCCTCGACGACGGCTACACGATCCGGCACGACGACGGCACAAGCTCGTCCGTCTCGAAGAACCTTCTCGACGACCGCTACACCATCCATCACCCCGGCGGCGCCCGCTCGACCGTCTCCAAGAACCTGCTCGACGACGGCTACACGATCCGCCACCCCGGCGGCTCCTCCTCGATCTCGAGGAATCTCTTGGACGACGGCTACACGATCCGGGGCGGCCTGCCGCGTCCGCATCGGAATCGGTCGCGTCACATGCCAATCTACGACCTCCCCTACGGGGGCGGAGTGCCGACGGCCTCTTGGCCGACCGAGCGAGCCCTGTTCCCGTCGCTGCTGAACGCCCTCGTCATCGGCGGCATCGGACTGCTCGCCTCGTTTCGTCGCGACTCCGTGGTCGTCGACGACGTTCGAGATCCCCGACGGCCCGACGCAGTACGGGCGCGGCCTGCACCTCTTGCTCCGCATCGCGTTCGTAACCGGCGCCTCGGCCGTGGCTGCATCGTGGACGTTCAGCGTCATCGCGCGACTGGCCGGGCAAGTGACTTCCGCGTTCGCCGAACGCTCAAATGCCTTCCTCGTTGCAACCGGCGTTCTGCCACCGCTGACGATGTTCCTGATCGGAGCGTTCCACGATCACAGGGGCGGGCACCTGTGGCTCTGGGCCGGGGGCACGCTGTCGGGGCCACCGAAGTGGTTCTGGCTTCTCGGCCCAGCCTCGCTCGCGGCGACACACGTCGTCGTGCTCGCCGCGCGCGCCGCAAAGTTCGCCGTCACTGGCGCGCGGCGGCGGCTCAACGCCCTGGCTGTGGTTACCACTGCGGTGACTGCATTCGTCGTCGCCGGCTTCGTGGTCACTGGGGCATCACCTAGAAGTCGCCGCACGGCTCGCAAGCGAGCGACTACGTCTTCCCATCATCAGTCGGCACGCCGCTCATCTGGAGAAACATCTCGCCCCGCGGACTAGCACCGGCAGCCGAGAAGGCGTCGGTGGGAAGCCTTCGCTGGCACGACCTTCGCCACACCTTCGCATCAATGCTGATCGCCAACGGAGCGAACGTGCTCTTCGTATGCCGCCAACTCGGACACTGCAGCCCGGACACAACTCTCGAGATCTACGGCCACTTGTGGGAAGTGGCCGAACAGGCCGAGCGAACCCGGCAGGCCCTTGAGAAGGTCTACAAAAAAGTCGCAGCGGGCGAACGAAGCCGAACGCGAAGCGGGCGTCGCACACGATCGGCCTCTCCCTACTTTCGCCGAAGCTGATGCAGTAGCGCCGCCTTCATAAACAGCGGTGATCACACCCCAAGGGAGCTAGCCGGACTCGAACCGGCGTGTCGGTCCCATCAACTCGGCCGCGGTGGCGGAGCGGCCGCCGGAACCCAGAGGTGATCACTGCGACCGCGATTTGAGGCGCGGGTCGTCGACGTTGCGGCGTCAGCTGGGTCCGCGGCTCTCCGCCGCGCCGTGGTCATGCGGGCAGGTTCGAGGCTATGCGGCGAGTTCGTACTCGTGAAGCAGCCCGCCGAGTCTGTCGCGCCGCCGCAGGCAGGGCAGTTCGGAGTCCGTCGACTGCAGCGGTGGCGGCTTTGCGAGCGGCGGTCGCTGCTCGAGCGCACGGTGTGGCCTGTGGCCGTTGTAGTGGTCAACGTACTCACGCGGGACGCGTTCAAGGTGCTTCCGGGAGAGGATCAACAGTCGGTCGAGACATTCGCGCCGGACCGTGCCCACCCAGCGCTCAGCATGCGCCTTCGCCTTCGGCGCTGCGATCGGCGCGTGGATCACCCGCACGCCCTCGGATCGGAACACCTCGTCGAAGGCGAGCGTGAACTTCCTGTCGCGATCACGAATCAGAAAGCACGACCGTTGCTTCTGCTCGTCGAAGCTCATCAAGAGGTTGCGCGCCTGCTGCTCGACCCAGCGGCCGGTCGGGTTGGTGGTGACGCCCGCGAAGTGGACGCGGCGGCGGCCGAGCTCGATGAAGAACAGCACGTACAGCCGGCGCAGCCACAGCGTCTCGACGCTGAAGAAGTCGCATTCGATGATCGCGCTCGCCTGCTGGCGCAGGAACTCGCGCCAGCTGACGCTCGCACGCCTCGGCGCTGGCTCAACACCTGCCCGATGGAGGATGTTCCAGACGCTGCTCGCGGACAACTGGAGGCCGAGCCCGATCAGCTCGCCGTGGATGCGCTTGTAGCCCCAGGCCGGGTTCTCCGCCGCCAACTGCAAGACCAGCCGCCGCGCCTGCGCGGGCAGCCGCGGCCGGCCCGGCGGCCGCGACTCGTAGGTCCAGCGGCGGCGCACCAGGTCCCGATGCCAGCGCAGCAGCGTCGCCGGCTGAACGAGAAACGAATGCCCACGAACACGCGGCAGCACACTGCTCAAAGCCGCCAGCAGCGCCCGATCCGAACCTCGAAGACGCGGACGCGCGACCTGCCGTCGCAGCACCTGCAGCTCATGGCGAAGAACAAGGATCTCCACCTCCTTCGCCCGCTCGGCCCGGCGCATCAGCACGAGCAGCTCAAGCAGGCGCCGCACCGCCCAGTACAGAAAGACGAACACCGTCAAAACCACGCCGCTGCGCACCCGCGGACTCTACGGGAGCGGCGTCGCCCCGACGCCCGTGACCGCGGCGGCCGGCAGCTCCATCCTCGACGACTGACTTCTTGGGACCGACACGCGATGGCGAAGGTAAGGAGGGGGTCGACGGTTCGAGTCCGTCAGAGGGCTTCTGCCTATTGCCTGCTCAGCACCCTATTGCGTTGTCCGCTTCGGCGGCGTCCCCGCTTCTCAGCGTCCACCGGGCGTCCACGAACGTTCACCGCAGGAGCGTTCAGGCCATCGAGCACACGGCGACCTGCTTCCGCTATCGCAAGCTTCGCTAGGCGAGCTCGTAGAGGACCTCCTCGACCGGCCGGCCGAAGTTCTCGTTGTGCTCGGTGCGTGAGCCCACGGCGACGAAGCCGCACTTCTCGAGCACGCGGATCGAGCCGACGTTGCTTCCTGCCACCCACGCGTGCAGGGGTCGCGGGAGATCCTCGACGAGCTCGGCCAGGGCACGCGTGGCCAGGCCGCGGCCCCAGAACTCCTTGCCGACCCAGTAGCCGAGCAGGCGCCGCCCGTCCTGCTCCCAGCAGCCGATGTTTCCGGCGACCTGCCCGTCGTGGACGATCGTCTTCTTGATCAGGGAGTCGTCCGCG
>DASQWB010000024.1:0-25211 GCA_035640455.1 Gaiellaceae bacterium | reverse complement strand
CGCGACGACGCGGTCGCCGGAGACGACGTCCTCGACGAGCTTCACCGAGCGCTCCTGGCCGATCGCGAGCGGGCTCATCGACTCGGGGAAGACGACCATCTCCTTCAGCGGCAGGACCGGGACGACCTTCGGGATCTCGGGTCCGTCGGTCGGCTCGACGACGAAGTCGCTCATGGTCTCGTCCGCACCTCGATCGGCACCTTCGCCGGGCGCGGCGCCTGCTCGGCAAGCGGCAGCACCACCTTCAACAGGCCGCGCTCGTAGCTCGCGTAGCCGTGTTCTGGATCGACGTCGTCGGCCAGCGCGACCTCGCGCCGGAAGGGGCCGTAGTCGATCTCCATCCGCTGGTAGAGCGACCCCTCGACCTGCGGCCGCCGCCGCTCGCCCGCGACGAGGAGCGCCTGCGGCGTCGCGACGATCTGCACCTCGTCCGGGTCGACCCCGGGCAGCTCGACGACGACGGTGACCGCGGGCGGATCCTCGGTCCGGTAGCAGTCGACCTGCGGCCTGAAACCGCCCCGGCCCGTCGCGAACCGCGGCACCTGCCAGAGCTCGGAGAAGAGGTCGTCGATCTCGTCGCGCAGCCGTTCGATGTCGCGCCGACTCGTCACGGCTCACAGGGTACTGGCGGGTTGCGTCGGGATCGTCCCCCGCTTAGCGGACAGCGGCCCAGATCACGACGCCCACAGCGATCGCGATCGGAAAGAGCGACCACAGCATCAGGCGAAACGCGCGGCGCTCGCCCGGCCGCGGGCCGGGCTCCGGCACGTAGGGGTCGCGCTGCGAGCTCGGCTGGCGCGGCAGCTCGTCCTCGCCCTCGAGCACCTGCGGGTCGTGCTGGACCTCGCGCTCCTCGCTCATCGCCCCTCGCTTTCCCTTTCCTTACAAAGCCGACACCGGCTCGAAACACCTCCGGCCTACCTTCGAGGGATGCGCATCCTCGTCGCTGTTACCGGACTGCTGACGCTGCTCATCCTCATCGGCCACCCGTAGCCGCGTAGCATCCCCGCCCGTGCAAGGCGCCGCTTGCGGTGCCGCCATCAGGATGTGCGGGCCGCGGCTGCGCTTGCGCTGCCGCTTCGAGGGGTCGCGGGCTTTGCCCGCGGCCCCGCCTGCTTCTGCGTGCATCCGTCTGAAATGACCGGTCGAGTGGCGCCGAAGTAGCATCGCGGACGATGAAGGGCGTCATCCTCGCGGGCGGCAAGGGCACGCGGCTCCATCCGCTGACGCGGATCACGAACAAGCACCTGCTGCCGATCTACGACCGGCCGATGGTGATGTACGCGATCGAGGCGCTCGTGAACGCGGGCATCAGGGAGCTCATGCTCGTGACAGGCGGCACGCACGCGGGCGAGTTCTTCCGCCTCCTCGGCGACGGCCACGCCTACGGGATCGATCGGCTCTTCTACGCCTACCAGGAGGAGGAGGGCGGGATCGCCGAGGCGCTCGGGCTCGCGGAGCGGTTCGTCGGGGACGACCGCGTGCTCGTGCTCCTCGCCGACAACGTCTTCGGTCGCTCGCTGCGGCCGTTCGTCGAGAACTTCCGCAAGCAGGAGCGGGGAGCTCGGATCCTGCTCGCGCGCCTCGACGAGGAGGAGCACCTGCGGCACCTCGGCGTCGCGGTCGTCGACGGGAACGGCCGTGTGACCCAGATCGTCGAGAAGCCCGCCTCGCCCCCGTCGAGCTATGCCGTCACCGGCATCTACGGCTACGACCAGCAGGTCTGGGACGTCGTGACGCACCTCGAGCCGTCGGCGCGCGGCGAGCTCGAGATCACCGACGTGAACAATTCGTACGTCGAGCGCGGCGAGATGGAGTCCGACGTCCTCGAGGGCTTCTGGGGCGACGCGGGCGAGTCGATCGACGCCTACTACGCCGTGAACGACCACGTGCGCGGAAACGGCGCGAACCGCGCGTGATCGACGGCTTGCTGAGGTTTCCGCTGCGCCGCTTCGAGGACGAGCGCGGCTGGTTCGTCGAGCTCCGCCGCGAGAGCCTGCTTCCGAGGTCGACACGGCAGACAAACCTCTCGTTCTCGCGCCGGGGCGTGATCCGCGGCCTGCACTACCACGAGCGCGGCCAGGACGACCTCTTCGTCTGCGTCCAGGGGACGGCGCGGGTCGTGGTGCTCGACCGGGGAAGCGGCGAGACGTTCACCGAGGACATCGGCGACGGCAACCCGGTGGCGCTCTATATCCCCGGCCGGCACGCCCACGGCTTCGAGGCGCTGACCGACCTGCTCTTCCTCTACCACGTCACCCAGGAGTACGACCCGGCCGATCCCGACGAGCACGAGATCCCCTGGGACGACTCGCGCGTCAGGCACCTCTGGAGCACGGCATCGCCGATCCTGTCCGAGCGGGACACCGCCGCCGCGTCCTGATCACCGGTGCGGGCGGCCAGCTCGGACACGCCCTGGCCGAGGCGTTCGCGGACGACGAGGTGGTGGCGTTGGCTCGCGAGGACTGGGACGTGACGACGCCGCCGCCTCCGAGGTTGGGTGAACTCGACCTCGTGGTGCACGCCGCCGCCTGGACCGACGTCGACGGCGCCGAGGCCGATCCGCAGGGCGCCGCGGCCGTGAACGTCGGCGGGACGCAGCACGCGGCGTCGCTCGGCGCGCCGCTCGTCTACGTCTCGACCGACTACGTCTTCGACGGGCGCAAGGGCACGCCGTACGTCGAATCCGACGCGCCGAACCCGCTGTCGGCCTACGGCCGGACGAAGCTGCTAGGTGAAGCGGCCGCGGGCGAGGAGGCGTGGATCGTTCGCAGCTCGGCCTTGTTCGGCTGGACGAGCCGGAACTTCGTGCGGACGATGCTCGCGCTCGGAGCCGAGCAGGACGAGGTCGCGGTCGTCGCCGACCAGCGTTCGGCGCCGACCTACGTCGGACACCTCGCGGAGGCGCTGCGCGAGGTCGTCGAGCTGCCGCAAGGCGTGTGGCACGTCGCGGCAGACGGCGAGTGCAGCTGGGCCGAGCTCGCCGAAGCGATCTTCGAGGAGGCGGGGCTGCGCTGCCGCGTGCGGCGGATCTCGAGCGCCGACCTCAGGCGCCCGGCGCCGCGCCCGGCTTACTCGGTGCTCCGCAGCGAGCGGACGGGCGCACCGCGGCTGCCGCACTGGCGCGAGGGCCTGCGCGCCTGCCTCGAGCGGCTTCTCTGACCGGTCTTCGCAGCCCTGACCCCCGACCACGGCCCGGCTAGGCTAGGCGCGGATGGCCACGCTGCTCGCCCGGCTCGCGGACGCCGCGTCGCGGCGGCGGCGGCTCGTCATCGGCGTCTGGCTCGCGCTCCTCCTCGGCGGGTCGTGGTTCTCGCTCCACCAGTCCGACCGGCTCTCGGGCGGCGGTTGGGACGTGCCCGGAAGCTCGTCCGTCCGCGTCGCCGACGAGCTCGACACGTTCCCGAGCTTCAGCAGCCCGGCGCTCTCGATCCTCGTCACTGGCCGCTCGCGCGCCGCCGTCCTCGAGCGCCTCGCCGCCGCCCGCGCCACGGCCGCGCGTGACCCGGCCCTGCACCCGAAACGGCCGCACCTCTTCGACGGCGGCCGCGCCGCGCTCCTTCCGGTCACGTACGTCGGCCCGACCGGCGACGCGATCGACGCCGCGACGCGCGTGCGCCACGCGCTCGTCCAGACCACTCCCGAGACGCAGACGCGCCTGATCGGCCAGCCCGCGATCTGGTCGAACTTCCAGGAGGTCGCGAAGCGTCAGCTCGCGCGCGGCGAGGGAACTGGCTTCCCGCTCATCCTCGTCATCCTCCTCGCCGCCTTCGGCACGCTCGTCGCCGCGCTCGCGCCGCTCGCACTCGGCTTCGCGGCCGTCTTCCTCACCGCCGCCGTCATCTACTGGCTCTCGCACGCGTTCGAGATGTCGATCTACGTCACGAACATGGCGTCGATGATCGGGATCGGCGTCGCCGTCGACTACTCGCTCTTCGTCGTCAGCCGCTTCCGGCGCGAGCTCAAGGCGGGCGCGACTCGCGACGAGGCGCTGCGCCGAGCGCTCTCGAGCTCCGGCACGGCGGTCGTCTTCAGCGGCGCGGCCGTCGCGGTCTCGCTCGCCGGCCTCTTCGTCATCGACGTGAACGCGGTGCGCTCTATGGCGATCGGGGCGATCGTCGTCGTCACGATCTCCGTCCTCGCGACGGTGACGCTCCTGCCGGCGCTCCTTTCCCTCGTCGGGCCCGGCATCGAGCGCCTCCGCGTGCGGCTCCCGTGGCGAACCGGCGAGAGCGGCGATCCCGTATTCTGGCGCCGCTGGACGGAGGCGGTCATGGCGCATCCGCTGCGGGCGCTCGCGCTCACGGTGCCGCTCCTCCTCCTCGTCTCCGCGCCGCTCCTGCACATCCGCACCTACAACCGCGGCCTCGAGCAGCTGCCGCGGACCGCGGAGGTGCGCGCGGCGACCGAGCAGGCGCAGCGGCTCGCCGGCCCGGGCTTCGCCGGCCCGGTGCACGTGGTGGTCGACGGCCGTGCGCAGGCCGCCCGCGTCGCGCTCCGGCTGCGCGGGGTGGACGGCGTGGCTCGGGTCACGCCGCCGCTCTCCCGCCCTGACGGCCGGCGCTTCCTCGTCGAGGCCTATCTCACGTCGGATCCGGAGTCCTCTGCCGCCCACGCGACACTGGGCCGGATCCACCGCGCCGCCTCCGACGCCACCATCGGCGGCGCGACCCAGTTCGGCGCCGACGTCGATCGCGCGATCTTCGGCGGCCTGCCGAAGATGCTCGCCTTCATCCTCGCGGTCTCGTACCTCGTGCTCCTCGTCCTGCTGCGGAGCGTGCTCCTGCCGCTGAAGGCGATTGCGATGAACCTCCTCTCGGTGGGCGCTGCCTACGGCGTTCTCGTCGCCGTCTTCCAGTGGGGGTGGCTGGACTGGACGGGCTACTCGTCGCCGGGCCACATCGACACGATCGTGCCGGCGCTCGTCCTCGCGGTGACCGTCGGCCTCTCGATGGACTACGAGGTCTTCCTCCTGACGCGGATCCGCGAGCGATACGCCGTGCACGGGCGGAACGAGGACGCGGTCGCCGAGGGCCTGGTCGGCTCGGCCCGGATCATCACGAGCGCCGCGCTCGTCATGGTCGCCGTCTTCGGCGCGTTCGCCCTCGCCGGGGCGCCGTCGCTGCGCGAGCTCGGGGTCGGGCTCGGCGTCGCCGTCGGGCTCGACGCGACGATCGTCCGCCTCGTCGTCGTGCCGGCGACGATGCGCCTGCTCGGCGACTGGAATTGGTGGGTTCCGCGGCGCCTTTCACGTCTGCTGCCGGCTGCGTCGCCGGCCGCTCACTAGGCTTCCGCGCGTGCGGGTCCTCGTCACCGGCGGCGCCGGCTTCATCGGCGCGAACTTCGTCCGCTACTGGCTCGAGGAGCACCCGGACGACCACGTCGTCGTCTACGACCTTCTCACGTACGCGGGCAACCGGCAGAGCCTGGCCGGCCTCGAGGAGCGGATCGCCTTCGTCCAGGGCGACATCTGCGACGCGGAGCTCGTGGCCCGCGTGCTCGCCGACGAGCGCGTCGACGCGATCGTCAACTTCGCGGCCGAGTCGCACAACAGCCTCGCCGTCCTCGAGCCCGCCCGCTTCTTCCACACCAACGTCCTCGGGACGCAGACGCTGCTCGAGGCGGCACGCGCCGTCGGCATTGGCCGCTTTCACCACGTCTCGACCTGCGAGGTCTACGGCGACCTGCCGCTCGATTCGGACGAGGCCTTCACGGAGGAGTCCCCGTATCGGCCGCGGACGCCCTACAACGCGTCGAAGGCCGGCGCCGATCACGCCGTCCGGGCCTACTTCGAGACCTACGGCCTGCCGGTCACGATCACGAACTGCTCGAACAACTACGGGCCATACCAGTTCCCGGAGAAGGTGATCCCTCTCTTCGCGACGAATGCGCTCGACGACGAGCCGCTCCCGATGTACGCCTCGACGGCAAACCGGCGCGAGTGGCTCCACGTCACCGACCACTGCCGCGCGATCGACCTCGTCCTCCGGGCCGGGCGACCCGGCGAGACGTACAACGTCGGCTCGCGGCTCGAGGCCTCGATCGAGGAGCTCGCCGACCGGATCCTCGCCGTGCTCGGCAAGCCCCCGTCCCTGAAGACGATCGTCCCCGACCGTCCCGGCCACGATCGGCGGTACCTGCTCGACTCGACGAAGATCGAGCACGAGCTGGGCTGGCGGCCCGCGGTCGACTTCGACGCGGGCCTCGAGGAGACGGTGCGCTGGTACGCCGACAACCGCGAGTGGTGGGAGCCGCTGAAGCAGCGCGCGCCGGTCGAGGAGATGGCCTGGCCCTAAGCGGACAGGGACAGGGGTCTCCGGCCGAACCGCCGGGGCGAGCGCCTGCTCGCCCTGGCGATTCAAGCCTCCGACCCGACGCCCCTACGGCTTCGGGGTGAAGTATCCGACGGTCGTGCCATAGAACCCTGCTGCGGGTCCCGTTTCGACAACCAAATCGCAAGTCGTGAACGACTGGCCGCTCCTCTCGCCTGGCTTCTGATACGCGAAGACGAAAGTCCCGTCCGGCCTGAAAATCGTGGCACTTACGATGATGAAGGCGCTTGTGCTCCCGGTGACGAGGTTTGCTTCCTCGATCGGCGTGAACGGAATCGCCGTCACCGTGCCTCTGAATCCGTTATCGCAGGATAGGGCGACGGTCTCGGTATTGCGGCTGGGGTCGGCGAGGCCAGGCACCGCTAAGAACAAGGTGACGAAAACGAATGCCGCCAGAAGCAAAGGCCACTTCATTTGAACGTGCGAGCCCTTCATGGCTTCCTAGGCCCGCGGCGTGAAGAAGCCCCGGCCTTCGATCGGGTACGGCCCGTACATCCAGGTGCAGGTGACGAGGTCGGTACGGCCGGGCGCGCTGTCGAAGAGCACGATCTTCACGCCGTTGTCGGTGTACGCGAGGTAGCTGAGGACGAAGATGCTCGTCGAGTCGACGACGAACGCTTGATGACTCTGGTTCGTCAGCGTGCCGCCGTTGGCGACGAACGTGGTCCCGTTGTCGCAGCTCACGAGGATGTTCTGCTGCACGTTGGGCCCGCTCGGGTCGGCGACCGCGACGCTCGGGACGGCAGCGGCGAGTGCCAGTGCCAGCACGACGGCCGCGAGCGCGATCAAAGGTCTCATGGCTCCTCCTTCCGGTGGGTTGCGCGAACACCGCCGACGCTAGGGACGCGGTCCCAGGGAGATCCCTGGACCGACGGCGACCGGGACGCGCCGGCGCGTCAGCCGGGCGAGGCAGGCGCGGAGGACGTCGAGTCGCAGCACGCGTGAGGCCCGTACTCCTTGGGCCTTCCGATAGTCCTCCGCCAGCCGAGCCGCGCGTTCGCGGCTGAGCTGGCGCCGGGTCTCGGTGTCGAGGTAGAGCATGGCTCCTCCTATCCGCTCGGTTGAGGGAGACGGCCGACGCGGCGCACGACTTTGGTCGCGAGCTCGGTTCGGGAGCGCACGTAGAGCTTCCGGTAGACCTTCGACAGGTTCCACTCGACAGTCTTCGCGCTCAGAAACAGGGCGTCGGCGATCTCGCGGTTCGTCGCTCCTGCGGCGGCCAGCTCCGTGACGCGAAGCTCCGTCGGAGTCAGCCGTCGCAGCAGGTTGCTCAGCGGGCGTGACTGCTCGAGCGCCACGAGCCGGCGCGTGAGCGCCCGACGCTCCGCTTCGCTCGCGGCCAGCCGCACCCGCAAGGCCGCTAGGTCATTCGCCTCGGATCTGCTTATCTCTTGTCCGAACACACGGCGACCGTAGAACGGAGCCGCGCGTGCGGCATCGCGGAAACCCACACACTTTGCTCCCCGCGCTCGGTCGCGAGACGGAGCTGGCCGTGCTGCGGGCGTTCGTCGAAGCCGAGGGGCCAGCAGCCGCGCTGGTCATTGAGGGACCGGCGGGAATCGGGAAGACGACGCTCTGGCGCGCCGCCGTCGCTCATGCCGAGGAGCACGGTCGGCGCGTGCTCTCGACGCGGGTCCGCCACGCCGAGCAGAGGCTCGCCTACGCGGGGCTCGACACGCTCTGCGGCGGGCTCTTCGACGAGCTGGGGGAAGACTTGCCGCTGCCGCAGCGCGTCGCGCTCGGGACCGCGCTGCTGCGGGCCGAGCCCGGCTCGCGTGGAGTGCCTGCACGGGCGGTCGCGACGGGAACGCTCGGCCTCATCCGACTGGCCGCCGCACGCTCGCCGGCGCTCGTCGCCGTCGACGACGTGCAGTGGCTCGACGACGCGAGCCGCGGCGCACTCGCGTTCGCCTTCCATCGCTTGGAGGACGAGGACGTGCGGCTCCTCTTGGCCTCACGCGACGGCGGCGGCGTGGGGGAGCTCGAGCTCGACGCATCGCGCTTGGCGCATGTCGAGGTCGGGCCGTTGGACGTGGCGCCGCTTCGCGCACTCGCACGCGAGCGCACGGGCGAAACGCTCTCGATCGCGGCCGGCCGGCGGCTCGCGGAGCTGAGCGGCGGGAACCCGTTCTACGCCCTCGAGCTCATTGGGCGCGATCTGCTGGCGGCCGGGCCGGTGGACCTGCCGCTCGACCGCCTCGTCGGCGACCGGCTCGCTGGGCTGCCGGCACGCACGCGGTCCGCGCTCGGCGCCGTCGCTGCGCTTGCCCGCCCGCGCGTGGAACTCGTCACAGCGCTCGGCGGCGGCCGAGCGCTGGATCCGGCCTTCGCCGCAGGCGTGCTCGTCGAGGAGGACGGTGCCGTCAGCTTCGCGCACCCGCTGCTCGCGTCTGCCGCGTACGGCGCGCTCGGGCCGTCTGAACGGCGAGGCGTGCACCGCCGCGCCGCCGAGCTTGCAGCCGATCCGGAGGAGCGGGCGCACCACCTCGCGGCCGCGACAGTCGACGCCGGCGCAGACGTCGCCGCTGCGATCGACGACGGCGCGGCCTCAGCGGCACGGCGCGGCGCCCCGAGCACGGCGGCGCAGCTGTACGAGGCGGCCGCGCGGCTGACCCCCGCCGACGAGCGAGACGCTGCGGCCCGCCGCCGCGTCGAGGCTGCCCGCGAGCTCTTCGCCGCAGGCGACAGCCGGCGCGGGATCGAGAGGTCCCGGCAGCTCATCACGGAGCTTCCGCCCGGCGATCTTCGGGCCGACGCGCTCACGACGATGGCCTGTACCGGCACGATCCCGCTCGACGAGGCGAAGAGGCTCTGCACGCAGGCGGTGGCAGAGGCGAGGACGCCCGAGTCGCGTGCCCGCTCGCTGCTGCTGTATGCGAACGTCGCCATGACGAGCAGCATGGAACGGGCGCACGAGCTGGCGGCCGAGGCGCTCGTAGCGCTCGGCGACGGAGGCGATCCCGGTCTGCGGGCGTGGGCGCTCGGAAGCCTCGGAAGCTACGAGATGTTCGCCCACCCAAGTGGCGAGGGCATCCGCATGCTTCGCGAGGCCTCTGCGCTCGAGCCGACCGACCAGTCCGCCGCACCTCTCCTCGACTTCAGCCCTACGCGGATGCTGGGGCTGGCGTTGTCCATCCGCGACGAGCTCGACGAGGGCCGCGCGCTGCTCGAGCGCCAGCTGGCGCTCGCCGCCGCGTCGGGCGACGAGCACTCGACGGCCTCGATCGCCATGCACCTGACCGAGCTCGAGTGCAAGGCCGGTCGCCTCGAGCGCGCCCGCGAGCTGGCGGACGCGGCTCTGCAAGCGGCCGACGAGGGCTTTGATGCCCAGGGGCTCGGGGGCGTGCTGTTCGCGCGGGCGCTCGTCGCGGCGCTCCAGGGTGACGAGTCCCTCGCCCGCGAGCTGGCTTCGCGCGGCATCGCGACCGGCGAGGCGGTCGGCGACCGCGTCTTCCCGGTGAAGAATCGTGGGGTTCTGGGTCTGCTCGAGCTCTCGCTCGGGAGGCCGGAGGGGGCGATGGAGCACCTCGAGGGAGCGCCCGAGGTCCGGCGACGCCACGCGATCAACGAGCCGGGGGGAGCGACCTTCGTGCCGGACTGCATCGAAGCGCTGATCGCCACTGGCCGGCTCGACGAGGCGACCGAGGAGCTCGAGATCTGGGAGCGCACCGGGCGTGAGCTCGGTCGCGCTCGCCTCCTCGCGACCGCCGCACGCTGCCGCGGACTCCTCTCGGCAGCTCGAGGCGATCTCGACGGAGCCCTTGCGAGCTTCGACCGCGCGCTCGCCGAGCACGGCCGCTTCGAGTGCCCGCACGAGCTGGCGCGGACGCAGCTGGCGTACGCGGCCGTCCTTCGCCGAGCCGGCAGGCGGCGCGACGCGCGCGCGCAACTCGACGACGCGCTCGCGACGTTCGAGGCCCTCGGCGAGCCGTTGTGGGCCGAGCGGGTGCGGGCCGAGGCGCGCCGTCTCGGAGGTCGAACGCCCTCGGAGGGCTCCCTGACGGCGAGCGAGCGGCGCGTGGCGGAGCTCGTCGCGCAGGGACGCTCCAACCGTGAGGTCGCGAGCTCGCTGTTCGTCACCGTGAGGACCGTCGAGGCAAACCTGACGCGCGTCTATTCGAAGCTCGGCGTGCGCTCGCGAGCGGAGCTCGCAGCCCGCTGGCGCTCGATCTAGTCGCCTTCGTTCCCGCCGCCGCCCTTGCCGTTGCCGCCGCCGCCCTTGCCGCACTGCGCCTTCGCCTGCTTGCGCGCGGCGTCGATTTCGTCCCGGTGGCCTTGGATGTGCTCTGAGTTCTTCAGCAGGTCGGTGACGCCGTCGCAGCTCCCGAGCTGGAGGCGCGTCGCCGCGAGGTTGTAGTCGGCGTAGGCCTCGTCGAGCGTGCCCGTGCCCTGGAGCTTCGAGACGGCCTGCTCGAGGAGCGGCAGCGCTCCCTGGTAGTCGCCGGCCTGCATCTTCGTGTAGCCGGCGTTGTTGAGCGCGGCGCCGCTCTGACTCGAGGCCGCCGGGGGCGGCGGCGCTGCGGGCGGTGGCGCCGGCGGCGGGCTCGTCACCTTCTGCGTCACCGTGCGCGGCTGCCCTTGAACTGTCTTCACGATCGTCTGGACGCTCGGTGTCGCGTTCTTGTGCCCGCCGCCGCGCGTGAGCGCGAACGCGAGGAGACCGCCCGCCAGCGCGCCCAGGAGGAGCAGCGTCAGGATGAAGGGCCAGCGGCGCGGCGGGCCTTCCGCCCGTCTGGGCTCGACGGCGCGAGCGGGCGGGAGCACGACGGTGCTCGGCTCGGTCGGCTCATCGAAGGCGCCGCGAAGCGCCGAGACGAACTCGCTCGCGCTGCGATAGCGATCCTGCGGCCGCTTCGCCATCGCCTTCTGGAACACGAGATCGAGCGCCCGCGGGAGCCCGACGTTCCGCTCTGAGGCCGACGGAACGGGCTCGTTCACGTGCGCCGCGGCCTCCGCGGTCATCGAGTCCCGCTCGTACGGCCGCGTTCCCGTCAAGAGCTCGAAGGCGACCACGCCCAGCGAGTACAGGTCGCTCGCCGACGTCGCCCGACCGCCGCGGGCCTGCTCCGGCGAGAGATACCCCGCGGTGCCGAGGATCGTGCCGGTCGCGGTCAGGGAGTCCATCCCCGCGGCGCTCGCGATCCCGAAGTCGGCCATGTGGACGTTGTCGTCGCCGTCGAGGAGGAGGTTCGCCGGCTTGACGTCGCGGTGCACGACGCCGTTCGCGTGCGCGTGGTCGAGCGCCACCGCGGCCTGGTCGAGCCACGGTAGGACGCGCTCGGCCGGCTGCGCTCCCTCGCGCGCGATCCGGTCGTCGAGCGTGCCGCCGCTCAGATGCTCCATGACGATGAACGGCCGCTCGTTCCACTCGCCGACGTCGAAGATGGTGACGGTGTTCGGCTCGCCCGAGAGGCGCGCGGCGGCGAGCGCCTCGCGCGTGAACCGGCGCCGGACCGACTGGTCCGCTGCGTAGCGCTCGGCGAGGACCTTGACCGCGACCGACCGCCCGAGGACGTCGTCGGTCGCCCGGTAGATGTCGCCCATGCCACCGTGGCCGATGCGCTGGGGGTCGCGGTAGCGGGGCGGGAGGATCTGCGTGCCGACCGTCATCCCTGGACCGTTTTCCCCCGCCCGGCCGGTCTAACCCGTGCCTCCGAGGACGGATGACGGCTGCGATCGGGTCCGCTAGCCTCGGCGCGGGCGCGCGAGGCGCCCAACCCCCCTCTGCCGTGCGCCGAACGCTCGCTGCCGCCCTTCTCGCGCTCGCCGCCCCGGCGGCGGCCCTCGCGCGGGTGGGCGGTCCCGCCGCTGCGCCCGCGGCCCGCACGCCGACACCGCTCTTCGTCGTCAGCGGCCACGGCTGGGGCCACGGTGTCGGGATGAGCCAGTACGGCGCGTTCGGATACGCGAAGCACGGGCTCGGCTACCGCGGAATCCTCGCGCACTACTACCCCGGCACGACGATCGGCGCGGCGCCCGTGCGCAAGGTGCGCGTGCTGCTCGCCCAGGGCAAGGCCAAGCTCACGATCTCCTCTACGACTGACTTCACCGTCACCGACGCGACCGGCAAGGCGCACGACGTCGCCGCCGGCAAGGTGACCTTCGACTCGAAGCTTCGCCTCAAGGTCGACGACGCCGCGAAGGCGAAGGCGCTTCCGGGGCCGCTGACCTTCGCACCCGGCACGACGCCGCTCGGGCTCGCCGGCCGCGCCTACCGAGGGCAGATCCAGGCCGCGGCCGCCGGTGCGAAGCTCCAGGCCGTGAACGCAGTCGGCCTGGAGCCGTACCTCCAGGGCGTCGTGCCGTCGGAGATGCCGCACTCGTGGGCGCCGGAGGCGCTGAAGGCGCAGGCCGTCGCCGCGCGCTCCTACGCGCTGACTCATCTCCAGACGGGGGCGTTCGACCTCTACCGCGACACGCGCAGCCAGGTCTACGCCGGCGTCGCCGCCGAGCAGCCGGAGACGAACGCGGCCGTCCAGGCCACGGCCGGTCAGGTCGTCGTCTACGCGGGCCGGGTCGCGAAGACGTTCTTCTTCTCGACCTCGGGCGGCCGCACGGCCTCGTCGGCGGACGCCTTCGGCACGACCGTTCCGTACCTCGTCTCCGTGACCGACCCGTACGACTCGATCTCGCCCTACCACGACTGGGGGCCCTTCGCCTTCGGCGCGGCGAAGCTCGGGAAGGCGCTCCACGCCCAGGGCAAGCTCCTCGACGTGCAGACGGAGACGAACGGCTCCGGCCGCGTCGCGACGGTCACCGCGGTCGCGGCGAACGGCGAGTCGACGGCGACGGGCACCGCCGTCCGCAAGGCGCTCGGCCTGCGCTCGACGTGGTTCTCGGTTGGCGTCGTCGCGCTGTCGCCGCCGGCGGCTGCGACGCCGGTCGTCTACGGCGGCCGGACGAAGCTCTCCGGCCTCGCGCGGTCGGTCCCGTCCGTCGAGCTCGAGCAACGCCCTGCCACCGGCAGAGCCTGGGCCGGTGCCGCGCGCGTGAAGGCGGCGGCGGACGGCACGCTCGCCGTCCCGGTCAAGCCGGCTCTCACGACGTGGTACCGCCTCGCCGTCGGCTCGCTCCGCACGAACCCGGTGCGGATCGCGGTCGCGCCGCGCGTCCGCTTCCGGCTTCCCGCGGGCGCGGCGTCGCTGCGTGGCCTCGTCCGCCCCGTCCTGCCGCGGGCGCTCGTCGAGATCCAGCGGCTCGACGGCGCGCCTTGGCGGACCGTCGCCCGCACGCGCGTCGACGCGAACGGCGACTTCGTCGCTGCCGTGCAGCTCCACAACGGGACGTACCGGGCTCGCGTCAGGCCCGGCCGCGGGTTCGTGCCGGGGACGACGAAGCCGCTCGAGGTCGTCTCCGGGTGAGACGCCTCGCGGCCGCGGCGGCCGCGACCTGCCTCGCGTTCGCAGGCAGCGCCGCCGCGGGGGGAGCCGGCGCGGCCTTCGCGCCGAACGACCCGCTCGCCGCGAAGCAGTGGTACCTGGAGCAGGACCACGCCTTCGACCTCTGGCCCGGCGCGCTGCCGGCGCTTCCCGGCGACGGCGTCCGCGTCGCCGTCGTCGACTCCGGGATCGACGGCGGCCATCCCGATCTCGCCGGCCGCGTCGTCGCCTCCAAGAGCTTCGTCGGCGGAAGCCCGCTCACCGACGAGCAGGGGCACGGCACCTTCGTCGCGGGCGAGATCGCGGCCTCGACGAACAACGGGCTCGGCATCGCCGGGATCGCGTTCCCGGCGAAGCTCGTCGTCGCGAAGGTCGTCCGCAGCGACCGCACGATCCCGCTCGGGGCGGAGACGGCGGCGATCCGCTGGGCCGTCGGGCAGGGGGCGCGGGTGATCAACCTCAGCCTCGGCGGCCTGCGCGACCCGACCGATCCGCTCCGTGACACGTACTCATCGGCCGAGGCGCGGGCGATCGAGTACGCCGTCCGTCACGGCACCGTCGTCGTGGCGGCCGTCGGCAACGCCGACCAGGCGCCGCGCGTGCCCTGGCCGTTCGCCAGCTACCCCGCCGCGCTGCCGCACGTGATCGGGGTGAGCGCGCTCGCCCGGGACGGGTCGGTGCCGGCCTTCTCCAATCGGGACACGGTCTTCGACGACATCGCTGCACCGGGCCAGGACATCTTCTCGACGCTCCCGCGGCGGATAACCGCCGCCCGCCCGACCTGCGCCGACCAGGGCTACTCCGACTGCGGCCCGGCCGACTACGTGCACGCGAGCGGCACGTCGTTCGCCGCGCCGCAGGTCTCGGCCGCCGCCGCGCTCCTGCTGGCGAGCGACCCGGATCTCCGGCCCGACCAGGTCTCCGCCATCCTCGAGCGCACCGCCGCCGACGCCAACGCCTCCAACGGGTGCCGCCGCTGCCCGCTCCTCCGCGACTCGCTCACCGGGTGGGGGCGCCTGGACATCGCGGCGGCGCTCGCGGCGCTCGCCGGCCCGCTGCCGCCTGCGGACCGCTTCGAGCCGAACGACGACGCGGGAGCGGACGCCTTCACGCTCTGGGGCCGGACGATCCGTACCCGGCCGACGATCGACTACTGGGACGACCCAGTCGACGTCTATCGCGTCCGCATCGCGGCGGGCCACCGCTTCCTCGCCACCGTGCGAGGACCCGGCCGCAGCGAAATCTCGCTCGCGTTGTGGAAGCCGGGCACGACGAGCGTCTTCGGCGTAGCCCGTCCACTGGTGCGGAAGGCGAAGCAGCTCGTCTATCGAGCAGCCGTCGGCGGCTGGTACTACCTCGAGGTGAAGGTCGGCTCGACGAGCTTCGGCGCGTACGACCTGGCGATCGCGAAGCGCTGACCGTCAGTCGCCGCTCGCGGCGGGCCACGGCGCCATCCACGGCGCGATCTTCATCTTCTCGGCGTTCCTCGGCCGCAGCGAGACCAGCCTCGCGCGGTTCAGGTCGACGAGGACATCGAAGTCCCTGACGTCAATCGCCGAGGCCGGAAGCGTTCTCTCGCGGTAGTGGGCGAAGCGGGAGCCGGGCGTCCAATCGGTCTCGATCGCCGGCCACTCGATTACCGGGAACGACTTCGGCGCGCTCAGGCGGACGATCATGCTCGCGCCAATCAGCTTCTGGTCGTTCGTCGTCCACGGGCCGATGTCGGCCACCGAGTAGGAAGCTCCCCGGAAGATCGCCTTCGAGCGGCGGTCGCTCGCGAGGGTCTGGGCTGCCTGCGCTCTTTCCGCGGCCGTTAGCCACGGGATCGCCGGACTCGGCATGCCAGGGCCTGCGGTGGGCGCCGGTGCGTTCTCAAGTACCCGATGGGCTGCCGCGCCGACCGCCCCGCCGGCCGGTGTGAGCAGCAGCACAACTCCAGCTGCGGCAAGCGCGGCCGCCGCCAACCGTCGACGCCTAACGTTCAGTCTCGAGCACCTCCTCGTCGGGCACGTCGCGGATCTGCCGCGCCGGATTCCCGACCACCACGGCCCGTGCGGGCACGTCTCGGGTGACCACCGCCCCGGCGCCCACGAAGGCTTCCTCGCCGATCTCCACGCCCGGGCACAACACAGCTGCGCCTCCCACCCGCGCGCCGCGCCGGATCGTGGGCCCCTTCACGAGCTCGTGGCGCTGCTCCGTTCGCCCCATGAAGTTGTCGTTCGTCGTGACGACGCAGGGCGCGACGAAGACCTCCTCCTCCACCACCGAGTAGGCGGTGATGTACGCGTGCGCCTGGATCTTCGTCAGCGCTCCGATCGTCGTGTCGTTCTCGACGAGCGAGCCGCGGCCGATGACCACGTCGTCGCCGATCTCGCAGCGCTCGCGCACGCAGGCCTGGTCGCCGACGATCACGCGCGCGCCGACGCGAGCGCCCGCGAAGACGACGGCGCCGGTCGAGACGATCGTGCCGGGCCCGAGCTCGGCCGGCGGCTGCGGCTCGCGCTTCGCCGTCGAGCGCGGCGAGAGCGCCGGCTGCTTGCCGACGACGGCGTAGTCGAGCACCTTCACGCCCTCCCCAAGCACGGTCCCCGGATAGACGATCGCCGTCGGCGCGATCTCGCTCACGCGGCGAGTGACTCCGTGAGCCGCTCGAGCGCGCGCACGACCATCGCGCCGTCCTGCGCCACCTTCGCCCGGTCGCCGTCGCCCTCGACCAGGCGGAGGAAGTGCGCGCATTCGAGCCGGAGCGGCTCGTCGGTCGCGACCTTCGGGATCCAGATGTCGCCGCTTCTCGTCTGCCATTCGCCGTACGTCTCGACCTGCTTCCACGGCGCCTTCTCGTACACCGTCACCTTCCGCTCGAGCTCCATGTCGTCGAAGACCGCCATCTTCTCGCGCCCGACGACGGTGATCCGCCGCATCTTGTGCGGGTCGAGCCACGACAGGTGCATGTGCGCGATCTTCCCCGACGGGAAGCGGAGGTAGCAGAAGACGACGTCCTCGACGCCGTCGGTGAGGAAGTCGCGGCCGTGGGCGATCGCGTCGACCGGCTCCTCGTCGAGCAGGTAGAGGATCACCGAGAGGTCGTGGACGCCGAGCGACCAGAGCGCGTTCTCGTTCGTGCGCACGATGCCGAGGTTCTGGCGGTTGCCGTAGACGCAGAGCACCTCGCCGAGCTCGCCGGTGTCGACGAGCTCCTTCAGCTTCTGGACGCCGGGGTGGTAGAGCAGCAGGTGGCCCGGCATGAGGACGAGCTCGCCCTCCGCGGCAAGGCCGACGAGCTCGTCCATCTCCGCCGCTCGCATCGCCGGCGGCTTCTCGACGAAGACGTGCTTGCCCGCCTCGAGCGCGCGCTTCGCGAGCTCGTAGTGGGTCGGAACCGGCGTCGAGACGACGACTGCGTCGAGTGTCGGATCGGCGAGCATCTCCTCGAAGCGCGCCGTCGAGCGCGCGTCCGGGTAGCGATCGGCGAACCGCCGCAGCCGCCCGTCGTCGGTCTCGCAGAGCCATGTGAGCTCCGCCAGCTCGTCGAAGTTGCGCGCGAGATTGGGCCCCCAGTAGCCCAGGCCTGCCAGGCCTACACGGGTCACAACTTCCAGACTTTTCCGTTGCCGGAGCCGTTCCTGCCGGTCGCGTTGCGGAGGTCGACGACGAGCGACGCGTCGTCCACCAGCCGGTCGTAGTCGATCGACGAGTGCGCGGTGACGATCGCGACGCAGTCGTAGGCGCTCGCCTCGAGCGGCGCCGAGCGCAGGCCGACGTCGGGCAGCTCGGGCACGTGCGGGTCGTGGTAGGCGACCTCGGAGCCGGCGTTCCGCAGCAGCTCGATCAGCTTCAGCGCGGGCGACTCGCGCACGTCGCCGATGTCGGCCTTGTAGGCCACGCCCAGGACGAGCACCCGGGAACCCTTGAGCGACCGCTCCTTCGCGTGGTTCAGCGCCTGCGAGATGAGCGAGCGGCAGAAGTACGGCATGTTCTCGTTCACCTTCCCGGCGAGCTCGATGAACTCGGTGTAGAAGCCGAACTCGCGCGCCTTCCAGGTCAGGTAGAAGGGGTCGATCGGAATGCAGTGGCCGCCGAGGCCCGGTCCGGGCTGGAACGGCATGAACCCGAACGGCTTCGTCGCCGCCGCCTCGACGACCTCCCAGACGTCGATCCCCATCCGGTCGCAGAGCTGCGCGAGCTCGTTCACGAGCGCGATGTTCACCGAGCGGAAGATGTTCTCGAGCAGCTTCGAGAGCTCCGCCGCCTCTGGCGACGAGACCGGGTGGACGGTGTCGATCGCCGAGCCATAGAGCTTCGCCGCCGCCTCCGTGCAGGCGGGCGTGATCCCGCCGACGATCTTCGTGACGTTCTTCGTCGTCCACTCGTGATTGCCGGGGTCGACCCGCTCCGGCGCGAAGGCGAGGTGGAAGTCGCTGCCCGCCTTGAGCCCACTCCGCTCCAGGATCGGGAGGAGGCAGTCGCGCGTCGTCCCCGGGTAAGTCGTCGACTGGAGGACGACGAGGTGGCCGTTGCGGAGCCGCTTGGCGATGTCGGCGGCCGCGTGGCGGAGGATCGAGAGGTCGGGCTCGCGCTGCGGCGAGAGCGGGGTCGGCAGCGCGATCAGGATCGCATCTCGCTCGCGGAGCTCGTCGTAGTCGGTCGTGGCGCGCAGGCCGTGCTCGCGGACGAGGTGGCCGAGGGTCTCCGAGGAGACGTCCTCGATGTAGCTCTCGCCGCGGTTCAGCTTCTCGACCCGATCTGCGTCGACGTCGACGAGCAGCACGTCGTGGCCGGCCTCCGCGAACACCTGCGCCAGCGGCACGCCGACGTAGCCGGCGCCGACGATCGCGATCCCCCCGTTCATCGGCCGGGAAGCATAGAGAGCAGGGCTTCGGCCACCCGCTCGGAGGCGTGACCGTCGCCATAGAGCGGCGGCGGGTCGGGCGGCATTCGCGCGTGGGCGACGGCCTCGACGATCCGGTCGGGGTCGTCGTCGACGAGCGTGTTCGCGCCGGCCTCGACGGTGTCGACCCACTCGGTGCTGGGCCGGAGCGTGACGCACGGGACGCCGTACCAATACGCCTCCTTCTGGAGCCCGCCCGAGTCGGTGAGGATCACGCGGGCCTGCGACGCGAGCGCGGCCAGGTCGAGGTAGCCGAGCGGCTCGAGCGTGGGGATGTCGAGGCGGTTCGCGTCGAGTGCCGCGCGCGTGCGCGGGTGAGCGGGGAAGACGAGCGGCTCGTCGAGGCGTCTCAGCCCTTCGACGATTCTGCGCAGCCGGTCGGGCTGCACGTTCGCGGCCCGATGGAGGGTGACGAGGAGGTAGCGGCCAGGCTCGAGGTGGAGCCGCGCGAGCGCGTGGCAGCGCTCGCGCGCGATCGGCGCGAGGCGGAAGCAGGCGTCGGCCATGACGTCGCCGACGACGACGGCCTCGCCGTTGACGCCCTCGGCGGCGAGGGTGGCGCGCGAGCGCTCGTCGGGGCAGAGGAGCAGGCGCGCGAGCGCGTCGACCTCGATCCGGTTCCGCTCCTCGGGCATCTCGGGGTCGCCGCTCCGCAGGCCGGCCTCGACGTGCGCGAGCAGGACAGCCGTGTCCCGGGCCGCTCGAGCGCCGGCGAGCGTCGAGTTCGTGTCCCCGTAGACGAGCGCCCAGTCGGGCCGCTCGGCCTCGAGGGCAGCGCGGATCCCGGGGATCATCGCCGCGGGCTCGGCGGTGTGCGCCTCGAGCCGGTAGCGAGGCTCGCCAAGCCCGAGCTCGTCGAAGAAGACCTGCGAGAGCTCGCGGTCGTAGTGCTGCCCGGTGTGGAGGACGACCTCCTCGATCCCACGCTCGTGGAGCGCCATCGAGAGCGGCGCGGACTTGATGAACTGGGGCCGGTTCCCGACCACCGAGAGCACTTTCACGGCGGGCTACACTACGCGCCGCCCCGGGCCGTTAGCTCAGCTGGTAGAGCAGGGGACTCTTAATCCCAAGGTCGAAGGTTCGAATCCTTCACGGCCCACTTCCTCGCGAAGTCCGGCCCGCTTTGCGGGCCATGACGACTTCGCGAGGATCGTCTGCTGCCGGCGAGCCGTCGATAGCCGCGCCCGCCATGTCGGTCGCGGCGGCGGATGCACCGAGCAGCGCCGAGGTAGCTGACGAGCGCCTCTTCACACACGAGTTTTCGGTAGGCTCGCGCGGCTATCCCGGGGGAGCGCCCAGCACCTCGTGCGGCGTATGCAGGCGTCGCCCTAGCGGCCGCCCTTGCCGTCGCGGCCACCTCGGCTTCGGCGCGCCCGCGTCGCGGTGGGACCCTCCCGGCTCGCTGTCTCGGCACCATCGAGCGGCTGAAGACCCTCAGCGACCAGGATCGCCGGCTCGTACGGATGCGCCCCCGCTCCACGACGATCGGCGCAATTGCGCAGCTGTCGGCGCCGCACCCCACGCCGACCCGGAGGCGCACGCCGTTTCAGCGACAGGCATGGGAGGTGATCGGGCAGATCGTCGTCTACCGGGGCCTTCAAGACGGCTCGATCGAGCTCGCCCTCTTCGACGACCACGGCTACATCCGGGTCGGCATGCCTTCGCGTGACTGCCTGACCAAGGCGTCCCGAGGACGAAGCGCGATCGTCGCGGCTCGCAACGACCTCGTGTCACGGTGTGGGCCACCACGACCGAACTCGCCCGCGCTCGGCGGGGTCGCCTACGTCGCGGGCGTCGGCTTCTGGAACGGCAACCGGCCCAGGCTCCAGGCCGCGGCGAACGGCGGCGAGCTCCAGCCGGTTACGAGCCTGCGCCTGATCGCCGGCTGTCGCTGAGGCCGACGCCGCCGCGCTCCGGCTTCGCCGAGGCCGGCGTCGGCAACTCGAACCAGAACGTCGAGCCTTCGCCCTCGTCGCTCTCGAAGCCCATCCGGCCTCCGTGCGCCTCGACGATGTCGCGCGAGAGGGCGAGGCCGAGGCCGGTCCCGCCGATCCCGAGCCTGCGGCCGGCGTCGCCACGAAAGAACTTCGTGAAGATCTGGCTCTGCTGCGCCGTCGGGATCCCCATGCCCTCGTCCTGAACCGTCACCCGCACGCGCCCGTCCGCGCGAGTCGCCTCGATCCGAACGACGCCTCCGTCGGGCGAGTACTTGATCGCGTTCGAGAGCAGGTTGCCCACCACCTGGGCCAGCCGGTCGCGGTCGCCGTCGACGAGGCAGTGCCGCTGGGCGTCGAGCTCGAGCTGGTGCTGTTCGCTCTGGGCCGAGTAGAGGACGACCTGAGATGCCAAGAGCTCCGAGAGGTCGACGTCCTCGCGCGTGAGCACGACGCCGCCTTCCTCGATCCGCTGGAGGTCGAGGAGGTCGTTGAGGAGGGCCGCGAGCCGGTCGGCCTCGCCGCGGACGAGCTGAAGGTAGCGCCGCCGGTCAGCCGTGTCGAGGTCGCGCTGGAGCATGAGGTCGGAGAAGCCGAGGATGCTCGCGAGCGGCGTCCGGAGCTCGTGCGAGACGCTGCTGACGAGCTCGCTCTTCACGCGCTCGCTCTCGCGCAGCTTCCGGTTCTGGTCCTCGAGCTCGTGGCGGCCGCGCTCGAGCGAGGCGGCCATGCTGTTGAAGGCCTGCTGGAGGTGGCCGACCTCCGCGACGCCGCGCTCCTCGACGCGGCTCGAGAGGTCGCCATCGGCGAGCCGGCCGGCCGCCTCGGCGGTGATCCGGATCGGCCGCGCGACCCGGCGGGCCAGATAGGCCGTCAGCAGGACGATCAGGAGCATCGCGAGTGCGAGGCTGCCGGCTCCGAGGCCGATCGCGATCCGCCCGGTCCTTCGCGCCTTCGCGTCTCGCTCGTCGGCGATCCGCCGCTCGCTGGCGATGAACGTCCTGAAGCGAGAACGCACGACGTCGAGCTTGTGCAGACCTTGTCCTGCCGCGATGATCCGGCGCTCGGCGCCGGGGTTCCGTCGCATGAAGCGCAGGAGGTTGAGCGAGTAGTCGTTGAGGTAGGAGTCGATCGCCGCCTGGATCGCACGCGCGCGCTGCTCTTGCCCCGGGGTGTCGGAAGAGAGGCGGAGCAGCTGCTCCACCTGTCCTCCGTAGGCGCGCCGCGCCTGTTTCCACGGCTCGAGCGAGCTCTCCTGATTGGTGAGCGCAAAGCCCCGCAGGCCGGTTTCGAGATCCAGAGCGGTTGTCTCGAGCTGGTTCGCGCTGGCGATCGCCTGCTGCGCGTGCCGCGCGGTGATCGAGGCGTGCCGGTAGGAGAGGATCGCGAGCAGGAGCAGCACGAAGAGCGTCGCGAGCGCCGCGGCGACGACCGCGGCCGCGATGCCCATCGCCGCCGAGAGGCCGGACGGCAGCCACCTGGGCCGACCGACGCTCATCGTCCCGCTCCGACGAGCCCGGCGGCGAGCTCCGCGAGCTCCTCCGGGCCGAACGGCTTCACGATCACGCCGTCGGCTCCATTCGCCCGTGCCTCCTCCTCCGAGGCGGGCTGAGCGGTGACGACGAGCACGGGCGTCGCCATCAGCTCGGGGTCAGCTTTGAGCTTCGAGAGGACGTCGAGGCCGTTCAACCTGGGCATCATCAGGTCTAGGATGACGAGCTGCGGCCGGAGCGCGCGCGCGAGTGCGAGGGCCTGCTCGCCATCGGCCGCTTCGACGAAGGCGTAGCGCGGGCCGAGGCTGAGGCGGATCAGCTCGCGCAGGTTCGGCTCGTCGTCGCAGACGAGGACGCTTGGTGGGCTGCTCATCTCTCCCGGAAGTTCGTCGGCTAGGCGCTGTGGCCCTCCTCAGTCGATCCTGGCTTCGCCGGTCGAGCCGCAGTCGGCTTTGGTTGTACAAGGGCGCTGCGGCCGGGTCAACCCGCCGATCGGGTGACGTCAGCCGACCAGACGCGGCAGATTTCCCGGATGTGCCGGTGGTCGGTTCCACAGCAGCCGCCGACGACGTTCAGGTTCGGAAGCCTGCGGCGCAGCTCGCGGTAGCGGCGGGCGAGGTCGACGGGGTCGCCCTCGTCGAGCTCCTCGGCCTCGTCGAGCTCCGCATGGCTCATCGTCGAGGCGTTCGCGCGCAGGCCGCGGATGCGCTCGAGCGGCGGCGACCCCGGCTCGAGGACGTGCTCGAAGTGCGTCGGGTGCGCGCAGTTCACCATGAAGTACGCGGCAGCGCCGTCCGTCTCCTCGTCCACCTGCTCGGTGGCCTCCGCCAGCGGCTGGCCGCTCGGGGAGTCGCCCGTCGGTCTCGACGGTGAAGGAGACGACCGGCGGAATGCCTGCGCTCGGTCGTCATCGTCTCGCCCACCTGGTAGCCGTCGCCACGCGGGCCGACGCAGCCGCAGATCACGACCTGCGGCCGCCCGCCGGCTTCCTCCCGGAGCCGCTCGAGGAGCCGGACGCCGCGGCGGTTGACGTCCGCGAGCGCCTCGGCCGTGTACCCGAGCCGCTCGCCCCAGTCGGCGTTCGCGCGCCACGTGGGCGTGTCGAGCACGATTCCGACACCGGCCTCGCGGGCGATCTCGACGTACGGCAGGAAGTACTCGCGCAGCGCACGCACCCCGTCCTCGTCGTCGAGGAGGACGAACGAGGCGAAGTGCGGCAGGTCGAGCCCGCCGTGGAAGATGAGCGTCGTCTCCATGCCGCCGTCCGTGATGAACGTTGCGTCCGACAGCTGCGGGAGGCGCTCTCGAGGGCGCATCGAGCTGACGATACCGGCGGTCGTTTGGATCGGCGGCCCGCCGGGGAGAGCCACGGCGACCACTCTCGAGCGGGAAGGAGACCGCATGGCCGAAAAGCGACGGTTTCGCCAGTTCCTCGTCGGCGGCGTCCTCGGCAGCCTGGGGACGCTCTTCTTCGACCCGCAGCAAGGCAGGCGGCGGCGCGCGCTGCTCGTCGACCGCACCGCGGGTTTCTTTCGCCGCACCGGGCAGCGGGCCGAACGGGCCGGCCGCGGCGTCGGGGCACGCGTCTACGGCATGTCCCAGCAGGTCCAGCACCTGAAGGAGGAGCCGAAGGAGTTCGATGACGCGACGCTCGCACGCAAGGTCGAGACGGAGATCTTCCGCGACGCCGACGTCCCGAAGGGCCAGATCGACGTCAACGTCCAGAAGGGCGTCGTCCAGCTCCGCGGCGAGGTTCCGAGCCCGGACATGCTGAACGACCTCGTCGAGAAGACGCGCAAGGTGCAGGGCGTGCGCGACGTGGAGAGCCTCCTCCACCTGCCGGGAACGTCGGCGCCGATGCACCAGTAGCATCGCCCCGGCGTGGGCGAGCGCGCCGAGATCGTCGTCGTCGGCGCCGGCGTCATGGGCGCCGCGACGGCGTACGCGCTCGCGCGCGCGGGGCACGAGGCAGTCGTCCTGGAGCAGTTCGAGCTCGGCCACTCGCGCGGGTCGAGCCACGGCGAGGCGCGGATCTTCCGGCTCGTCTACGACGACCCGCACTGGGTCGCGCAGGCGCGGCGCGCGCTGCCGCTGTGGCGCGAGCTCGAGGCCGAGACCGGCGAGGCCATCCTCACGACGACCGGTTCGCTCGACGTCGGGCCCGGAACGGAGGAGCGCGTCGCGGCGCTCTCCGCATGCGGCGTCGAGTTCGACGTCCTCGACGGCGCCGACCTTCCGTCCCCGCTCCGGATCGAGGCCGGAACGCCGGCGCTCGTCCAGCGCGACGGCGGCGTCGTCAACGCCGTGCGCGCCCAGCGCGCGTTCCTCCGCGGGCTCCCCGTTCGCGAGCGGACCCGGGTGGCCCGGCTCGACGACCAGGGCCGCGTCCACATTGACGGCGAGACGATCGAGGCGCAGGGGGTCGTCGTCACCGCCGGCGCCTGGGTGTCACGGCTCCTCGAGCCGCTCGGAATCAATCCCCCGGTCACGCCGACGAGAGAGAGCGTCGCGTACTTCTCGGTCGCCGCCGGCAATGGTCTTCCGACGATCATCGACTGGCGCCTTCCGGAGGGCTACGCGTTCCCGCGCCCCGGCGACTCGGTCTACGCCCTTCCGAGCCCGGAAGGCCTGAAGGTCGGCGTCCACCGAACCGGACCGCCGACCGACCCCGACGACGAGGGAACCGTCGAGCCCGAGGCGGTTCGGTGCGCGCGGGACTGGGTCGCCGAGCACGTCGACGGCGCGGGGCTCGAGCCGCTTCGCACCGAGACGTGCCTCTACACGAACATGCCCGACCAGAGCTTCCTGCTCGAGCGGCAGGGCCGCGTGATCGTCGGGTCGCCCTGCAGCGGGCACGGGTTCAAGTTCGCGCCGCTCGTGGGGCGCGAGCTCGCCGCGCTCGCGCTCGAGGTCCTCGAATAGCGAGACGGGCCGCACAAAGGCGGCCCGTCCTAGCTCTGGGTGATCCTTACCGGTAGTACGGGTCGGCGGGCGGGCCTTCGTCGACGTACGCCGTACGGCGCCGCGTGAAGTACCCGGGGCCTGCCCACGACGACCAGAAGATCAGCGAGAGCACGACTCCCGCGATCCCGACGATCATCAGGATCCAGCCGACGGTGTGGATGTTCACGCCCGACACGTCGGCGCTGACGGCGAACGCGAGGATCGCGCCGAGCGCCGTCAGG
>DASQWB010000023.1:0-5481 GCA_035640455.1 Gaiellaceae bacterium | reverse complement strand
CTTCTGCATCGAGTACGTGTCCATCATCCACGCCATCGTCTGCTCGTTCGTGGCCATGTCCGGAGCGGGGATGTCCGCCTGCGGGCCGATGAACGGGAGGAGCTCCGAGGTGTAGCGCCGCGTCAGCCGCTGGATCTCGCCCGGCGAGAGCGCGCGCGGGTTGCAGCGGACGCCGCCCTTCGCGCCGCCGTAGGGCAGGCGGAGGAGAGCGCACTTCCAGGTCATCCACATCGCGAGCGCGGCGCACTCGCCGAGCGTGACCTCGGCGTCGTAGCGGATCCCGCCCTTCGTCGGCCCGAGGACGGTCGAGTGCTGCACCCGGTAGGCCGGGAAGACGCCGAAGGTCCCGTCGTCGAGCCGGACCGGGCAGCTGACCATGATCGCCCGCTCGGGCGAGCGGAGCCGCTCGGCGACCTCCGGCTTCACGCCCGCGCTCGGGAGCGCCTGCTCGAACTGCGCGAGCGCCGTCCGAAAGAGCGGGGTATCCCATTCGAGCGGCGTCTCGGCGGTCGGGACATCCTCCACCTTCGCCACGTGGCGCAGTCTAGGAGGAAAGCGAACTTACGCTGCGGCTTCGGGGCGGAACCAGGCCCGCGTCGGCTGGAAGCCCCAGACCGCGACGAGGTCCTGCGGTGGCCCGATCGCGCTGTGCGTATAGCTCCAGACGGTCTCCCGCTCCTCGTCGCGGATGCGGTGGATCTCCACGCCGCTGACTGCCCCGGTGCGGGCGGGATCGTGCTCGTCGAGGTACTCGAGCGCTGCGTCGACGGCTTCGAGGTAGTCGCTCGAGACGAACCGTACGCCGAGGTCGAGCGCAGGGTTCCCCTCGAGGATCTCGTGAACCTCGAAGCTGGGCAGCCGGGCCGCACGGCTCAGATCGTCAGCCATGCCTTGCATTGCCCTGTCCGCTCATGATCGGCTGCGGCCTCGGCCGGGCGCAATCACCCGGCCGAGGGGTCCGCCCGCGCTACTTGATGCCGCGGATCGCGTGCAGGAACTGCGCCAGCGCCGGGCCGAGCAGCACGACGAACATGGCCGGGAAGATCAGGAAGACGAGGGGGAAGAGGATCTTGATCGGCGCCTTCTGCGCGCGCTCCTCCGCGCTCGCCTTGCGCCGCCGCCTCATTTCCGTCGCCAGGTCGCGCATGATCTGGCCGATCGAGACGCCCAGCGTCTCGCCCTGCACGATCGAGCGGACGAAGGAGCGCATCGACGGCGTGTCGCAGCGGGCCATCGTGTTCGCGAGCGCCTCGTTGATCGAGAGCCCCATGTTCTGCTCCTGCAGCGTGAGGCGGAGCTCCTCCCCCAGCGGCCCCGTGAGCCGCCCCGAGGCCATCTGGAGCGAGCCGACGAAGCCGAGGCCGGCCTCGACGGTCACGACGAGGAGGTCGATCAGCTCGGGCAGCTCGTAGTCGATCTCCGCGAGGCGCCGCGACGCGCGGTCCTTCACGATCCGCAGCGGCGCGACCCAGCCGATGGCAGCGCAGGCGATCGTGCCGAGGAAGCCGACGACGCCGGACCTCGACGTCGTGACCGAGAACCAGATCCAGATCAGCGGCAGGCCGATCGTGGCGAGGATGCGGTAGCCGAAGAACTTGCTCGCCGTGACGCGGTACATGCCGGCCGCCACGAGCTGGCGGCGGATGTCGTCGCCGCCGCCGTACCGTCCGACGAAGCGCTCCCCGACGCTGTCGGCGGCGCGGTCGACGAGCCCGCCGATGTCGGCCTTCGGCTTCTCCTTCCTCTGACGGGTGAAGCCGTAGCGCTCGATCTGCGCCACCGGCGGCGCGCCGCGCAAGTTGGGGTTGAGAACGGCGCTGGCGAGCAGGGCGGCTCCGATGCCGACGAGTGCGATTCCGAGCAGCAAGAGGAGAATCATCGCGCCGTCCTTTCAGACCTTGATGTTGATGATCCGCCTGATCACGAGCGACCCGGCGACGACCATGAGCGCCGAGAAGACGAGCGCAATCCGGCCGGCCGTGCTCGCGTACATGACGTGCATGTAGCCCGGGTTGATGAACGTGATCACGAGCAGCAGGAACAGAGGCAGGAAGGAGACGACCCAGCGCGAGAGGCGGCCCTGCGCCGTCAGCGTCCGCACGGTGCGGCGGAGCTCGAAGCGCTCCCGGATCGTCTCGGTCACGCGGTCGAGCACCTCGGCCGTGTTGCCGCCCGACTGCCGCTGAAGGGCGGCGACGAGCGCGACCTGCTCGAGCTCGCGGCTCTCCATTCGCTCCACCACGACGTGGAGGGCGTCCTCGAGCGGCACGCCGAGCTGCTCGTCCGCGACGACGCGCCGGAACTCCGTTCGGGACGGCTCCGGCGCGTCGTCGACGACGACCGAGAGGGCGCCGATGAAGCTGTGCCCCGCGCGGAGCGCCGAGGCGAGCACCTGGAGGTTGTCCGGAAGCTGCTCGGCGAAGAGCTGCCGCTTGCGGTCGACCTTGCGCTTGATCCAGAACCGGACGACGAACGGGATGCAGAGCCCGAGAAAGAGCGCGACGAGCAGCGAATGGGTGAACACCGAGAGCACCCAGACGGTCAGGAACGTCCCGATGAAGGTGAAGAGGACGATCCGCTCCGGCTTGGCCTTGATGCCGGCGAACTCGATGTCGGCGGCGAAGCGGGCCCACCACCCCGTGCGGTCGAGCATCTTCTCCGTCCCGCCCTCGATCTTGTCGGCGAGGACGCCGCTCGCGCGCTCCTTCTCAGGAAGGGGCAGGGACACGAACTCGGCCATCCGCTTCTGCAGCGTCCCCCGCTTCCAGGTCGACGCGAACGCGATCACCGAGATGGCGACGAGCGAGGCCGCGAGGAACACGATGAAGAGCGTCATCAGCGGCGAGGTGAAGAGCCTGTGCAGGAAGGACTCGTGGTAGGGCTTCGCCTTCGTCGCCCCCTTGACGTGCAGGCGTGGGGTGACGTACGCGGAGGTAGCCACTCCCCGCAGGCCGCGCACGCGAACCGAGACGGTGATGTGCCGACCCGGTCCCGCGGGTGAGGTGTACCGCAGGACGTACTCACGGGCCAGCTTGAATCCGAGCGACGTGTAGATCGCGCGCAGCTGGGCCGCCGTCACGGCCTCCGAGTACTGGGCCCCGGTGTCCACGGCGAGGTGGCGGAGCGTCTTCGGGTCGAAGAACTGCGAGCGGAGTCCGACGGTGAAGACGCGTACGTGCGCGTGACGCGCGGCCTTCGCCGCCGACTCCTCCGTCTCGTGCTTCGCCTTGTCGTGGTGGCCGCGATGCTCCTGACCGTCCGACAGGACGACAACCGAGCCGGCGGTGATGTGTGCCGCCTTGATGAGCTCGAGCGCCTTGACGACCGCGTCGGAGATGTGCGTGCCGAAGTTGAACGGAGGCCGCTTCGACAGCGCGGCGTCGATCTTGGCCCCGTCCGTCGTGAAGTCCAGCACTACCTGCGGCTCGACGTTGTACGTGATCACGGCGAGCTGTTCGTTGGGACGCCGCTGCGCGGCGAACGCCCGCGCGGCCGCGAGCGCCGCCTCCTCGGGCTTGCCTTCCATGCTCTGGCTCGCGTCGATGACGAGGACGACGCCGAACTGCTTCGGCGAGGCCGCGGTGCTCGCGACGATGTCGAGGTCCGGAACAGGGCGGCCGTTCTCGAACACCTGCACCTGCCCGCGGTGCAGGCGCATCCGCTCGGGCAGGCTGAGCACGTAAGCGCGCTCGGGGAACGACGACTGGGCCTGTGTGACGTGGAACGAGCGGGCCGCCGGCGAGGCGGTGCCGGTCGCGAGCAGCGCCGACGCGGCGACGGCGGGAGCGAGCAGGAGCCTCCTCATGTCACCACCGGCGTCTTCTGGAAGTCGGGCACGGGCGGCGCCTTCTTCACGAAGAGGTCGACCGGCAGCGTGATGCCGCGCTTCTCGAACTTGTAGAGGAAGGTCGGACGCAGTCCGGTCGCGGCGAGCTCGCCGATCACGACGTGCTCCGGGGTCACCCGGTCGATGCGGAACGCGAACAGATCCTGCAGCGTGATCACGTCGGACTCCATCCGCTGGACCTCGGTGATCGCCGTGACGCGGCGGGTTCCGTCCTCGAGCCGCTCGAGGTGGATGATCATGTCGAGCGCCGAGGCGACCTGCTGGCGGATCGCACGGATCGGCAGGTCGTAGCCCGCCATCAGCACCATCGTCTCGATACGGGCGAGCGCGTCACGCGGCGCGTTGGCGTGGACGGTGGTGAGCGAGCCGTCGTGGCCCGTGTTCATCGCCTGGAGCATGTCGAGCGCCTCGGCGCCGCGGACCTCGCCGACGATGATCCGGTCGGGCCGCATCCGCAGCGCGTTGCGCACGAGGTCGCGGATCGTGATCTCGCCCGAGCCCTCGATGTTCTTCGGTCGCCCCTCGAGCCGCAGGACGTGGTTCTGCTTCAGCTGGAGCTCGGCCGCGTCCTCGATCGTCACGATCCGCTCCGCGTCCGAGATCGCCTGCGAGAGCGCGTTCAGGAGCGTCGTCTTGCCGGTGCCCGTCCCGCCCGAGATGAGGACGTTGAGCTGGGCGAGGATGCACCGCTGGAGGAAGTCGACGGTTTCCGTGCTCAGCGTCCCGAGCCTGATCATCTCGTGGAGGTCGAGCCGCTTGTTCGAGAACTTGCGGATCGTGACGAGCGGGCCGCTCAGCGAGAGCGGCGGGATGACGGCGTTCACACGGCTTCCGTCAGGAAGGCGCGCGTCGACCATCGGCGACGACTCGTCGATCCGCCGCCCGACCTGAGCGACCATCTTGTTGATGATCCGGCGCAGGTGCGACTCGTCGTTGAACTGGACCGTCGTCTGGTAGAGCCGGCCCTGCCGCTCCACCCAGATCTCGTGCGGGCCGTTGACCATGATCTCCGTCACGCTGTCGTCGGAGAGGAGCCGCTCGAGCGGCCCGTGACCGAGGATGTCGGCCGCGATGTCGCCGGCGATCCGCTCCCGGTCGTCCTTCGAGATGCCGGGCTCCCCGGCGAGCCTCGTCTCGATCTCGGAGGTGACCCGCTCGCGGAGCGCGAAGGGGTCTATCGTCGTCGCGAAGAGCTGCGGGCCGAGGTCGCCGATAACGGCGAGGTGGATCCGGTTCTTGACCTCGGCGAAGGGGTCGCGCCCGCCCGTAGCGACGATCGGGCGCGTGCTCGTGAGTCGCTCGTGAAGTTCCATCATCGCCTCCCGAGGAGCTGCTTGATGACGTCGCGCGGGGCGCGCTCTCCGGTCTCCGCCGGCGGACTGCTCCCGTTCGTCGACACGGCGCCGACGTAGCTCTCGGCGAGCTCGCGGAACGCGGAGGCGGCATCCGAGCGCTCGTTCGCGAGCACGATCGGCACGCCCTCCGTGAGGGCTTTCGGGATCTCCCGGTCGCTCGGCACCATGACGTTCGGCGGCCGACCGACGATCGCGGCCACGTCCTCGCGGCTGATCCCGATCCGCGTGTCGGCGCGGTTCAGGACGACGGAGACGCGCCCGCTGTCGTAGCCCATCAGC
>DASQWB010000022.1:0-42646 GCA_035640455.1 Gaiellaceae bacterium | reverse complement strand
GTTCGTGTCGGAAGCGGTAGCCGCCGAGCGGCCGCGGCTCGTCTGGGACCTCGGCTGCAACGACGGCCGCCATGCGCGGATCGCGGCCGAGACGGCGGAGGAGGTCGTCGCGATCGACGGCGACGCGCTCGTCGTCGACCGCCTCTACGAGGCGCTGAAGCGCGAGGGGCAGACAAGGATCCTCCCGCTGACGATGAACCTCGCCGACCCGTCACCGGGGCTCGGCTGGCGCGGGCTCGAGCGGCGGCCGCTCGCCGCGCGCGGCACGCCCGACCTCGCGCTCTGCCTCGCGCTCGTCCACCACCTGTCGATCGGCGGAAACGTCCCGGTCGCCGAGCTCATCGACTGGCTGCGCAGCCTCGACGCCGCGCTCGTGGTCGAGTTCCCGACTCCCGAGGACCCGATGGTCAAGCGGCTCCTCGCGCGCAAGCGGCCCGGTGACCATCCCGACTACCGGCGCGACTGGTTCGAGCGGTGCCTCGGCGAGCACTTCGACGTCCTGCGCACCGAGGAGCTCGCGTCAGGGCGGCGGGGTCTCTACTTTGTCCGCCCCAAGACCTGAGAGCCGTCTCCGGCGGGCGCTCGTCAACGGCGCCCACCTGACCGCGCTCTCCGCCTTCGCACTCGCCCAGCCGCTGCTCGACATCCTGGGCAAGAACGCCGCGTTCTTCGCCGTCCGGGGCTCGTCGAGCCTCCAGATCGTCCTCTTCGCGCTCGCGGTCACGTTCGCCTTGCCGGCAGCGCTCCTCGCCGTCGAGCTCGCCGCCGACCTCGTCAGCCGTCCACTAGCGCGGACGCTGCACCTCTTGTTCGTCGCGGGCTTGAGCGCCGTCGTCGTGCTGCACGCGCTCACGAAGGGCGAGACACTCTCCGGCGCCGGAGCGCTCGTCGTGGCCGCCGCTGCCGGCGTCGCCGTCGCCGCCCTCTACTGGCGCGTGCGTGTCGTCGGCTCGTTCCTCTCCGTCCTCGCCGCCGCGCCGCTCCTCTTCCTCGGGCTCTTTCTCTTCGACTCGCCGGTGACGAAGCTCGTCTTCGTCCATACGCCCGAGGTGCAGGCGGCGACGGTGGGCTCGAGGACCCCGGTCGTGGTCGTCGTCTTCGACGAGCTGAGCACGACGACCCTGATGAATCGAAGCGGGCGGATCGACGCCGGCCGGTTCCCGAACTTCGCCGCACTCGCGCGGGACGCCACCTGGTATCGCAGCGCCTCGACCGTCTTCTGGGAGACGGTCGGTGCCGTTCCCGCCATCCTCACCGGCTCGCGTCCGAAGCCGAACAGCCTCCCCATCTACTCCGAGTACCCGAGAAACCTCTTCACGCTCCTCGGCAAGAGCTACCGGCTGCGGGTGATCGAGACCCTCACCCACCTCTGTCCGACGAGCCTCTGTCCCGACGCCGCCGCGTCGCAGGACGTCAGCGCCGCCACGGGCTCTCTCGCCTCGGACGCCGGGATCGTGTATCTCCACCTGCTCGTCCCGAGCCCCTACGCGGCAGAGCTACCGCCGATCAGCGACAGCTGGGGGAACTTCGGCGGCCAAGCCCGAAGGAGAGAAGAGCCGGTTCGCCGGACCGCGTCCGGGCAGATCGAGCCGTGCGCGCGGAGCGTGTGCCGCTTCACGGACGGGCTCTCGTCCGACGTGGAGCCGACGCTCTACTTCCTCCACACGGCGCTTCCGCACTGGCCCTACTTCTACCTCCCCTCCGGACGGCGGAACGCCGTCGAGGCGCGCCCGCTCGGCGGCTACAAGGAGGGCCACTGGCTCGCGACGTGGCCGGCGCTCCAGGGAGAGCAGCGCTACCTCCTCCAGCTCGGGTACACCGACCGCGCGCTTGGGCTGATCCTCCGCCGGCTGCACGAGACCGGCCTCTACGACCGCGCGCTGCTCGTCGTCACCGCCGACCACGGCGTCAGCTTTCGCGGCGACGACCAGCGGCGCCGGGCGACGCCGACGAACCTTGACGACGTCGCCTTCATGCCGCTCTTCGTGAAGCTGCCCGGCCAGCGGACCGGCCGGGTGGTCGACGGCTACGCACGCACGATCGACATCCTCCCGACGATCGCCCACGTGCTCGGCATCCGGATGCCGTGGCGCGTCGAGGGCAAGTCGCTCGTCGGGCGCCGGCTGCCGGCGGACGGGACGATCACGGTCGTGAACGACGGCGGGCAGACGTCCGCCCGCTTGTCGGTGTTACGCCAGAAGCGCGTCCGGACGCTCGCGGAGTACGTCGCCCTCTTCGGCACGGGCTCCTTCGGTCCGGTCTACCGGCTGGGCCCCTACCGCGTCCTGCGCGGGCGCCGCATCGCCACGCTTACCGTGCGGCCGAGCGCGGCGCGGGTGCAGCTCGAGGGACGCTCCTTCCTGAGCGCCGTCGACCCGAACGCCGAGTTCGTCCCCACCTTCCTCGCCGGGACGGTCACGGGGAAGCACGCGCCGCAGCTCGACCTCGCGGTCGCGGTGAACGGACGCATCGCAGCGACGACCGAGACGTTCACACAGGACGGGAAGACGCAGTTCTCCGCGCTCTTCCCGGAGTCGGCGCTTCGCCGCGGGCGGAACGCCGTCGACGTGTTCGCGATCCGCGGAGTCCGCGGCAAGTTCGTTCTCGAGCAGCTTCGCGGAAGCGAACCGAACCTCGTGCTGCGGCGGCGTGGCGGGCGCGAGGTCATCGAGTCCACCGAGGGGAAGACGATCCGCGTCGACGACGGCGCGATCCGGGGCACGGTCGACGTCTCTAAGACGAGCACCGGCTTCGCCTTCCGCGGGCGTGCGGACGGCACAGGAAAGCGCCGCCTCGTCGACTCGCTGGTCGTCTTCGTCGACGGGCGCGCCGTCTTCGTCGGCCGCGCCGCCGATCTCCGGCCGCTTCGCTTCATCGACAAGGGCTCGGGCGGGAAGGACCGCTTCGCCTTCGAACTGCCACGCAGCCTCCTGCCTGCCACCGGTGGGAACCAGCGGGTGCGCGTCTTCGCGATCCTCGGCGCGACGGCCTCGGAACTCCGCTACGTCAGCCCCTACCCCTGGGGCTGACGCCTATCCGGTCTGCGATCTCGCGGGCGACCGAGACCTCGACGCCGGCGACGATCACGGTCAACGGGCCCCCGAACGGCGCCGAGGCCTGCATCTCTACCCGCTCGCCGGGCAGCAGCCGAAGCTCTGCCAGGTAGCGGAGCAGATCGGGGTCGGCGTCGGGGACCCGCTCGATCAGCGCTGTCTCGCCCGGAGCAAGACCGGAGAGCTTTCGAAGCTCGAAGTGCTCGACGTTCAGGTCTCCGTCGGGGATCGGGTGTCCGTGCGGGTCATGCGTCGGAAAGCCCAGCGACTCGTCGATCCGCGCCTCGAGCTCGTCGGAGAGGTAATGCTCGAGCAGCTCGGCCTCCTCGTGAACCGCATCGATCCCCAGCCCGAGCGTCTCGGCGAGGTACTGCTCGAGCAGCCGATGGTGGCGGACGATCTCCACGGCCGCCCGTTCACCGGCGGGCGTGAGCACAGCTCCGCGATACCGCTCGTGCTCGACGAGACCGAGAGCGGCCAGCCTCCCCAGCACCGCGGTCACCGACGGAGGCGCTACCCCTCGCCGCTTGGCTAGTGCGGAGGTCGTTGCCCGACCGCCTTCCGCCTGCAGGGTGTAGATCTCCTTCAGGTAGTCCTCGAGCGACCGGCTGAGCTGCGCTTCCATAGGGACCTAAACTATAGTTTAGGCGTGCCTAAGATCAGCCGACGGCGGTTGCTTGCAGGCGCGGCCCCCGTAGTGGCGTCGGCGCCGCTCGCGCGGCTCGCGTGGCCCCGAGGTGCCGAGGGCACGCATCTCGCGACGCACGCCGGGCACGACCACGCGAGGCTCGGGCACGCGGCGATGATCGGCGCGCAGACGCCGGCGCCGGGCGGCCCACACGACTTGGACGCGTTGCTATATCCACCGAAGCCATTGCCCCGGCGCGCGGGGCGGGTTCGCGAGTACACGCTCGCGGCCGTCGATCGAGACATCGAGGTCGCGCAGGGAGTGACCTTCCCGGCCTGGACGTACAACGGCAGCGTCCCCGGTCCCGTCATCCGTGCCACCGAGGACGACCTGCTTCGCGTGAACTTCACGAACGCGGGCTCGCACCCCCACACGATCCACTTCCACGGCATCCACCCGGCGAACATGGACGGCGTCTTCGAGGTCATCGAGCCAGGGGCCTCGTTCATATACGAGTTCCCAGCGCGTCCGTCTGGCATGCACCTCTACCACTGCCATGCCACGCCGCTGAAGAAGCACATCGCCAAAGGGCTCTACGGCGCCTTCATCATCGATCCGCCCAAGCCGCGTCCGCCGGCGCAGGAGCTCGTCATGGTGCTGAACGGGTATGACACCGACGGCGACGGCGAGAACAACCTCTACACCGTCAACGGTCTCGCGTTCTACTACGCCAAGTACCCGATCAAGGTGCGCCGGTCGCGCACGGTGCGGATCTACCTCGCCAACCTGACCGAGTTCGACCTGATCAACTCCTTCCACCTGCACGGCGACTTCTTCCGCTACTACCCGACCGGCACGACGGACTCGTTCGAGTACACCGACACGGTCGTGCTCACGCAGGGGCAGCGCGGCATCCTCGAGATCGACTTCAGCAACACCGGCCGCTTCATGTTCCACGCTCATCAGTCCGAGTTCACCGAGCTCGGTTGGATGGGCTTCTTCGACGTGGTCGACTGATGGAGGGGCGCTCGGTCGTCACCGATCGCATGGGTGGCGCGCGCTGGCGGCTGACGGCGCTCCTACCGATCCTCCTGCTCGTCGGAGCCATGTCGCTCCTGGTTGCGGGCGGAACCCCGCTTCTCGACCTCGTCGGCAAGCGCGCGCCGCAGCTCGACGAATTCGACATCCGCCGGGTCGAGTTCCGCCCCGGCGAGCTCCGCATCCGAGTCGGCAACCCCCAGCACGGCAAGCTCGAGATCGGCGTGGTGACGGTCGACGATGCGATCGTCCCCTTCCGGCTCGATGGCCCGAAGGCGGTGCCGCGTCTCCGCTCCAGCACGATCGTCGTCCCCTACGACTGGACCGAGGGCGATCCGCTGACCGTCGGCGTGACGAGCTCGAGCGGGATCGAGACGACGAAGGAGATCGCCGCGGCCGTCGAGACTCCGAGGGCGTCGGCGCGAAGCTTTCTCGGCTATGCGATCATCGGCTTCCTCGTCGGCCTCGTGCCCGTAGCCGTCGGACTGCTTTGGCTTCCCTCGCTTCGCCGGACCGCTCCGGGCTGGCTCGCTGCCTTCATGGCCCTCACGGCCGGCCTGCTCACGTTCCTTGCGCTCGACGCGCTCGCGGAGGCCCTGCAACTCCAGGCGGCGCTGCCGAACGCAGTCGGCGGTGTGGGTCTCGTCCTGCTCGGCGTGGCGTCGAGCTACCTCGCGCTGACCTTCCTCTCCCAGCGCAGCGCGGATCGCCAGAGCGGAAGCGACCAGACAGTTCTCGGCGGGCTTGCCCTTGCGACCCTGGTCGCCGTCGGAATCGGCCTGCACAACATGGGTGAAGGGCTGGCCATCGGGTCGTCGCTCGCGCTGGGCGAGCTCTCGCTCGGGACCTTTCTGATCGTCGGCTTCATGGTGCACAACGTCACGGAAGGGCTCGCTATCGCGGCGCCGATGGCCAAAGGGAGCCGGGTCGGTTTCGGACGGCTTTCCGCCCTCGCCGCGATCGCGGGCGCGCCGGCGATCGCAGGCGCGTGGATCGGCGGCTTCGTCACGAGCGACTTCCTCGGCGTCCTCTTCTTCTCGGCGGCAGCCGGCGCTGCGCTCGAAGTCGTCGCCGAGGTCGCGCGCTACCTGCGCCGATCGGTCCCGAAGGGCGTCGGATCCTCGTACGTCCTCGGGGGCTTCCTGACAGGCATCGCGGTGATGTACGCGACGGGCTTGCTCGTCGCTTGACGAGCTACCTGAACGTCGAGCCTGCCTAGTACGGCGTCGGCCGGCGGCGTGCCTTACGGCGGGCGCGCAGCCAGTGCGACGTCTCGCCGATCGCGATCACGGCCACGAAGATCAGGCCGACGATCAGCATCGCGGTGATCACCTTCTTGCCTTCCGTGGCCGCGTCCTCGGCGGCCAGGGGAAGCAGGACGGCGAGCGCGCTCATGGCCGGGCGACTCTACCCGACGCGACGGCGATGGGCGCGAAGGGCCTGCTCGACCGCATCGGGCCCGGCCACGTCGCGCGCAGCCGTCGCGAGCGGCGCCGCGTCGCCCTCGTCCCGCAGCGCGGCCCGCGCCTCGTCGAGGCCGCCGCGCCCGAGGAGCGCGGCGGTCGCGGCCCAGGCCTCGCCGTCGCCTGGCGCCTCGGCCGCGCGAAGCTGAGCGCAGAGCGAGATCAGCTCCGCGAGGTCGGCCACGGCGGCCACGTCCTCGAACGCCGCGATGCGGACGAGCCCGTGCGCGTAGAGGTAGTCGCCGAGCAGGAGCGCGGTGTCGCCGTCCCCCGGCGCGAAGAGCCGAGGGCGCCCGTAGTGCAGGAGGTAGGCCTCGTAGATCGTCTCGAGCCCGAGCGCGAACCGTGGCTCGGCGAGCGGCGAGAACACCGGCTCGGTCTCGCGCTCGTGGGGCGGCCGTAGCGCGGCGCCCCACAGCGGGCTCTCGCGCTCCGCCTCGAGCGCAATCAGCTCCCAGAGCTCAGGCTGCGTGGAAGTCGGCAACGGCCTCGACCGTGCGGTCGACGTCGGCGTCGGTGTGGGCGAGCGAGACGAACATCGCCTCGAACTGCGACGGCGCGACGTAGATCCCGCGCTCGAGCAGGTGGCGGAAGAGCGCGGCGTAGCGCTCGGTGTCGCTCGCGGCGGCGCCGTCGTAGTCGCGCACCGGCTCGTCGCAGCAGAAGAGGGTGAGCATCGCCGCCACGCGCTGCACCCGGCCGAAGGGCGCGAGGCCCGCCTCGAGCCGGGCGCCGAGGCGCTCTAGTTCGTCGTAGACGCCAGGATCGCGAAGGCGCCGCAGCACCGATAGCCCCGCCGCGGTTGCGAGCGGGTTTCCGGAGAGCGTGCCCGCCTGGTAGACGTCGCCGACCGGCGCGAGCCGGTCCATCACCTCGGCGCGGCCGCCGAACGCGGCGAGCGGCAGCCCGCCGCCGACGATCTTGCCGAGGATCGTTAGATCGGGAGTGACGCCGTAGCGCTCCTGCGCGCCGCCGCGGGCGACGCGGAAGCCGGTGATCACCTCGTCGAAGACGAGCAGCGCGCCGCTCGCGTCGCAGAGCCGCCGCAGCGCCTCGAGGAACCCCGGCTCCGGCGGGACGACGCCCATGTTGCCGGCGACCGGCTCGACGATCACGCACGCGAGCCCCTCGCCGTAGTGCGCGACCGCCGCCGCGGCGCCGTCGACGTCGTTGTAGGCGCAGACCACGGTGTCGCGGGCGGCCGCGGACGGCACTCCCGGCGACGACGGGATCCCGAGCGTGGCGAGGCCCGAGCCGGCGCTCGCGAGCAGCGCGTCGGCGTGACCGTGGTAGCAGCCGGCGAACTTGAGGATCCGGTCGCGGCGGGTGTAGCCGCGGGCGAGCCGGATCGCGCTCATCGCCGCCTCGGTGCCCGACGAGACGAGCCTCACCTTCTCGACCGACGGCACCGCGTCGACGATCTCGGCCGCGAGCTCGACCTCGCGCTCGGTCGGCGCGCCGAAGCTCGTTCCGTCCGCGGCGGCCTCGCGCACCGCGGCCACCGTCTCCGGGTCGGCGTGCCCGAAGAGGAGCGGCCCCCAGGACATGACCCAGTCGAGGTAATGGGCGCCGTCGACCGTCTCGAGCTCGGCGCCGGCCGCGCGGCGCACGAAGAGCGGCTCGTCGAGCCCGACCGCGCGCATCGCGCGGACGGGCGAGTTGACGCCGCCCGGGATCAGCTCGAGCCCGCGGCTCCAGAGCTCGCTCCTCGTCCTCACAGCCACGCCGCGGCCTCCTTCGCCCAGTACGTGACGACGAGGTCGGCGCCCGCGCGCTTGATCGCGGTCAGCGACTCGAGCGCGGCCTGCCGCTCGTCGAGGTGGCCGACGGCAGCAGCCGCCTTCAGCATCGCGTACTCGCCCGAGACGTTGTAGGCGCCGATCGGCGCGTCGAAGCGCTCGCGGGCGGCCCGGATGACGTCGAGGTAGGGAAGTGCCGGCTTCACCAGCAGCGCGTCGGCGCCCTCGGTGAGGTCGAGCTCGCACTCGCGCAGGGCCTCGCGGACGTTCGGCGGGTCGAGCTGGTACCCGCGCCGGTCGCCGAAGGCCGGGGCCGAGTCGGCCGCCTCGCGGAAGGGCCCGTAGAACGCGGAGGCGTACTTCGCGGCGTAGGAGAGGATCGGCGTCTCCGGAAGGGCCTCGCGGATCGCGGCCACGCGCCCGTCCATCATGTCGCTGGGTGCGACGACGTGGGCGCCCGCCTCGACGTGGCTCACAGCCGTGCGCGCGAGCAGCTCGAGCGACTCGTCGTTCACCACCTCGCCGTCGCGGACGACGCCGCAGTGGCCGTGCGAGGTGTACTCGCAGAGGCAGACGTCGGTGACGAGCACGAGCTCCGGGTAGCGGGGCCGGAGGTCGCGAAGCGCGCGCTGGACGATGCCGTCGTCGTCCCACGCGCCCGAGGCCTCCTCGTCCTTCTCCTCGGGGATCCCGAAGAGGATGACGCCGCCGATGCCGGCGGCGACGAGCTCGTCGACCTCGCGCGCCAGCGTCTCGAGCGAGTGGCGGGCGAGGGCCGGAAGCTCGGGGTTCGGCAGCGGCTCCGGCGCCACGAAGAGCGGCATCACGAAGTCGTCGAGGTGGAGCCGCGTCTCGCGGACGAGGCCGCGCAGGCCAGGGGTCCGGCGCAGCCGGCGCAGGCGCGTCGTCGGGAAGGCGCTCACGCGGCGAAGGTTACGTCTAAGGCGCCGCTTGCGGCGCCGGCCTCAGGACGCGCGGGCTCTGCCCGTGCGTCCGTCTGAAACGACCGTTCGACACGCTGGGTTCCTCAATCCGCTCGAGCACCGAGCTTGCAGTAGGCCCGCGCGCGGTAGAGCTGCGGAGCGTACGGATCGCCCTTGTTCTTGAGCACCGCGGCCGCGATCGTCCGCATGCGCCGCGCGCCGATGCCCACGATCAGCGAACTGCCCACGATCGCGTTCGTGTCGCGATTCCGGATCGGGTGGACGTGGATCCGGATCGGCTTGGACGCCAAGCAACGGACGGTCGTCGCCGTGTGGATCTCGGGGCCGAGGCCGCTGTCGATATACCGCTTCGGTTCGGCGACGCGCCGGCAGCGGCTGCTGACGGAGGCGCTCGTATACGACGACGTCGCGAGCACGTGGCCGGCGCCGTCGGTCACGACGGCTCGCCGCTTCGGGTCGAAGGCGATCGTGAAGCTGGTGGTGGAGCAGGCCCGCGTGACGGTGCGAGTCGAAGGCGGGGCGGCCGCGAAGGCGGTCGTGCCGATCGCGGCTGCGGCGGCGAGCAAGGCGGCGACGCGCACCATTTCGCCGATGGTACTCCCGGTAGGATCGGCCGGCCATGAAGCTCGGCGAGGCGCTTACGCTCAGGAGCCAGCTCCAGACGCGGATCCAGCAGCTCCGCGGCCGGCTCGGCGCGAGCGCGCTCGTGCAGGAGGGCGAGCAGCCGCCGGAGGATCCGGCCGCCCTGCTCGCCGAGTTCGACCAGCTCGCGACGGAGCTCGAGCGGCTCGTGATCCGCATCAACCACACGAACCTCGCCACGCAGCTCGCGGACGGCACGACCTTGACCGACGCGCTCGCGCGCCGCGACGCGCTCGCGCTCCGGCAGACGGTGATCCGGCAGGTCGCCGACGTGGCCGGCGAGCGCCAGCAGCGCTATGGGCGGGCGGAGATCAGGATCCTGCCAACGGTGGACGTCGGTGGCCTGCGCCGCCAGGCTGACGACCTCGCGCGCGAGCGACGGGAGCTCGACGGGACGATCCAGGAGACGAACTGGTCGACGGATCTGCTCGAATAGGTCCTACGAGTCGGTAGCCGTCGAGACGGGCGGCGTGCACGAGGCGGCAGCTGCCGAAGCTGCATCCGGCGGCGCTATGGGCGGGCGCCAGGGGTTCGACTCCCCACCGGCACAGCGCAGCGCCCAGCATCGCGCACACCGGCACCGCGCACAGCGCACCGTGACTACCGCGTGCAGAGTCCGTCGAGACGGTGAGGGTGGGTACGGGGACTCTCGCGCGGCCCAGCCCGGTCCGCGCCTCGTGCACTAGTGCGCGAGCCGGAAGGCCGCCGGACACACCGTAGACGCAGGGATTGGCCGCCCTGCGCTACACGAGGAGGCGGCGCGCGCCGAGGCGCGCCGCGCCGGTGAATGCGAGCCCGAGCCCGGCCAGCCACGCGGCCTCGCGACCCACCGCGGCCCACGGCCGCGCGTCGTAGAGCGCCGAGGCGAAGAGCCGGACGGCGTGCGCGAACGGCAGCGCGTCGCTCAAGACCCCGGCCACAGGGACGATCTCACGCGGGACGAGGCCGAGGAAGACGATCGGCAGGACGACGAGGAGCGCGACGAGCGACGCGGTGCGCGCCTCGCGCGCGAGGGCCCCTAGCAGCGCGCCGAGGCCGCCGAGGCTCGCGCCGGCGAGCGCGAGCCCGGCGCAGAGGAGCGGCAGCCGCGCCCACGGCTCGCCGCCGGTCACCCCGCCGACCTGGATGATGACGCCGAAGACGAGCGCGATCGCCAATCCGACGACGAGCGAGACGAGCGCCGCCAGCAGCACCTTCGCCGAGACGAGCTCCCCCAGCCCCACGAGCCCGCGGGCGAGCCGGGCGACGACGTTCTCGTCGCGCTCGGCGGCCAGTGAGCCCGCCGCCAGCACCAGCGTCAGGAAGCTGATCGTCAACGCGAGCGCGTAGGCCTGCACCTGCGCCGACAGCGCCCAGGTACGCCCTGTCTCGGGCGCGCGGACGAGCTCGATCGGGTTCGCCGTCGCGCGCAGCGCGTTCCCCGTCTGCGCGAGCGCGAGCCGCGCGTCGCTCACGAAGCCGCGGATGCGATCGAGCCGCGGGCCGTGCGGCAGCTGCTCGAGGAGCCGCTCCGTGCCGTCCAGGCCCAGGATCCGGAACTTCCGGCCAAGGAAGGTGCCGGGACCGCCGTGCTGGATGAGCTGGACGTAGCGCAGGTTCGTCCCGATGTATGCGGTCTGGAGCTCGCGGTTCAGCGAGTAGACCAGCGCCTGCACCTGCTGGGTCACCCGCGGGGTGATGCCGCCGTGCGTCGTCTGGAGGATGAGCCGCGGGCTGTGCACCATTTCCTCGAGGTCGGCGACGAAGCCGCGCGGCACCGTCACGGTCGCGACCACCTTCCCCGTTCGCAGCTGGCGCGCGGCCTCGCCCGGCGAGAGCCGGACGAGCTTCACGTCGCGGCTCACGCGGGCGATCGTCCGGTTGACGTCGAAGCGGCGCTTGCCGACGTCGACGTAGGCGGGGAGGCCATCCTCGTCGACGAGCGCGATCCGGGGCTTCGAGCTCGCGTACCCGGCGACGAGGCCGACGAGGCCCGCGATGACGAGCGGGTACGCGACGAGGAGGGCCACGAGCAGCGGCGAGCGCCGCAGGATGCGGAGGTCCTTGCGCAGCAGGAGGAGGGCTGTCATGCGAGGACCCCGGCGGCAGGCCGGCCGTCGAAGACGAGCCTTCCGTCACGCAGCTTGACGACGCGATCCGCGTGCTCGGTCACCTCCTCGACGTTCTGCGTCGCGAAGACGACCGCCCCGCCGGCCTCGCGCAGGGCCTCGACGCGCTCCCACAGCCGCTCCCGCTGGGCGGGATCGAGCGAGGCGGTCGGCTCGTCGAGGAGGAGGACCCGCGGCTCGCCGAGGAGCGCGATCGCGAGGTTCAGCCGCTGCCGGTTGCCGACCGAGAGGGCGCCGCTCGGCCGGCGCGTGTCCGGGAGCTCGAAGGCGGCGAGCAGGCGCGTCGCGGCCACGGCGGCGTCGGCCTCGCCCTCGAGCCGGGCGAAGAGCTCGAGATTCTCCCGGGGGGTCAGCCGCCCGTAGTGGGCAGGCCGCTGCGGCGCCCAGCCGACGCGAACACCATCGGCGCGTTCGACGGCGCCCTCCGACGGCTCGAGCGCCCCGGCGAGGAGCGCGAGGAGCGTCGACTTGCCGGCGCCGTTCGGCCCGACGAGCGCGACGACTTCGCCCGCCTCGACGGTCAGGTCGGTCGGCGCCAGGGCGAGGTCGCGTCCGAACCGGCGCCCGACGCCATGCGCGCGCAGGATCACCGCTTGGCGGCGGCAGGCGGTGCGGGCGGCTGCTCGGGTACCGGCTCCGGGACCGCCGCCGGTCGCTGCAGCTCGACCTCGACGGGCACCGGCCCCGCCTCGGCCCACGGCTCGAGCGCGATCCGCTCCGAGAAGAACTCCCAGCAGGCGCGCCCCGCGGCGAGCAGCGGGAGCGCGACGAAGACGCCCGGCAGGCCGTAGATCTCGCCGCCGGCGAGCAGGCCGAAGATGACGAGCAGCGGGTGCAGCCGGAGCGCCGAGCCCATCACGTTCGGGACGACGACGTGACCTTCGATCTGGTGGATGAAGAGGAAGAGGGCGGCAACCCAGAGCGCCGAGATCGGGTGCACGACGAGGGCGTAGACGACTGGCGGCACCGCGCCGAGCCAGGGTCCCAGGTACGGGATCAGCTCGGTGAGCCCGACCCAGCTCCCGAAGAGGAGCGCGTACTTGTCCGCGTTCGGAACCCAGCCGAGAACGCCGAGGATCCACAGGCCGAGCCCCGCGCTCGCGCCGATGATGAGCGAGAGGAGGGCCTGCCCCTTCACGTAGCCCGCGATCGCGCGCTCCATCCGCGAGAGGAGCGGCAGCGACCCCGGGTGGGGCGGGAAGCGGCGGTCCACGGCTCGTGAGAGCCGTGGCATGTCGAGGAGCATGTAGATCGAGATCACGACGATCAGCACCGTCGAGAAGAGGAGCTGGAAGACGGAGATCGCCGCGCCCTCGGCCCACGAGATCGCCTTCGACGTGTACTTCTGAACGTCTTTCGTCCCGATGTTGTTGAGGAAGTCGTGCCCCTGCTTGCGGATCTTGATCCGCTTCAGGTGGTGGCGGTCGAGCCAGAACTGGAGGCGGTCGAGATCCCGCTCGGCGTCGGTCTGGTGGCTCTGTCCGTGCTCCTTCGTAAAGTAGGCGTCGACCCGATCCGCCGAGCTTCGCGTCTGGTTCACGACCACGGTCGCGAGCGCGACGACGGCCAATCCGACAGCAGCGGCAAAGCTGAGGTACACGATCGCGACGGCAAGGCCACGGGGGATCCACACCCGGCCGAGCCCGCGGACGAGCGGGTTCAGGAGCAACGCCACGAGCGCGGCCACGAGGAAGAGGAAGACGACGTGACGCGCCGCCCCCGCGACCACCCAGAGGAGCAGCAGCAGGAGCGGGAGCCCGACGAGCTGGATCCAGCGAGGGATCTCGATCTTCGTCGCCCCGCCGGGCATGCGGGCCATCGTACCTCCAACGTCGTACGGCTCCGGCCGCCGGCCTGGGAGTGGTCGATCTTCGAGGACGGCTCGCTTGCGCTCGACCCGCACGAGCCGTGGGCCGACGGGCCGGCTCGGCCTCGGTTGCACGCCGCGGAGACCTCGGTTACGGTGCCGCGCATGCCCCCCCGCCCAGTCGGGAAACAAGCCCCTGCCCGGGGACGAGCGCAGCCACGTATTCGTCCGCGCCCGCGGCCCGGTCGTGAACGCCGCGCCGCCCGCGGCGCTCGCCGCTTCGTCGGCCTCGTCGTCCTCTCGGTCGTCGTTCTCGTGACCACGCTCCTCGTCGCATTCGGCGACGGGCGCAGCCGGGCGGTCGACAACGTGCTCGCGCCGCCGACACGGCTCGTCGCCGCCTCGCCGCCGCGGCCGCAGATCGTCGCCACCGCCGGCTCGCTGCGACTCCAGCTGCCGGTGTCGCAGCAGAGCGTGACCGCGATCGGCTACCACGGGACCGCCGACGGCGCAGTCGCACTCGACCCGGTCGGCCACCAGGGCAACCAGGGTTTCGTGACGCGCCTCTTCCACCGGGTCTTCGGCGGCAACCAGGGGGGCCTCACCTATTACCGGCTCGGCGGCTCGGGCACGCCGACCGGCTCGCTCGACGTTGGCGCCGCGCCCGGAACGGACGTCTACGCGCCGGTCGACGGCACGATCGTCGGCCTCACCGACTACATCGTGAACGGGCGGAAGTTCGGCGTTCGGATGGACATCCAGCCGACGAACGCGCCGTCGATGCTCGTCTCGCTGACCCACCTGCGGGCCGACCCGGCGCTGACGGTCGGCTCCTCGGTCGTCGCCGCGACCGCGAAGATCGGGACGGTCATCGACCTCTCGAGCGTCGAGAAGGAGGCGCTCGCGCGCTACACCCGCGACGCCGGGAACCACGTCTCGATCGAGGTCCACCAGGCCGCCTCGCTCGCCTCGCCCTGAGAATCCTCTTCGTCGCCGACGTCGTCGGCACGCCCGGCCGGCGGGCGGTCGAGACGCGCCTGCCCGGCCTGCGGGACGAGCTCGCCGTCGACTTCTGCGTCCTGAACGGCGAGAACGTCGCCGACGGCGTCGGCATCACGCCGCGCCTATCGGAGCGGCTCCTCGCCGCGGGCGCCGACGTGATCACGCTTGGCAACCACGTCTGGCGGCGGCAGGAGATCGGGCCCTACCTCGAGTCGGCCGCGCAAGTCCTCCGGCCGGCGAACCTCTCCCGCCACGCGCCCGGCAGAGGCCTGACGGTGGCGCCGGCGCTGGACGGCTCGCCGGTCGCGGTCGTGAACGTCCTCGGCCAGCTCTTCCTCGCCACGCCGGTCAGCATGTTCGAGGTGATCGACGACCTCGTTGACGAGGCGCGTCGCGCAACACCGGTCGTCGTCGTCGACGTCCACGCGGAGGCGACGAGCGAGAAGGTCGCGCTTGCGCGCTGGCTCGACGGCCGCGTGACGGCGGTGATCGGGACGCACACGCACGTCCAGACCTCCGACGCGCGCGTGCAACGGGGCGGGACGGCGGCGATCACCGACGCCGGCATGACCGGGCCGCACGACTCGGTGATCGGCGTGCAGGCGGAGCTCGCGATCCGGCGCATGCGGACCGGGATCCCCGTCCGCTTCGAGACGGCTGCCGGAGGCGTGCGGATCGAAGGAGCGCTCGTCGAGTGCGGCGCCGACGGCCGCGCGACCTCGTGTCAGGCGGTTCGCGTGGACGCCTGACCGGCCGGCCAGACCAACACCGCAAGGAGCGCCAGCAGGACGAGGTCGCGCGCGAGTACGAGCGCCGATTCGTAGCCGCCGAAGGTGAAGACGAGATCCCAGTACTGGTCGGGGAACCAGAGCTGCGTCAGGACGAGCGTGGCGCCGAGGATCGCGCCCGCCAAGAGCCCGCTCAGGCCGCGGACGAGCGGCACGAGCGGGAGGAGCCAGATCATGTACTGCGGCGAGAGCACCTTTCCGAAGGCGACGAAGAGGCAGACGGCGGCGGCCGAGGCGCGCACCAACGTCTCCGTGTCCCGCGGCCGGCGCGCGAACCAGAGCCAGAGCGCCGCGAGGCCGCCGAAGAGGAGTGCGATCTCGGCCGCGCCGACGGCGTCGGGCAGGCTGCCGGCGAGGTTCTGCGAGCCGTGACTCGTCTCGACGGTGAGGCCGAGTCCGAAGAGGTGGTGCGCCGCGAGGAGCACGGCCGAGCCGAGGCTCTCGATCTGGAGCGGGCGGGTCGTCTGCTCGACGACGCTGTGCCAGACGCCGCTCGGCGAGAGGACGGCGAAGGGCGCGTAGATCGCCGCCAGGACGGCCACGCCGAGACCCGCCGCCACGGCCGCTTCGCGCGGCCCCCGACGCCGCCACACGTGCACGACGAAGAGCGGGGCGAGGACGGCGGGGTAGATCTTCGCGGCCACGGCGAGCCCGAGCACCGCGAGCGAGAGCCGGTGGCGCCCCGCGCAGAGAGCCGCCAGCGCCGCCGCGGCGAGCGCCGCCGGCCAGAGGTCGTAGCGGCTCAGCATGACCGAGCCGAGCGCGAGCGGCGCGACGGCGGCGAAGGCGAGCGCCGTTCCGGCCCGGAGCGCGTCGGCTCCGAGCGCGGCGAGCGCCGCCGCCATCGCCGCGAGCATCCCGAAGCCGCAGAACAGCATGAGCAGGTCGAAGCGGGTGCGGTAGGCGTGGCCCGAGGGAGAGCCGAGCGCCGGCAGGACGAACGCCGGCAGCGACGCGGGCGGGTACTCGACGTCGAAGTCCCGATAGGGCACGTCGCCGTGGAGTATCGACTCGCCGTAGTAGCGGTACACGGGGGTATCGCGGATCTGGTAGTGCGAGTAGAGGTCGAGGTGCAGCGCTGCCCAGGCGGCGGCGAAGACGCAGACGGCAAGGGCGACGAGGAGCGCGAGCCCGGTGCGCTCAGCCGGCCGGGACCAGCTCGCGGACCTCGTGCTCACGCTCGGCCGGCGCCTCGACCTGCGCCGCGCGCTCGCGCGCGGGCGCGAAGAGCGCGAACGCCGCGAAGGGGAAGAACCATGGGATGTAGAGGTAGAACCAGTGGGTCAGGACGATCTCGAAGCCGATCAGGAGCGCGGCGGTGAGCGCCGCGAGCTGGAGCGGCGACTTCCGCCGCGGGAAGAACGCCGCCGCGACGGCGCCGATCACGACCAGCACCTCGAGGACCCGCTGCACGACGTGGAGGTCCGGGATCCCGTTCGCGTGGTACTGCCGCCAGTCCCAGAGCGAGAACGGCGACTCGCGGTCGATCTGCGACTTGAACGTGTGCCGCCAGAACGTCCCGAGCGCGTGGAGCGGGTGGGGCTCGAGGAGGAGGATCGAGAACGCGACGAGGGTCGCGACGACGAAGCCGACGGCGAACCGGACCTGCGGCCTGATCTGCCGCCAGTCGGGATAGGTGAGCCACAGCGGCGCGACGATGAGGGGCGCGAACTTCGTCCACGCCGAGAGGGCGCAGAAGATCCCGCGCTTCACCGGCGATGCCACGAACAGGAAGCCGAAGATCAGGAATGCGGGCAGGATCGAATCGTTCGTGTTCGAGTTCGAGACGTACTGCGTGAACGGGTAGGCCGCCCAGGCGAAGGCGAGCGTCGCGCCGGGCCGCACGCCGCCGAAGCGCAGGCCGACGAGCCCGAGCCCGAGGATGCAGAGCAGGTCGAAGAGGATCGAGGTCGCGTGCGCAGCCGGCAGACTGTCCCACTTCCCGCTCCAGCCGAAGACGAGGTAGGCGGGGATGTACGACTCGTACGAGACCGGCCCGTACGTGTCCGCCTGCGGATTCGCCGACTCGCAGCGCCCGTTCGTCTGGATGCGGTCGCGGATCTCGCCGTTCTGGTCCGGCAGTCCGCACGGCTTCAGGTTGCCCTCCTGCGGAAAGTGGCCGTATGGGGCCTGTCCTTCGTGGACGATCCGCTCCGCGCCGATCGGGCCCGCATAGCCGACGTCGATCACGTTCGAGGCTTGGACGTTCAGGCCAACCTTGAAGCCGGCCAGGAAGACCGTCGCGGCGACGAGGACCCACACCGGCCAGAACGGCCTCGTCGGGCTGCCGCGGCCGTGGATTCCCACCCACAGCGTTCGCCCCAGCAGGTAGACGAGCGGCGGGTAGGCGAGCGGCACGCTCGTGAAGATGTCGCCGCGGTTGAAGTACCAGAGCGAGAACGTGAAGGAGAGGAAGACGAGCAGGTCGAGGTTGCGGAGGCTCGCGAGGCGGCGGAGGTCGGCGAGCCCGAGCAGGAAGACGGCGCAGAACGCGAGCCAGATCGGCTTGCTGTTGATCTTCTCGCCGCCGAACGCGCCCGGGCCCCCGCGCGCCATCCCCCAGGCGACCTGCGGCCCCGTCAGCGCCTCCGTCACCTCCCCATTGGCGTCGTCGACCTTGCCCCGCGCCACCTCGCCCGCGTTCCCGGACCAGACGTGCACCGTCCAGGACCGGTCCTTGGGGCTGTAGGACGCGTCGTAGGTGACGACGCTCGGGTAGTGCTTCAGCCAGTGCGCGACCTCGTGGTTGTGCAGGAAGATGTCGCTCGCCTTCTTCTTCGTCAGCCGCGCCGAGTTCGGCGGCGGGTACGGCGTCTGGACGAGCCGGCCCTTCGAGTCGTAGACCGGCGCCGTCGGCGTGGTCGTCGCAGCCACGGCCGCCGGAGCCAGCACGAGCGCGACGGCGGCAGCGACAATCGCGTGGCGCATCACGCCTCAGGCTATCGGCGCTGCGGAACCGCTAGCGGTGCCGCTTTCAGGACGCACGGGCCGCGGCTGCGCTTGCGCTGCCGCTTCGAGGCGTCGCGGGCTTCGCCCGCTACGCCGCCTGCTTCTGCATGCGTCCGTCTGAACCGACCGGTCGAGTCGCATGAGTCGCTTATCGGCGGAAAGACCAGAGTTTGTTACCGACGAAGTTGAGCGGCGTGACGAGGACGATGGCGATCGCCTGCGCCACCACCTTCCCAAGTCCGACCGCGACGAGGATCCGCAGGAACACGAGGTTCGCGCCCAGGGCGGCGAGCGAGACGACGAGGAAGCGAAGCCCCTGATAGGCGATGTGCCCGCGCTGGCCGCGGAACGTCCAGACCCGGTTCCACGTGTAGTTGTTCGTCACGGCGACGACGAACGAGCAGGCCGCCGCCGCGAGATAGTGGAGCCCGGCCCAGTGCAGCAGGGCCGTGTAGACGGCGAGGTTGACGACGTAGCCGCTCGCCCCGACGGTGCAGAACTTCGCGAGCTGGACCCAGTTGTGCCGCTTGCGAAGCGCTCGTCCCGCGCGCAGGCGCACGGTCGCTGCATCTGCGGCGGGGGGACGCTGCATCGGGGGGCGAGGGTAGCCGATCGACCTGTCGCCAGGAGTCGCTAGGCAGCCGAGGCGCGCGGCGCGGCGACGCACACGTCCGCGCCCGGCCGAACCCGCAGCTCGCCGCTCGGCGCGGCGACGACGAGCTCGCGAACCTCGCCGCCGGCGCCGAAGACGACGTCCCGGAGCGAGCCGAGCGGGCCGGCGGTGCTCGTAACCTCCGCACCGCGCAGCGACCCGAGCGTCCTCCCGCGGGCCCGGTAGAACGCGACCTCGTCGAGCAAGGTCAGGGGCGAGGCCAGCGTGATCTCACCCGCGTGGAGTCGCGCCGCCACGAGCGGGACGAAGCGATCGACTCCGTCGCCGCAGCGCACCTCGAGACCGAGGACGCGGCCGGCCTCGAGGTCGAGGACGACCTCGACCGACCGGCCGAGCTCGATCCCCTGCGTCCGGACCGGCAAGGCCAGCAGATCACCGCAGACGAACGACCCCATCGCGATCCTCCTCCCCCGCGCCCGGCGCGAGAAAACTCAGCGGACGCCGAAGCCCACGTCGCCGCGCGGATCTTCCCACGTCGTCTGGACGTCGTCGACCTCGGCGCCCGAGGGGCCGTGGCCGCACCAGCGGACCATCGACTCGACGGCGTCGCGCGGCCCCTCGAAGATCGCCTCGACGGTCCCGTCGCGGCGGTTCGCGACCCCCCCGGCCACCCCGAGCGAGCGCGCGCGGCGCTGCGTCTCGTCGCGGAAGAAGACGCCCTGGACACGGCCGCTGACGACGACGTGCGCCCGTACCCGATCGCCAGACTCAGCCGGCAAAGCCCTCCTCCCCGACGAGCGGCACGAAGCGGCACGGGACGGAGCGAAGGACGGCCGGACCCTCGGGACTCCGGACGACGACCTGGAGCTCCTGCGCCCGCCGGCTGCCGACGGGCAGGACGATCCGGCCACGTGGCTCGAGCTGCTCGTAGAGCGTCTGCGGCAGCTCGGGCACGGCCGCCGCGACGGCGATCGCGTCGAAGGGCGCCCGCTCCGGCAGCCCGAGCGTCCCGTCGCCGACGTGGACCTCGACGCGCTCGTACCCGGCCGCGGCGAGGTTCGTGCGTGCGAACTCGGCCAGCTCGGGGATCCGCTCGATCGTGAAGACCTCGGCCGCGAGCTCGGCGAGGACGGCGGCCTGATAGCCGGAGCCGGTGCCGACGTCGAGCACCCGCTCCCGCCCGCGCAGGTCGAGCGCCTCGCAGATCCGGGCGACCATGTACGGCTGCGAGATCGTCTGCCCCTCGGGAAGCGGGAGAGCGGAGTCGTCGTAGGCGCGGTCGCGCAGCTCCTCGGGCACGAAGAGCTCCCGCGGCACGCGGCCCATCGCGGCGAGAACGCGCTCGTCGCGCACGTCGCGCGCGAGGAGCTGGCGCTCGACCATCCGCCGCCGGGCGGCCTCGTAGTCAGGCGGCGAGGACATCCCGTGCCGACGCGTACGGCGGCGGCTCGACGCCGAAGTGCTCGAGCACGGCGGGGGCGATCTCGACGATGCTGCGCGGCAGGCGCTCGAGGCCGACCGTCAGCATCGGCACGACCGAGTCGCCCTCGCCGAGCGAGCCGTGGCTTCCCCCGCCCGCGTGGTGGCGGCCCCCGAGGTCGGCGAACTCGAAGCCGGGCGCGGCCGAGAGAACGACCTCGCCGGCGTTCGGATTCGCGAGCGCTGCCCAGCAGCGGGCGAGCGCGTCGGGGTGGTCGAGGATCGCGGCGTCGCCGCTCGTCGACCAGCCGCCGTCCGCCGCGGGGGTGAACGCGAGCTCCTCGCCATCCCGCCGCGCAACCGCCGCGTCGCCGTCCCGGAAGAGCGTCACCTCGACGGCGGGATCGCCGTCGAGCCGCGCCGCGAGCTCGCGCGCGTCGAGCCGGCACCCGTCGAGCCGGTAGACCATACCCGCCCGGTTCGACGCGGTGACGACGACGCCGGCGACTCCTGCGTAGCGCTCCTGGAGCCGCCGCGCCTCGCTCACGCCCGTCTGGCCGTGGTCGGCGCAGAGGAGCACCGCGTAGCGCTCGAGGAACTCGTCGGGGCCGCCGGCCGCCTCCATCAGCGCGCCGACAGCCCGGTCGCTCCGCGCGAGCGCCTCGTCGGCGCCGTCGGGCCCGCTCACGTGTGATGCGAAGTCGTAGTCCGGCAGGTAGTAGGCCAGGAAGTCGAACCCGTCGCGTGTGACGAGCCAGCGCCCCACCGCGGCGGCGTAGACATCGACCGAGCCGGCGGCGCGTCCCTTGATCGCCATCGGCGCGCCGGTGACGTCGGACTCGAAGAGGTTGTAGAAGAAGAACCGGCGCGGGCCGTATGCGGGCCGGGCGAGCCCCGGCAGCGTCGGCAGGTGCCGCGTGCGGCCGCGGTAGCAGGTGATGTTCACCGCCGCCGCGACGTGCCCCGCGTCCTCGAGCCCCTCGTAGATCGTCACCGCCTCCGGGCCTAGGTGCTGCTCGTTCATGTTGAAGATCGCGTCCTGGATCGAACGTCGCGTCCCCGCCGCCCGCAGCGCCGCGAAGGACGAGCCGTACTCGACCACGCGTCGCTCGCCGCGGTGGTACCAGACGAGGTGCGGGATCCGATGGACGTCGGGGTGCGCCCCGGTCGCGATCGACGAGAGGCACACGGGCGTGAGCGAGGGAAACGTCGACGTGGCGCGCGCGTATTCGCCGTGGTCGGCGAGGAACCGCAGCGCCGGCGCGTGCCCCTCGAGCGCGCTCTCGAACGTGGACGCACTGAGGCCGTCGATGACGACGAGGACGGCCTTGCGGGACACGGTCTCAGTCCCGGGCGAGGATCCGGAGCCCTGCGTACCGCTCGCCCCCGCGGCGGCGCAGGCGTGCCCCGAGCGCGGGCAGGGCGAGCGCCTCGAGATACCCGACGAACGGCACGAGAGCGAGCGCCGCGAGCACGAGCGCGGCCAGCGCGACGAAGAGGGCCGTCCCGACGCGCGTCCCGCCGCGTTGCAGCGTCCCGCGCACGAGCTGCGCCGTCCCGATCACGCCTGCAGGCCCGCCGACCGTGCCGCCGATCGCCTCCTGCCAGTTATCGATCAGCAGACCCGCTCCTACCCCGGCCGCCGCGGCGAGGACGAGCGCCGCCGCGAGTCCAGCCCGGCGCGCCGCGAGCAATGCGGTGAAGAGCACGCCGAACGCGACGCCGAAGCCGACGGCGATCCCGATCCTCCAGATCTCGCCCACGGCGACTCAGTCTAGACCCGGTTGCCGCGCGGCCGTTTCGCCGGTTCCGGCCGCGGGAATCACGAGGCTCGTGGTGGACGAGGCCCGGCCCCTGCTCGTCTTCTTCTATTCCGACCGCTCCGGTCCCGCGCGGCGGATGGAGAGCCTCCTCGCCCACCTCGCCCGCAAGGAGCGGGAGCGGCTTCGATTTCGACGCGTCGACGTCGACCTGCGGCCCGATCTCGCCACCCGCTTCGGCGTCGAGGAGGTGCCGACGCTCGTCCTCGTGAAGGGCAAGCGCGTCGTAGCGCGGCTCGAGGGCCGGGTGTCGTGCCCGCGGATCGAGCGGATGCTCGAGACGCACCTCGAGCCGGCCGAGCCCGCCGTGGCCTAGGAAGGATTCCCGGCCTCGAGCCGGCGGATGACGTCGAGGCCGAAGGCGGCCGCGCGGGCTCCGTCGACGACGCGGTGGTCGAAGGTCACCGACACGTAGCCGATGGGGGCGGTCGTCACCTCCCCGTCGCGCACGACCGGGCGCGGCGCGATCCGGCCGACGCTCAGGATCGCGACCTCGGGGTGGTTCACGATCGGGGTCTGGAAGAGGCCGGCCACCTTTCCGGCGCTCGTGACGGTGAAGGTGGAGCCGCGCAGCTCCTCGGGAGCGAGGCTGCCGGCGCGCGCCGCCTCGGCGAGACGTGACACGTCCGCCGCGAGCTCCTCGACCGAGCGCGAGTCGCAGCCGCGCACGACCGGCACGACGAGGCCCGCGTCGGTCTGCACGGCGACGCCGAGGTCGTAGCGGTCGAGGTACACGATCTCGTCGCGCTCGAGCCGGGCGTTCAGCTCCGGGAACTCCTCGAGCGAGAGCGCGCAGGCCTTGAGCAGCGTCGGGACGAGCAGGTCGAGTGGGACACGGCCGAAGTCGCACTCCTCGACCCAGGTGACCGCTGGCACCTCACGGTGCGCACGCGTCATGTGCTCGGCGATGAGCCGGCGCATGCCGCGCAACGGCTCGCGCCGTCCCTCGGGAGGTGCCTCGGCGACCGCCGCCCGCCGCACGTCGTCCTCGGTGATCCGTCCTTGGGGCCCCGTCCCTTCGAGCGAGTCCAGATCGATGCCGAACTCGCGCGCGATCCGCCGCACGAGCGGCGTCGCGCGCGCCTTCTCCGGCCGAGCGGGCGCCTGTGGAGCGGCCTCCGCACGTGGCTGGTCGCCGTCCGGCTCGCCGCCGATGACGACGAGCACGGTCCCAACGGGCACGACCTTGCCCTCCTCGACGAGGATGCGCGTGACGGTGCCGGCCGCGGGTGAAGGGATCTCGACGGTCGTCTTGTCGGTCTGGATCTCGACGAGCGGGTCATCCTCCGCCACGTTCTGGCCCTCGGCGACGAGCCAGCGCGCGATCTCGCCCTCGGTCAGCCCCTCGCCGAGGTCGGGCAGCTTGAACTCGTACGCCATCGGCCGGAGCCTAGTCGAGGCGCGGCGCGGCTCGGCGTCGGACTACGCGTCGCCGAAGTCGAGGTTGACGTCGAACCGGTGGCCGTCGTGCCACCGCACGACGAGGCCCTTGATGTCGCCGCGGGTGACGTCGCTCGTCGGCGCCTGCCAGAAGAACGTGTTGCGCGCGACGGTCACCGGCTCGAGCCGGTCGCCGACGCGGACGCTGATCGCGGCGACGCGGTTGCTTACGAGGCCGGTCACCGTCTGCGGCGCCGTCTCGCCAGAATAGACGCCGGAGGCGACCTCTCCCTTGACTAGGTGGAAGGATGGGACGCAGCCGCCCATGGCCGCCGCCTCGGTCACGACCGAGCAGACCTTGCCCTGGGTCGTCGGGAAGACGTAGATGTCGACGCTGTTCTTGCCGAGCGCGCGGCCAATGCGACGGGTCTGATTCGAGAGCGCCCGTCCCGGCCGGGTCAGATATTCCTCTGCGTCCGCGACCGCCTTAGGAAGCTGTGCGTCCGGCACGACCGGCGCAGCGAACGCGGCTGTCATGTCGTGCGCGACAGGTGGGAGTTCGACTGCCCCCGCATCGTGGCTGACGCGGACCAGGACGAACGCCGCCACAGCAACTCCGAAGAGCAACGTCGTCATGAGGAGGAGGCTGCGGCGCTTTGTCATGGGAGAGTCGTGTCGCAGTTGTACGCATAAACCGTCAGCGGCGCTGTTCCCGTATAGACCTGTTCGCAGTAGGCCTGGCGCGGCCCCGTTGTGAGGCCGATGCTCGTTGGGCTGCAATCTCGATCTTGCTGCCACGTGATGTGGGTCGGCGTGTCGTAGTAGCGGACGCGCCAGCGCTCGCAGATGTCAGGCGAGCGGTACGCCGCGTTGTACTGGCGACTCGCGAAGCCGCTGGTCCAGGCCACCACGCGCGGCGGGATGCCCGGATAGACGGTGCCCTGCGAATAGCGAAGCCGCGTCCAGCCGAAGGCCAGCATCGGCGGGATCGCGAAGAACAGGACGCAGGTCACGAGCAGAATGCGGGCGGTTCGGCGTGTGGACATCACCGCAACGCGACGCTAGCGCGTTGCGGCTGTGAGTCAAGATGGCTCTTCGGGCCATGTCCCGCGCGTGAGGAGCACGGCGCATTCGTCGTGACCGGCCTCGCGGGCGAGGTCGGCAGGCGTGCGGCCGTCCTCTGCGGCCACGTCCGCTTCAGCGCCGTGCCGGAGCAGGAGCCGAACGAGCTCGAGGTCGCCGTTCTGCGCAGCGGTGTGGAGCGGGGTGAACCCGCCCTCGCCGCGGCCGTTCGGGTCGGCGCCCGCCTCGAGGAGAACGGCCGCGCTCTCCCGGTCGCCGCTGAACGCCGCCGTCCCGAGCGGGCGCACTTGCGCGAAGCTCGCCCGCGCCAGTGCCTCGAGATCGGCCCCGCGCTCGACGAGCACCCGAGTCGCCTCCGCGCCGCCGGCGAAGCATGCGAGGTGGAGCGGCGTGAAGCCGTCGTCCGACCACGACCGCACGAGATCCGGCTGCTCCGAGAGCAGCTCCGCGAGCCGACCGACCCGCCCGAATGCCGCCGCCTCGAAGATCGTCTCACGGCCCGACGTGAGCAGCGCTTCACCCCGGCCGCGATCTCCGGCGTAGAGCGCCTGCATGGCATCGGAGATCATGTCCGCGGCATGCCGATCCAAGCATCGGGCGGCGCGAGCAGCACCCGCAGCCCGATGCGATCGCCTTCCAGCCCGCGGAACTCCCACAGCGAGACCGCCTGCCAGTCGTGCGGGACCTGCGGCGCGACCTCCGCCGGGACGTAGCCCACCTGCTGCGTTCGCTCCTCGTTCCAGATGCCCAGGGCATTCGGGTCGTGCTCGTTCTCGGGCTCGGGGACGAGCGCGAGGCGCCGACCGGGGTCGAAGCCGGAATCCTGGAGCGCCTCCGGCCGGTACGACGCGCCGGCGACCTTCACGACGCGCAGCCGCTCGTCCTGCCAGCGCACCGGCTCGTCCGTCGCCGCGTCCCGGAGCCAGAACCCGCGCCCCTCCTCGGAGGTGCCGCGCTCGAGCCAGAGTCGCAGCCGCTCGCTCAGAACTCGAGCACCCTCCGGCAGGCGTCGACGACCCGCTCGACCGACGGCACGTACGCGTCCTCGATCTGCCAGTACGGGTACGGGACGTCGTAGCCCGTGACGCGCAGGACGGGGCCCTGCAGGTCGAGAATCGCCTTCTCGGCGAGGATCGCCGCGAGCTCGGCCGCGTAGCCGCAGGTGCGCGGCGCCTCCTGGACGATCACGACCCGGCCCGTCTTCGCCGCCGAGGCGAGTAGCGCCTCCTCGTCGAGCGGCTTCAGCGTCCGGATGTCGAGCACCTCGGCGCTCGCGTCGAGCGCGTCGGCGGCGGCCTCCGCCACCGGAACCATCGAGCCGTAGGCGACGATCGTGACGTCGCTGCCCTCGCGGACGACCCGCGCCTGCCCGAGCGGCGTCACGTGCTCGCCGTCAGGAACGTCGCCCCGCAGCGTCCGGTAGTGGAGCTTCGGCTCGAGCACGACCACCGGATCCGGATCGCGGATCGCGGCGGCGAGCAATCCCTTGGCGTCCGCGGGCGTGGACGGAACGGTCACCTTCACGCCAGGTGTGTGGACGTAGTAGGTCTCCGGCGAGTCGTCGTGCAGCTCGGGCGCCTTGACGCCGCCGCCGTAGGGCATCCGCACGACGAGAGGGAACGCCATCTTCCCGCCGGTTCGCCAGCGATAGCGGCCCACGTGGGTGATGAGCTGGTCGAGGCACGGGTACGAGAACGCGTCGTACTGCATCTCGCACACGGGCCGGAAGCCGGCCATGCAGAGGCCGACGGCGGTGCCGAGGATCCCCGCCTCGGCGAGCGGCGTGTCGACGCAGCGGTCGGAGCCGAAGCGCTCACGCAGACCGGCCGTGGCCCGGAAGACCCCGCCCGCGCGGCCGACGTCCTCGCCCATGACGAGCACGGACGGGTCCCGCTCGAGCTCGGTATGGAAGCAGTCGTTGATCGCCTCGACGATGCTCAGTTCAGCCATCGCCGAGGATCCTCCGCAGCTCCTCGAGGTCGGAGCCGAACGAAGCCGGCGGGTCGACGTACGCGTGCTCGAAGAGAAGGCCGGCATCGGGCGGCGGCTCGGCCTCGGCCTGCGCGATCCCGCGCCGCATCAGCTCCTGCGCCTCCGAGCGCATGGCCTCGACGCGCTCGTCGTCGAGCACGTCCAGCCGCCTGAGGTACGCCTCGTAGCGCCCGACGCACTCGTTCTTGCGCTCCTCCTCGACGCGTTCGAGATCGATGTACGCGCGCGGGTCGTCTGCCGTCGCATGTGGCGCCGCGCGGTAGGTGACCGCCTCGACAAAGGTCGGCCCCTCGCCGGCGCGCGCCCGCGCCACGGCCTCGCGGGTCGCCTCGTACACCGCGAGCACGTCTCCGCCGTCCACGCGCAGGCCGGGCATGCCGTACCCGACGGCCTTGTCGGCGAGCGTCTCGGCCCGCGTCTGCGCCTCGAGCGGCGTCGAGATCGCCCAGTAGTTGTTGTTGCAGAAGAGGACGAGTGGCGCCCTCATCACCGCCGCGAAGTTGGCGCCCTCGTGGAACGAGCCCTCGGAGGTCGCGCCGTCGCCGAAGTAGACGATCGCGCACGCGCTCTCGCCGCGCAGCTTCTTCCCCCAGGCGAGGCCGGCCGCGTGCGGCACGTGCGTGCCGATCGGGACGCAGATCGAGGCGACGTTGTGGTCGGCCGGGTTCCACCAGCCAGCGGGATGCCCGCGCCACCACGAGAGCACCGTCGAGGGCGGCATCCCGCGCAGGAGGCCGATCGCCGACTCGCGGTAGCTCGGGAAGATCCAGTCCTCGTCGGCCAGGGCGTAGACGGACCCGGCCTGCATCGCCTCGTGGTTCCAGAAGATCGCGTACGTCCCGATCCGGCCCTGGCGGTGGTAGACGAGCGACCGCTCGTCGTAGGTGCGGAGCAGGACGAGCCACCGGTGAAGCTCGAGCAGATCGGACTCCTCGAGCCCCTCCACCTCCCGGTCGGGAACGCCCTGGCCGTCGCCGATCACGCGCCGTAGCTCGTGCTCCGCAGGGAGAACCGCCATGTCGGGCAGTGTATGCCGCGCTTTGCCGACGCCTCGGGCCCTCCGCTTCGATCGCACGTGGCCGTTCGTCCTGGCCGTATGGCTCGGCTCGCGCGCCTTCTTCTTCGCCGTCGGCGCGATCGGCCATGCCTACGTCGGCTTCGCCCAGCCGGGCGGCTCCCCGCGCGAGCCTCCCGGCTTCCTCGACTACTGGGCCCATTGGGACGGTGGGTGGTACGCGGCGATCGCCGAGCACGGCTACTTCGACCACGCCTCGACCTCGTTCTTCCCGCTCTATCCCATCCTCGTCAGGCTCGCCGACCATCTCCCCGGGGGTACGGCCTTCTGGGGCGTGGCCATCTCGACCGCCTGCCTGCTCGCCGCCCTCTACTTCTTGTACGAGACGGCGGAGGAGCTCTTCGGCGCCCGCACCGCGCGCGCCGCCACGCTCGCGTTCGCCTTCTTCCCGTCCGCCTTCTTCATGAACGCCGTCTACAGCGAGTCGGTCTTCATCGCCGCGACGACCGGGACCGTGTGGGCGCTCCGCGTCCGCCGGCACTTCCTGCTCGCCTGCCTCTTCGCGTACTTCGCGATGACGGCGCGAAACGTCGGCATCTTCCTGCTCGTCCCGCTCCTCTACGACCTCGTCCGCCGCCGCGAGACACCGCTGCGGGAGGCCGCGCTCGGACTCGTCGCGAGCCTCGGCGGCCTCGTCGCCTACATGCTCTACCTCACCAAGGGGCTCGGCGACCCGCTCTACTTCGCGGTCGCCCAGCGCGAGACGTGGGGCCGCGCGCTGACGAACCCGATCCACACGATGCACAAGGCGTGGACCACTGCGGTCTTCGGCGCCCGCTATGCCTTCCACCCGCACGCGATCTTCGGGAACGACGGCGCCGAGCCGGCCTTCAAGGCGGCGGACACCTTCAACCTGATCCTGTTCGGCCTCCTCGTCGCCCTCGTCCTGATCGGGGCCCTGAAGCTGCCGATCGACCTGTGGATCTACTCCGTGCTCGTCATCCTCGCGCCGATCCTGACGCCGAGCCCGCTCTGGGCCCTGACGAGCTTCAACCGCTACATGCTCGCCTGCTTCCCGCTCTTCTTCGTCCTCGGCTGGACGCTGGCGAAGAGCCGGCTCCTGCTCGGCGCGTGGCTCCTCGCCAGCGCCGGCTTCGGCGTCTACCTCACGCTGCTCTTCGTGACGTGGAGGTGGGTCGCCTAGACGAGCACGGGCAGGGCCGCGCGCTCGCAGACGCACTCCACCCGCTCGACGTCGCCGAGGTCCTCGCCGTCCACCTGGAGCGGGAGCGGCGCGTCGCAGACGATCTCCACGCGGTCGAGGTCGTGGCCGTAGAGGATGTCCGGCGCACGCTCGTGGCCGCGGCCGCGGACGAGGTAGGCGAGGATCAGCGCCACCGCCGCCGGCCGCAGCCGGACCGGCGCGATCACGTCGAGGCCGGCCTCGAGCTCGGCGAGCGGGGCGACGTGCAGCGGAACCGCGCCGGCGTAGGTATAGGGGTCGGCGTTCGCCACGAGCGCGAAGGCGGCGCGGCCGAGGCCACGCACCTCGAGGACGGGCTCGAAGCGGCCGCGTCGCTCGAGGACCATCTCCGCGAGCACGCGGACGAAGGCGAGGTCTCCCGGCCGCCGTCCTTCGTGCGTCCGCCCGAGCGCGTCGACCCGGCGCACCGCCTCCGCGTCGAGGCCGACGCCGCAACTGAACCCGAAGCGGCGTCCGTTTGCGCGGCCGACCGAGATGCGGCGGGTCCGGCCGGCGGCGAGCGCCTCGCCGAGCTGCGCCGCCGCCGCGACCGGATCGCGCGGCAGGCCGAGCACCCGCGGCAGGACGCTCGTCCCGCCTCCGGGCAGGAAGCCCAGCGGCACCTCGCCGTCGGCCCCGTTCAGCGCCTCGTTGAAGCCGCCGTCGCCGGAGAAGACGAAGATCGCGTCGGCGTCGGTCACCGCCTCGACGAGCTCGACCGCGTGCCCCGGCCGCTCCGTGAAGAGCGTCTCGACGCGCGCGCCGCGCTCGAGCGCGGCGCGGACGGCCTCCACCCGCTCCTCGGTCACTCGCGACGCGAACGGGTTGACGACGAGTACCGCCCGCCTCATCCTGGCGGAGGATGCCAAGGATCGACCACGTCGCCGTCGAGTCGGACGATCCCGACCGGATCGCGTCGTTCTACGAGCGGGTCTTCGGCGCCCGGATCGTGAAGGCCGAAGGCCATCCGGTCATGGCCTACCTGGGCACGACCGGGATCGCCGTGCACAAGCCGGACGGGCCGGGGCCGCACACGGCCGTTCGCGTCTCGGCCGAGGAGCAGGCCGCCGTCCGTCGCGCCCTCGACGAGCTCGGCCTCGAGTGGGAGGAGCGCGACCACGGGATCGCCGTCGGCCTCTTCTTCCGCGACCCGGACGGCAGGCAGGTCGAGGCGATCGCGTACCGCTCCGGCGACGACCCGCGCCGACCGACGGCGTAGGCGCCCGCGACCGAAGGCGCATCGACCGGTCATTTCAGACGGACGCACGGGCAAAGCCCGCACGTCCTGAGACCTGCGCCGCAAGCGGCGCCTACTTGATCGTGACGCCGCCCGAGAGCAGCCGCCCGCTTCGCCGGTAGCGGCGGATCGCGATCGTCAGCGAGTCGCGGCGCCGGCCCTTTCCGCCGTCCACGAAGGTCGCGACGCACGACCCTCCGCTCCCTGAGGCCCAGATCCGTACCTTGCGGCGCCCGAGGATCCGCACGCGCGTGATCTGCCGTGAGCGGAAGGCGATCCCCGCCCGCCGGTCGGAGAAGACGATCTGCCCCGTCTTCGCCTGGAAGACGTCGACGCGGAACGTCGCGCGCCCGGACCCGGTGCCGCGAATCGAGCCGGCGCCGACGACGTGGCGGCCGTTGCTCGTCGTGCGGCCGATGCGCTCCTCGAGGCGGTAGTCGAACGGCGCCGTCGAGTCGATGTCGGTGCCGGTCGCGCCGGCGACGGGCGCGAACGTGAGGCCGACGACGTTGTAGAGCAGGTCGCCGTTGAACGGGAACCCCTTGCCGAAGCCGCCCTCGAGCGCGACGTCGACGGTGATCGTGTCCCCGTCCACGCTGCCGATCGCCGGCACGGTAGGGGAGTACGAGACGACGCTGCACTCGCGGTCGGCGCAGGTCGTCGTCCCGCCGAAGAACGTCGGCGCGGCCCCTGGCGCCTTCGCCGCGCCGAGGTAGAGGATGCGGTAGGCGGCGGAGCCCCGGACGCCCGTCGAGAGCACCTGGAACCGCGTCAGCCAGAGACCGGACGTGTCCGCCGCCGGCGGGGCGCCGAGGGTCATCAGCGCCCGCAGCCGCGTCGGCTGATCCTGCACGAGCTCGACGCGCCGCAGGTCGAGCTCCGGCGCGGGCGCGTCGCCGGCGGGATCGGAGACGGGATTCGACTGCGACGGCTCGACGATCGTCGTCCCGAGCGGCGTCGGCCCGGCGAGCTCGCGCGTCGCGAAGAGGTGCGGCGCGTGGTGCTGGCTCGTCGTGTCGTCGTAGGCGAGCACGAGCCCGCCGTCGCGGTCGAGCGCGGCGGCGAGGTACTGACCCAGGCTGGGGTCGGCGACCCGGCCGAAGTGGATCGGCTTGGCCGTGAACCGCTGCTGGACGATGCTCTGGCCCGGCGACGCGGCGCCCGTCACGACGGCGGCGTAGCCGTACCAGCGGAATCCTGTCGCGCCGCGCGGGTTCGCGGAGAACGCCGGGAGCTCCAGCGCGCCGCGGCTCGTGTTGGCTCCGAGCCAGGCGACGGCGAGGACACCCGGCGCTCCGCCGACCGCGACCGGGAGCGCCGTCGACCGCGCCTCGTTCCCGTTCACGCGCACCGGGCCGCGCCAGCTCGCGCCGCCGTCGGGAGAGGCCGCGTAGTAGACGTTGTGGTCGGCGACGTCGGTCCAGACGGCGTAGACGGTGCCGGCACGGTCGATCGCCGCCGCCGGGAGCAGCCCCGCGACGGCGCCGCCGCCCGGCGTGGCCGGGGTGACGAAGGTCCGGAAGATCAGGCCGACCCGCTGTCCAGGCGGGACGTGGCCGGTGATGACGGCGACGCGCGGGGCGGCGCCGCAGGGGAGGTAGAGGTTGCGCCGGACCGGGTCGAAGAGGACGCCGCCGCAGCGGCCGCTGCCGATCGCGACTCCTCCCGCGGCGTTCGTGAAGTCCAGGCTGCCGCCGGGCGAGGAGTAGAGGTAGGCACCGCCCGCGAAGTGGACGACGAGGAAGACCGTGTCGTCGGCCGGCGACGACGTCGGTCCGCGATCGACGGCGAGCGAGACCCGCCCGTCGATCGCGCCCGGGACGAAGAGCCGCGTCTGCGTCCAGCTGGCGCCGCCGTCGGTCGAGAGCGCTGCGCCGACGCCCGAGCCGGAGTCCTGCGCCACTGCGTAGAGCGCACCGCCGTCCCCGAGGGCGAGCGCCGTGTCGCCCTGCGGGCCGACGCCGGTCGGCGAGGCGGAGCGGAAGCTCCGTCCGTCGTCGCTCGAGCGGCGCACGAACACGGTGTGGCCGGGCGTGGAGGACGAGAGCCAGATCGTGCCGTCGTCGCCGAGGGCGAGGTTCGGCTGCACCGAGCTCGCAGCCGGGTCGATCGGCGCGGCCGCGCCGAAGTCGAGGCCGCCGGTCGGGCGGAAGGGCGGGGGCGGCGCGGCCCGGGCGGCGCCGCCGGTCGCGAGCGCCAGGACGGCGACGGCGACGGCGGCGCGGAGCGACCCCATGCTCTGCCACAAGCTACCGGGTCGCGTATCCGCGCATTCCGTCCACGAGCAAGCCGTGGAAGCGGTCGGCGAGCTCGTCGGTGTCGGTCTCCGGGCGGAGCCAGGTGTAGGCCCAGTTGGCGGCGGAGAGCGCGAGGAGCGCGGCCGTCGCGTCGTCGAGGTCGGCGCGGAGCTCCCCGAGCTCGCGCCCTTCACGGAAGAGGGCGCGGAACCGCTCCTCGTAACGGCGCCGCTCGGCGACGATCTCCTCGCGCCGCTCGCCCTCGAGGTAGCGCCATTCGCGGACGAAGACGGTCGCCACGTCGAGCTGGTCGGCGACGACGCGCAGGTGCGCGCGTAGCGCGAGCCGGATCTTCTCTGCCGGCGGCAGCTTGTCCGGGATCGCGTCGAGGGCGGCGTGGAAGGCGTCGGCCCCCTCGCGCATCGTCTGGTAGAGCAGGTCCTGCTTCGAGCCGGTGTGCGCGTAGAGCGAGCCCTTCTGCACGCCCATCGCGGCGGCCAGGTCGCCCATCGACGTGCCGTGGTAGCCCTTCTCGGCGAAGAGCCTCGCGGCCTGGCGGGTTAGCTCCGCCCGTCTCGTGGCCATGTCCGTTACCCTAACGATCGTTCGGCAGGGGAGGTGTCGTGACTGAGCAGGAATTCCTCGAGTACATGCAGTCCGGAGGCCAGGTCGAGACCGGCGACTGGATGCCCGACGACTACCGGGCGAAGCTGATCAAGTTCATCGAGATGCACGGTAACTCGGAGCTCATGGGCGTGCTGCCCGAGCGCGAGTGGATCCTGCGTGCGCCGACTCTGCAGCGAAAGCTCGCGCTGACGGCGAAGGTGCAGGACGAGGTGGGGCACGCGCAGCTCATCTACCGCGTCGTCGAGGACCTCGGCAAGCCGCGGGAGGCCTGCCTCGACGACCTCGTCTCGGGCCGCGCGAAGTTCCACAACGTCTTCCATTACCCGACGAAAACGTGGGGCGACGTCGGCGTCATCGCCTGGCTCGTCGACGCGGCGGCGATCATCTCGCAGAAGGCGCTGCTGAAGTGCTCGTACGCCCCGTACGCGCGGATCATGAAGAAGATCTGCTGGGAGGAGTCGTTCCACATCCTCCACGGGCGGGACGTCGTCCTGACGCTCATGAACGGCACCGACGAGCAGCGCGAGCTGGTGCAAGAGGCGCTCACACGGTGGTGGGGCCCGCTGATGCAGTTCCACGGCAACCCGATCCCGCGCGACGAGGACCCGATGTACGTCTGGCGCATCAAGAGCCAGGGCAACGAGGAGGCGCGCCAGCAGTTCCTCGACGGCTACGTGCCGCAGATCTGGGAGCTTGGCCTGACCGTCCCGGACCCGAAGCTGCGCAAGCGCGACGACGGCGTCTGGGAGTACACCGAGCCGGACTGGGACGAGCTGAAGCATGTCGTAACCGGCCACGGCCCGAAGACGGAGGAGCGGCTTGGGCTGCGGCAGACGACGCGCGCGGAGACCGAGTGGGTTCGGCGGACCGTCCTCGCCGAAGCGGCGTGATCTACGAGGTGTTCAGGCAGGAGCGGAAGGGCCAGGCGTTCCAGCACGCGGGCTCGATCGGTGCGCCGAACCTCGAGTTCGCGGAGGTCTACGCGCGCGAGCAGTACGGCCGACGGCAGGAGTCGACGGCGCTCTGGCTCGTCCCGCGCGACGCGATCGACGAGCTCGACGATTTCGTGGACGAGCTCGGCCGCACCTACCACCGCGTCGACGGCTACTCGCTGAAGGAGAAGCTCAAGGAGGCGCGTGAGAGAGCCGCGAAAAGTGCTGCGCACTTTCCGCGGAGCTAGCTTGACCATCGCTCCGCTCGGTGACCCGCAGAATCCGTGACGACGCGAGCTGACCTGCTCCTTCAAATCGCTGACGACGAGCTCGTCCTCGGCTGGCGGAACTCGGAGTGGACGGGCATCGCGCCCTTCCTCGAGGAGGACGTCGCCTTCTCGTCGATCGCCCAGAACGAGATCGGCCACGCACGGGCGCTGTACCAGCTCGTCGCCGACGAGCTCGGCACCACCGCGGACGAGCTGGCGTTCGACCGCTCCCCGGAGGAATACCGCTGCTCGCGCCTCGTCGAGCTGCGGCTCGTTCCGGATTGGGCGCGGACGATCGCGCGGCACTACCTCTACGAGACGGCCGACGCCAAGCGGCTCGAGGAGCTGAAGGCCTCGGGCGACGCGGAGGTGGCCGGGCTCGCCGAGAAGATCGACCGCGAGGAGGCGTACCACCGCATGCACGCCGAGATGTGGTTCGACCGCCTCAAGGACGAGCCGCGCTTCCGCGAGGCGCTGGAGGAGCTGCGACCACTGGTCGACGAGCGGGGCGAGCACGGGCCCGAGCTCGCCGAGCTCTGGGAGGAGATGACGATGGTGCGCCGGTCGGTGGCGGGGGCGACGTGGTAACCGCGGCTCAGGTCTGGGACGCGCTTGCCGAGATCCCGGATCCGGAGATTCCGGTTCTCTCCCTCGTCGACCTCGGCGTCGTGCGGGACGTGGCCGTCGAGAACGGCCGTGTCCGCGTCGACTTCACGCCGACCTTCCTCGGCTGCCCGGCGCTCGAGGTGATGCAGGACGCGATGGCCGAGCGGATCCGCGCGCTCGGCGCCGAGCCCGAGATCCGGGTGTGCACCGACGACGCGTGGTCGAGCGACAGGATCTCGGCGGCCGGGCGCGAGAAGCTCCGCGTCGCCGGCTTCGCGCCTCCAACTCCCCGTGCACAGGGCGGCCCGACGCTCGTCCAGCTGCAGAGCGCCGTCTTCCGCTGCCCATACTGCGGCTCGACCGACACGCGGCTCGAGAACCTCTTCGGCCCGACGCCCTGCCGCTCGCTCCGCTATTGCACGAGCTGTCGCCAGCCGTTCGAGCAGTTCAAGACCGTCTAGTCGCGAGGACGTAACCTAGGTGCGCATGCGCCGGGGCTTCCTTGTACTTGCGCTCGGTGTGCTCGCCGCAGGATGCGGCGGCGGCGAGAAGCGGCTCTCGCGAGCGGAGTTCTCGAAGCGGGCCGACGCGATCTGCGCCAAGTACAACGCGAAGATCAGGGCGCTCGGCCAGCCGGGCAGCATCCGCGCGCTGCCGCGCTACGTCGACCGCGCGCTTCCGATCGCGCGCAAGGGCACCGAGGAGCTCCGCGCCCTCAAGCCGCCGAAGGACGACGAGAAGACCGCGAACGAGTGGCTCGACCAGAACGACTCCGCCGTGGGCGCCCTGGAGCGGCTGCGCGACGCGGCGAGGCACGCCGACCGCACCGGCATCCAAGCCGCGCTCAGCGAGGCGGCCGCGGCGAACCGCGCCGCGAACCGGTTTGCGCGCCAGCTCGGCCTGCGCGTCTGCGCGCAGGGGAGCTAACGCCCTTCGAACTGCGGCGGCCGCTTCTCCAGGAAGGCGGCGACGCCCTCGCGGAAGTCCTCGGTCTGTGTGGCGGCCGTCTGGAGCTGGGCTTCGCGCTCGAGTTGCTCTTCGAGCGTCGCCGTCTGCGCGTGGTCGAGGAGGCGCTTCGTGAGCGCGACCCCTCGCGTCGGCAGCGCGGCGAGCTCGGCGGCGAGCTCGGCGGCACGCGCCGGCAGCGCATCCGCCTCCACGACCTCGGAGACGAGGCCCCAGGCCTGCGCCTCGGCGGCGGTCAGCCGCTTGCCGGTCGTGAGCCACTCGAGGGCCCGCGCGTAGCCGAGCAACCGCGTCGCGAAGTAGGAGCAACCGGAGTCGGGGACGAGGCCGATGCTGATGAACGCGGGGACGAAGGTCGCCGAGTCCGCGGCCAGCCGCAGGTCACATGCGAGCGCGACCGAGAGCCCGGCGCCCGCGGCGGCGCCGTTGACGGCGGCGACGACCGGCCTCTCGAGGCCGCGCAGCCCGAGGATCGTCGGGTGGTAGGTGGCGCGTAACCGGCCGCCGATGTCGCCGGCCGATTCGCGGAACTCCGTCAGGTCCTGGCCGACGCAGAAGCCCCGACCTGCACCCGTCACGACGACCGCGCGCACCTCGTCGTCGCGTGCCTCCCTGAACGCGGCGAGCAGGCCGCGGTGCATCGCCGCGTTGAGCGCGTTCAGCACGTCGGGCCGGTTCAGCGTGATCGTCAGGACTCCGCCGTCGCGGCTCGTCTCCACCTCGGCCACGGCGGGAGTCTCGCACCTGCTCCGCCGAGCCGTGTCTTCATTCGCCGGCGGGACGGCGCTAGGAGAGCTCGCGCAGGCGCCGCTCGAGGAAGCGGTGCTCCACCGGGTTCGTCGCGAGCTCGAGCGCGCGCCGATAGGCGGCAGCAGCCTCCTCATGACGCCCCAAGCCTCCGCAGCAGGTCGCCCTGCGCCGCGTGGAAGAGGTGGTAGCGCTTGAGACCCCGGATAGGGCTCATGAGCGCGAGCCCGCGCTGCGGCCCCTCCGCCAGCGCGACGGCGACCGCACGGTTGAGCTCGACGACCGGGCTCCGATCGAGATGCAAGAGCTCGGCGTAGAGCGCCGCGATCCGCGGCCAGTCCGTCTCATCCGGCCCGCCCGCCCGCGCGTGCTCAGCGGCGATCGACGCCTGGAGCCCGTAGCGGCCGAGCCCACTTCGCGCGGCGCGCGCCGCCAGCGCGAGCCCTTCCTCGATCTCGGTCTGGTCCCACAGCGACCTGTCCTGGTCCTCCAACAGCACGAGGTCGCCGGCCTCGTCGACGCGGGCCTCCCGCCGCGAGTCCTGCAAGAGCATCAGCGCGAGCAGCCCGATCGCCTCGCCTTCGTCCGGCATGAGAGCCACCAGCACCCGCGCGAGCCGGATCGCCTCCGCCGCGAGCTCCCGCCGCACGAGCGTGTCGCCGGCCGTCGCCGAGTAGCCCTCGTTGAAGACGAGGTAGAGCACCGCGAGGACGGCGTCGAGCCGCTCCGGCAGCAGGTGCGCCGGCGGCACGCGAAACGGGATGCCCGCCGCGCGGATCTTCCGCTTCGCGCGCACGAGCCGCTGCGCCATCGTCGCCTCCGGCGCGAGGAACGCGCGCGCGATCTCCGGCGTCGCGAGCCCGCCGAGCAGCCGCAGCGTCAGCGCGACGCGCGCCTCGATCGCGAGCGCCGGGTGGCAGCACATGAAGACCAGGCTGAGCCGTTCGTCCGGGATCGTGTCCACGTCGTCCTCCTCCTCCGAAGCGGCGCCGGCCGGCAGGAGCCGCCTCAGCTCCTCGAGCTTCTGCGCGCCGCGCCGCTCGCGCCGCAGCCGGTCGATCGCCCGATTCCGCGCCACGGAGACGATCCATGCGCCCGGATTCGCCGGCACGCCGTCCCGGGGCCAGCGGTCGAGCGCGACGACGAAGGCTTCCTGGACGGCGTCCTCGGCGAGGTCGACGTCGCCGAGCGCCCGCACGAGCGCCGCGACCGCCCGCCCCCACTCCTCACGGAAGAGGCGGGCGATCGTCCGGTGCTCGAGCGCCGCCGCTATCGCTCCACCAGCGGCCTGACCTCGACGCCGCCCCGCTCGGCCGCCGGAATCCGCGCCGCGAACTCGATCGCCTCGTCGAGGCTGCCGCAGTCGATGAGGTAGTACCCACCGAGCTGCTCCTTCGTCTCCGCGAACGGCCCGTCGGTGGTCAGCGTCTCGCCGTTCCGGATCCGGACGGTCGTAGCGGTCTCCGCATCCTGCAGCTCGGCGCCGTCGGCCACCACCGGCTCGCGCGAGAGCGCCATGTAGCGCTCGGCGACCCTCTTCTGCTCCTCCTCGGAGAGCGCGTTCCACGCCGCGGCGTCTCCGTAGATCAACGTCATGTACTTCATCGTCACCTCCTCGTCGGGTTTCAGCATGACGACGAACGGGACCGGTCGAAATCGACACCGACCCAGACGTGCGGTCGCGAGCTACGCTCGCTGCAATGGCCATCGAGGTCTCGGACACGGAAGCGCTGGACGCGTACTCGCGCGCGGTCACGTCCGTCGCGGAGCGGCTCGCGCCCTCGGTCGCGAACCTGCGAGTGCGTCGCGGCGGCGGCGGCAGCGCTGTCGTCATCACCCCGGACGGCTTCCTCCTCACCTCTGCGCACGTGGTCGGTGGCGGACGCGGTCGCGGGCGCGCCTCGTTCGTCGACGGCCGCGAGCTCGACTTCACCGTCGTCGGCGCCGACCCGCTGTCCGACCTTGCCGTCCTGCGGGCGCAGGCGAGCGACCTCGTGCCCGCCAAGCTCGGCGACGCGGAACAGCTGCGTGTCGGCCAGCTCGTCGTCGCGATCGGCAATCCGCACGGGTTCGGCGGCTCCGTCACCGCCGGCGTCGTCTCGGCCCTCGGCCGCTCGCTGCCGACCCGCTCCGGCGCCAACGTCCGGTACGTCGACAACGTGATCCAGACCGACGCGGCGCTCAACCCCGGCAGCTCCGGTGGCGCACTCGCCGACGGGCGCGGCCGCGTCGTCGGGATCAACACCGCCGTCGCCGGGATCGGCCTCGGCCTCGCCATGCCCGTGAACACCGCGACGAGAAGGATCGTGGGCGCGCTGATGCGCGACGGCCGCTTCCGCCGCGCTTACCTCGGGATCGCCGGCGGCCCGAGGCCGCTCCCGCCGCGCCTCGCCTCGAGGCTCGGGCGGCGCGAGTGCGTCGAGGTCGTCAACGTCGTCGAGGGCTCGCCGGCTGCACGGGCGGGCATGCGGCCGGAGGACATGATCGTCGAGGTCGACGGTCAGCCCATCGAGCGAATCGAGGACCTCCAGCGCCTCATGGTCGGCGAGCGCATCGGCGAGAGGGTGACATTCACGGTCGTGCGGGGCGATCGCACGCTCCCGCTCACGCTCGTCCCGGTCGAGCTCGACGGCTAACCCGCCGTGCGGGCCACGTGCCCCTCGTGCTGGAGGAGCTCGTAGACGACCTGCGCGATGAGCAGCCCCGCGAGCACGAGCGCGACGGCGAGCGGCGAGAGCCCGAACGGAATCAGCGCCAAGGCGACGACCGCCGTCCCGAGGCGGAGCCGAACGTCCTCGTCGAAGAGCACCGGCGGCGTCACGAGCTGAATCGCCGCGAGGCCGACCATCGTCAGCGCGAGGCCGGCGCAGAGGATCCAGCTCGTGTCGTCGTAGCTGACCTCGCCGCCGGCCGAGAGGATCGCGAGCTTGACGCCCGCGCCCATCGCGGCCAGACCGACCACGATCGGAAAGTGCATGTACGTGTAGGTCAGTCCGCCGAAGAGCCCACGCGCGCCGATCGTCGTCTCGTCGAGGAACTCGAAGTAGATCCACCAGAGCGCGGCCGCGGCGACGAATCCCCCGGCGGCCGCGAAGGCCGAAGCCGCGCCCCACGGCACGTGGGCGATCCCGAGGACGACGCCGAGGACGGACTCGCCGAGCACGATCAGCGTCAGTAGCCCGAACCGCTCGGGGATGTGCCGCGGATGGATCGGGGCCTGCGGGAGCTGCCGCCACGCGAAGAGCGGCGCCCCGAGCTCGAGGACGAGCGCTCCGCCCCAGAGCCCGTAGCGCCACGGCGCCGGCAGCGCGAGCGAGGCGATCCAGAAGCCGGTCGCCGCGCCGAACGCCCCGAGGAAGATCGTCGTCAGCCGGCGCGCCTCGGGGACGTGCCTCCGCGCGCGCTCGTAGAGCACGAGCAGGATCAGGCGGGCGCAGAGGTAGGCGAGCGCGAAGCCGGTCGAGCTGCCGTGGAAGACGGCGGCGATTGTCGTCGCGAGCACTGCGACGAGGAACATGGCGAGCAGCGTGAGCAGCCGGTAGGGCAGATCGTCGGTGTCGAAGCGGTTCGCGTAGAAGGTGAAGCCCATCCACAGCCACCAGACCGGCACGAAGAGCGCGACGAAGCCGAGGAAGCGCGGAAAGGTCGGATGCGCCGAGAGCGCGTTCGCGAGCTGGCCGACCGCGGCGACGAAGACGAGGTCGAAGAAGAGCTCGAGCCACGTCGCCCGCCGGTCGTCGGCGTCCTCGCCCGCGACGGTCCGCAGTCTCGGCGGCTCGACGAAGCGCGAGAGGGCGGTCATGCGCCCTCCAAACGCGCTCACCGGCCCTTGAAGTCCGGCTTCCGCTTCTCGACGAAGGCCCGCATCCCCTCCTTCGCGTCCTCGGACGCGAACGCGAGGTAGAGCGCGCGCCGCTCGTACTCGAGCCCGAGACCGAGCGTCGTCTCGTAGGCCCGGTCGACCGCCTCCTTCGCGAGCCTCGTCGCGACCGGCCCCTTGGTCGCGATCTCCCGCGCGACCCGCTTCGCCTCCTCGAGCCAGGCCTCGCGGGCGACGACGCGCGCCACGAGCCCGGCCGCGAGCGCCTCCCGCGCCGTCAGCTGCCGGCCGCTCAGGATCATGTCCATGGCGAGCGCCTTGCCGACGGCGCGCGTCAGCCGCTGCGTGCCGCCCGCGCCGGGGATGATCCCGAGCCCGGTCTCCGGCTGGCCGAAGCGTGCCGTCTCGGAGGCGACGATCACGTCGCACGACATCGCGAGCTCGCAGCCGCCGCCGAGGCAGTAGCCCGACACGGCCGCGACGATCGGCGTCCACAGGCTCCGGATCGCGTCCCACCGCTCGACGCGCCGCGCGTAGTAGAGCTCGATCGGGGTCGGGAAGGCGAGCTCGCCGATGTCCGCGCCGGCGGCGAAGGCGCGCTCCGAGCCGCCGAGGACGACGCAGCGAATGGCCTCGTCGGCATCGAGCTCGCGCAGCGCCGTCACGAGCTCCTCCATCAGCTCGTCCGAGAGCGCGTTGAGCTGCGCAGGCCGGTTCAGGAGGACGACGGCGATCGGGTCGTCGCGCTCGACGAGGACGAGGCGCTCCGCCTTCACGGGAGACGCACCGAGATCCGCCACGACGCGAGCCAGCGGTCACCGTGTCGGGTGAAGACGTCCGTGACGGCGTAGTCGCCGGTGAGGTCCTGGTCGCGGAGCGTCGCGTCCCAGCGCAGCCGCGCGCTGACGACGGCCACCTCGCCGAAGACGCGGGCGTCGATGTCCCTCGGCACGAGCGAGCGTGTCTGGATCTCGTCGAGCGCCGTGAGCCATTCGTCCTTGGCCACGTTCGGACCAACGCCGCCCGTGCTCGAGAGCACGAAGTCGTCGGCGAGGAACGCGCGGGCAGCTTCCTTGTCGCGCCGCTCGACGATCGACGCCCACTCCGTCTCGAGCGCCGCAAAATCGACTCCGGTCACTCGCGCTCCAGGAAGCGGCGGATCGCGGTCTGGGCCTCGTCGCCGAGCATCGAGAGGGCGAGCCAGTCGCGCGCATGGCCGACGGTGTCGTGCCAGGAAAGGTCGCGCCACCAGTTGAGCTGCTGCTTCGTGTAGCGGATCGTCTGCGGCAGCTTCACGGAGAGCCGCTCGACCCAGTAGTCGACGACCGAGTCGAGCTCGGCGGCGGGCACCGCGCGGTTCACGAGCCCCCACTCTGCGGCCTGCTTCGCCGGGATCTCGTCGCAGAGGAGGATGATCTCGCGCGCACGGCGGTCGCCGACCATGATCGGCAGCCACTGCGTCGCGCCGCCTGCGGGCACGGAGCCGTGCTCGGCCCCCACGTGGCGGATGTACGCGTCGTCGACCATCACGGCAAGGTCGCACGCCATCTGGAGCTCGTTCCCGCCGCCGACCGCGATCCCGTTCACACGCGCGATCGTCGGCTTCCCGATCTCCCGCAGCCGGTCGTGCATGTCCTTGAAGGCGCCGAACCACTTCCAGTACTCCCGCGGCTCGCCGAGCAGCTCGTCGCCCCACGACCTGAGGTCGGCGCCGACGCAGAACGCGCGCCCCGCGCCGGTCACGACGACGACGGCGATCTCGTCGTCCCAGGACGCGTCCTCGCACGCGCGCGCGACCTCACGCAGCATCCGGAAGTCGAAGGCGTTCAGGACCTCCGCCCGGTTGAGCGTGATCGTCGCGCGCGGCGGCGCCTTCTCGTAGCGGATCCGCTCGAAGCCGAGCTCCTCGGGCGCGCTCGGGCGCGGGTGCGTCGGCTCAGGCACGTGATCCGCCCGGTCGCGTTTCCGAGGTTCTGGATCGCGAGCGCCGTGCGATCACGGACCAGAGGCCGGAAGACGCGGCCGGGCGGGTCACGCTAGCTCGGCGAAGAAGACCTTGAACGGAACGCCGAGCTGCAGCGCGTCCTCAGCGGCGTTCATCAGCCCCTGCTGCGACCGCTTCCAGGCGTCGCGGTCGGCGAACTCGTACTCGAAGTAGTAGCGGTACTCCGGCTCCCCAGTCGGCGAGCCCAGGATGCGCCCGTGCCGGATCGTCGCCTCGGGCGTCTCGCGGCGGTTGAGCTCGACGTGCTCGGCGTACCGCTCCGGGTCGGGCTCCTGCTCGTAGAGAACGAAGACGCGGATCATCGGCGGAGCGTATAGCCTCGCCCGAGGCGAAGGAGGAAAGGAGACGACCGATGGCAAGCTCCGGCAAGATCGTCCACATCGAGCTCCCGGCGAGCGACGCCGACCGCGCGCAGCGCTTCTACGAGGGGCTCTTCGGCTGGCAGTTCGCCGACTCCGGGATGGAGGGGATCGA
>DASQWB010000021.1:0-27684 GCA_035640455.1 Gaiellaceae bacterium | reverse complement strand
CCTCATAGAGACGCTCTAGCGCTCTACCTAGGCAGACTTGCGCGCGGGAGCCGCCGCGCGCTCCCGCTTCCGGCTCGCCTTCGGCTTCGAGCCGCTGCCGGCCGCGCGGACCCTCTCGCCGTTCGCGGACGTCGTCGCGGCCCTCGCCGAGCGGGAGCGGGTGCTCCCGGCGACCGTCGTCGGGCACTCGTTCGGCGGCCTCGTCGCGCTACGTCTGGCGCTCAGGCATCCGGACGCCGTGAGTGCGCTTCTGCTGGCGGCCGCGGCTGGCATCTCGTCGGGCACGCGCGCCCGTCAGGCGGCGCTGACGACGCTCCTGCTTGCGCGGCCGGCGCGGCTCGTTGCGCCCTTCCGCGGGCTCGTGGCGCGCTTGCCGTGGCTTCGCTATCCCGTCTTCGGCTACTTCGAGGCTGCGGATCCGCTCGCGCTCTCGCCGGAGGCGGTCGAGGGGTACCTCCAGCCCGCCGAACTCCATACGGACGTCTTCGCCGCCGGCCGCGCGCTCGTCGGCGACGATCCGCGCGTCGACCTCGGCGCCGTCCGCTGCCCGTGCCTCGTCCTCTGGGGCGCGCGCGACCACATGGTTCCCGTGGCGGACGCGCTCGAGTACGCGCGCCGGCTCCGGGCGCCGCTTCGGATCGTCCCTGACTGCGGCCACCTGCTGATCGGCGAGCGGCCCGACGCGTGCCTCGAGGCGATCGAGGAGCTTCTGCGCTAGCGGGCCGCGCCGGCTCAGCGTGCGTCGAGCTCCGCCCGCATTCGGGAGACGACCGCCTCGAGGCGGCGAACGAACTCCTCGTCGACGTCTTCCGCCTGAGGACGAGGCGGCTCCTGCTGCCGGAGCAAGACCCAAGCAAGCAGCAGCCCAGTGAAGGCGGTGTTCCCTATTACCGCCCAATCGAGGTTGATCCCCAGGGCCAAGAAGAACTGCAGCGTGCGGATCAAACCGCCGAGCGAGCTGCAGAAGGTCACCGGCAGCCGCGACAGGCGCCAAAACGGACGAGGCTACTCGTCCTGCTCCTCCTGCTCGGGGCGCTTGATCTCGCCCCAGGCGCTCTCGTACGCGGTCAGGTTGTCGTTCAGCGCACGCATTACGTCGAAGAGCAACGTGACCGGAATCCGCACGCGCGAGACGACGCGACACGGAACGACCGGCGAGCCGTGCTCCTGGTCGGCATCCGGCGGCTGCACCGGCTGCATCGCGGCGAAGTCGAGCGTGAACTCGTACGCCGTGTGCCAGACGCCGAGCGTGTTCGCGTACACGCCGCCCTCCTGCTCGGGCGGGACGTAGAAGCGGTACTCGACCTCGTGCTGCTCGTCCTCGTGCTCGTGAGGCTCCATCCCCGAGACGCTAACCTGTTCGGGCTCGGGGTGTGGCGCAGCCTGGTAGCGCGCTCCGTTCGGGTCGGAGAGGTCCCCAGTTCAAATCTGGGCACCCCGATTGAGCGCGGGAGAACCCCCTGGTTCCCCCGCACGCCCCCTCCTTCACAGCGGTGCAGGGGTACGCGCGCGTGTCAGGAGCCGGCGACGCAAGACAGGCTTACGTGACCGCAGCGTGGCGCAGGCGTTCGCGTCGCCGGCCGAGGTTCAGCGTGGCACCACTGACCACCGCCGCAGCGCCGAGCACTCCGAGGCCCCACCACAGGCCGCTCAGGTTGTCGTCCCAACCCAGGGCTCGGTCGATCGAGAACCGGCCCGGGCCGGTCGCGGCCACCGCTACGGCGACGGTCAGCAGCACGAGGTTGAACTCGTAGCCGCCCTTCCCGCTCCAGAAGCCGTTCTTGAAGTGGACGAGGGCGATCGCGTTCAGCATCACGACGACGATGCCGAGCGCCATGAGCGGCGTGAGGAAGCCGAGAGCGAAGAGCGTGCCGCCGCCGAACTCGGTCAGCCCGAGCCCGAGGGCCATCAGCGCCGGAAGCCGGAAGCGGAAGTTCCCGAGCATCGCCTTCACGCCGTCGAGCCCAGGGCCGTCGAACCAGGCGAAGAGCTTCTGAGCGCCGTGGGACGACATGGTCAGGCCGACGACCACCCGCAGGAGCAAGAGTCCGTACGACATGTGTCACTTCTTTCGACGCAGGCGCGCCAGTAAACGGCGCAGGCGCGAGGGAGGCCGGCTCCGCCGCAGGGCCTCCTCGCGCGCCCGGTCGCGCTTCGCCCAGGCGCGGTGGCGCATCGAGCGTGTCGCGTAGCGCGGCTTCCAGTAGACCGGCATCACACGACTTGCCGCCGGTGGACGATCGCCGTGCACTCGTCCTCGACGTAGTCGAGCCCAGCCTCGGTCGCGATCCGGCGCGCCTCCGGCGAGACGAGCCCGAGCTGGAGCCAAAGCGCTCTTGCGCTGGCGGCGACGGCCTCGCGCGCGACGTCCGGGCAGGCTTCGGGCCGGCGGAACACGTCGACGAGGTCGATCGGCTCGTCGATCTCGGCGAGCGAGGCGACACACGGGACGCCGAGCACCTCGTCGCAGTCGAGCGGGCGAACCGGGATCACGCGGTAACCGGACGCGAGCAGATAGCGCATGACGCCGTGGCTCGGCCGCTCCGGGCGGGGCGAGGCGCCGACGATCGCGATCGTTCGCGCGTCGCGCAGGATCTCGGCGGCGCTCCGCACGTCAGTCGACCTCCCAGAGCCAGGGACGTGTGAGCACGAGGGCGATCAAGACGCAGGAGACGCCGGCGCCGGAGGCGATGAGCGCCCCCGGCGGTGCGATGTCGGCGATGGCGGCCCAGATGGCGAGCCCGATCGGCGTGAGTCCGAAGGTGCCGAAGAAGTCGAGGCTGACGACGCGTGCGAGCAGGCGCTCCGGCACGAGCTCCTGCAGCATCGTCTCCCAGATCGCGACGCCGAAGGCGAGGCACGCCCCGCGGAGGGCGGCGAAGCCGGCTGCGAGCCCGAACCACGGCGAGAGCGCGACGCCGACGATCGCGAGGCTGTTCACGAGCCAGACGGCGTAGGCGACGACACCGCGCCTTCGCCGCGGCTGGAGCTGGCCGAACGCCAGCGTGCCGAGGACGGTGCCGACGCCGAGGAAGGTCACGAGCAGCCCGTACGCCCCGACGCCGCGGTGGAAGTGCTGGTGGACGAGCTTCGGCAGCAGCACCTGCTGCGACGCGTACTGGAGCGTGAGCACGACGCTGAACAGCGCGATCGTGACCCACAGCCACGGGATCCGGGCGACGTAGCGCGCGCCCTCGCGGATCTCGCGCAGCGTCCCTTCGCGCGTCGCGGTCTCGATCGGCCGCGGCCGCGCGAGCGAGATCAGCGCCGCCGAGACGAGGAACGTTCCCGCGTTGAAGGCGAAGACGACCGACGGGCCGCCGCTGTGGTAGGTGAGCGCGGCCAGAGACGGGCCGACCATGACGCTTCCCCAGCGGGCGACTCCCAGCAGGCTGTTGGCCGAGGCGAGCGCGGGCTGCTCGACCACGAGCGGCACGATCCCGCCGACTGCGGGGTAGAAGAAGCCGTCGCCGAGCCCGACGAGGACGGCAAGGCCGACCAGGATCGGGAAGGACAGATGGCCCATGGCGTCGACGGCGGCGAGGGCGCCGACGGCTCCGAACCGCCAGACGTCCGAGAAGATCATCATGCGGCGCCGCTCGTAGCGGTCGGCCAGGACGCCGCCGACCAGCAGCGTGGCGAGCATCGCGCCACCGTTGCAGAGCAGGACGACGCCCAGCCGCGACGAGCCGGCGAGGGTGAATGTGCGCCAGGCAAGGGCGGTGAGGAAGGCCATGTCGCCGAGGAGCGAGACGGCCTGGCCGCTCCAGAGGAGCCGGAAGTCGCGGTGCCGGAGCGCGTCCAGGATGCGCAGCCGGCCGCTCGGGGCGGTGACGGCTTCCATCCGCCCAAAGCTATCCTGCGCCGATGCCCGACCGGATCCGCGTCGCCTGCGTGCAGCTCACGAGCAGAGCCGTCAAGGCGGAGAACCTCGAGAAGACCGAGCGCCTCGTCGCCGAGGCCGCGGCAAGCGGGGCCGACGTCGTCCTCTTACCCGAGAAGTGGAACGCGATCGGCGGCGTCGAGACGCTGCACGAGGCGGCGGAGACGATCGAGTCGGGCGAGTCGGTGGAGGCGATGCGCGGCTGGGCCTCGCAGCACGGGATCACCCTCGTCGGCGGCTCGATCACCGAGCGGCGCGAGAGCCGCGAGAAGCTCTCGAACACGAGCCTCGTCTTCGATCCCGACGGCGAGCTCGTCGCGCTCTACCGGAAGATCCACCTCTTCGACGTGGACGTCGGCGGGCACCGCTACCGCGAGTCGGAGGCCGAGGAGCCCGGCGAGGAGCCGGTCGTGGCGCGGCTCGAGGGCTGGCCGATCGGCCTCACGGTCTGCTACGACCTGCGGTTCCCCGAGCTCTACCGCATCCTCGCGCTCGAGGGCGCCGAGCTCGTCACGGTTCCGGCGCACTTCACGCTCTACACCGGCAAGGACCACTGGCACGTCCTCCTGCGCGCGCGCGCGATCGAGAACCAGAACTACGTCGCCGCGGCGGCGCAGATCGGCGAGACGATCCCGGGCAAGCCGAGCTACGGCCGCTCGCTGATCGCCGACCCGTGGGGCACCGTCGTCGCGCAGGCACCCGACGAGGAAACGGTGATCTCGGCCGAGCTCGACCGGGGGCGGCTCGAGGAGGTTCGCCGCAACCTGCCGTCGCTCGCGAACCGCGTCCCGGGCGCCTACCGCTGGCCCACCCTGGCCTAGTCTGGCTGGAGGAGTCTGAAGAGGGCCGCGAGTGGCTCGTGCGCCTTCCCGACCTCGTCCACGAGTGCACAAGGAGGTGGCGGCTCGAGCTCGAGGAGCCGTTCGAGTACGCGTTCGCCTCGCTCGCCGTCCCGGCGGGCGACGCCGTCCTCAAGATCCAGTTTCCGGACCGGGAGAGCGAGCACGAGGCGGAGGCGCTCCGGGTCTGGGAAGGCGAGGGCGCGGTGCGGCTGCTGGATCACGACCCGGAGCGGCATGCGCTCCTGCTCGAGCGGGCGCGCCCGGGGACGCCGCTCTACGAAGCCGGCCAAGACACCGCGCTCGACGTGACGCTCGGGCTGCTGCCGCGGCTGTGGAAGCCCGTCGGCGCGCCGTTCCGGCCGCTCGCCGAGGAGGCGGCGTGGTGGATCGACTACATGCCCGGCGAGTGGGAGGAGGCGGGCCGACCGTTCGAGCGCCAGCTCCTCGACGCGGCGCTCGACGCGCTGCGGACGCTCGCGCCGACACAGGGCGAGCAGGTTCTGGTCCACCAGGACTTCCACGCGCAGAACGTCCTGCGCGCCGAGCGCGAGCCGTGGCTCGTGATCGACCCGAAGCCGCTCGCCGGCGAGCGCGAGTTCGGGATCGCGGCCCTCGTCCGCGGGAGCGAGCTCGGCCACTCGCGCCGCGACGTCCTCTACCGCCTCGACCGGCTCACGGCCGAGCTCGGCCTCGACCGCGACCGCGCCCGCGGCTGGGCGCTCGGCCAGACGATCGCCTGGGGAATCGGGCACGAAGGCCACGCGGAGGTCGCACGCTGGCTGGTAGAAGCAGCGTGATGATCCTCCGCGCCGTCCTCTTCGACGTCGACTTCACGCTCGTGCGGCCGGGCCCCGAGCTCGGCCCGGAGGGCTATCGCCGCCGCGCCGAGCAGTTCGGGCTACGGCTCGATCCCGCGCGCTACGAGGAGGCGCGGGCCGCGGCGGTCGCCTCGCTCGAGCGCCATCCCGAGCTTGCGCACGACGAGGAGATCTGGATCGCGTTCACCGAGCGGATCGTCCGCGGCATGGGCGGTGACGGCGAGCGGGCGCGCGAATGCGCCGTCGAAATCGAGCGCGCGTGGGAGGAGCACGACAACTTCGACCTCTACGAGGACGCCCTGCCGGTCCTCGAGGAGCTCCGCCGCCTCGGGCTCTCACTCGCGCTCGTCTCGAACGGCGTGCGCGACCTCGACGAGTTCGTGCTCCACCACGGGCTCGACGTGGACGCTGCCGTCTGCTCGCGGCAACACGGCCGGATCAAGCCGCACGAGACGATCTTCCGCGCCGCGCTCGAGCGGCTCGGCGTCGACGCGGCCGAGGCAGCGATGGTCGGCGACTCGCTCGAGGACGACGTCGAGGGCGCGCGGGCGCTCGGGATGCGCGCCTTCCTCGTCGACCGGGAGAACCGCTACCCGGAGGTCGAGGGCCGGCTCCCCGACCTCTACGCGCTGCCCGCGGCTCTCGGACTTCCTCGTCCCGGCTGAAAGAACTAGATTGATCCCATTGACTGACCGGTCAGTCACCGCGGAGGAGAAGCGGCGGCTCATCCTCGACGCCGCCGTCCGCGTGTTCGCGCGCAAGGGCTTCCACACGTGCCGGGTCGGCGACATCTCCGAGGAGGCCGGCGTCGCGCACGGGCTCCTCTACCACTACTTCTCCTCGAAGGACGAGCTCTTGGAGGCGGTGTTCCGCGAGACATGGAGCGATCTCCTTGCCGCGATTCGGGAGGTGGAGGTCTCCGACGCGCCTGCGCGCGAGCAGCTCCGGCAGGTGGCGGCGATCATGCTGCGCGCCTGGCGGCGGCAGCCCGACCTCGTCCGCGTCCTCGTGCGCGAGGTCGCACGTAGCCCGGCGCTCCTCGGCCGCGTCGACGCGCTCGACGACGCGCTGACGGCGATCGGGCGGATCGTCGAGCGGGGGCAGGACGAAGGGAACTTCAGGCCCGACCTCGACCCACGTCTCGCGAGCCTCGTGTTCTACGGCGGGATCGAGACGATCCTGACGAGCTGGGTGCTCGGCCGCGGCGGCGACGACGAGGACGTCGCGCGCGCCGAGCGGGCCGTCGTCGAGGTCGTCTGCGCCGGCCTCACCCGCGAGCCCGCGATGGCCTCGCCGTGAGCGGCGTCGCTTGCGATGCCGCCTTCAGGCCGTGCCGGCTCTGCCGGTGCGGCCGTCTGCGCCGCTTGCCCGGAGCGCGGGGATCCGAGGTCGCAAGGTGAGCGTCCAAGAGCTCGTCGCCCCGACGCGGCCGCAGCTCGCGGGCGGCCGGCTCGTCTGGACGCTCGGCCTGGGCGCGTTCGGGCTCGCGTTCTCGATCACGACGCTGACCTTCCTGCCGGTCGAGCTCGGGCACTTCACGAAGTCGGGGACGCTCATCGCCCTAGTCCTCGGAGCGGAAGGCGTCTTCGCGCTGCTCCTCTCGCCCGTGATCGGGCCGTGGAGCGACACGTTCCACACGCCGCTCGGCCGCCGCCGCCCGTTCATGCTCGTCGCGCTCGGCCCGATGGCCTTCTGCCTCCTCCTGATGGCCTTCTTGCCGAACCTCTGGACGACGGCCCTCGTCGTCTTCGCGTTCTTCTTCGCCTACTACGTCTACGAGCCGCCGTACCGGGGCTTGTACCCCGACCTGCTGCCGCCCGAGGTCTTCGGCCGCGCTCAGGGCGTCCAGCATGTCCTGCGCGGGATCGCGCTCGGCGGCGCGCTCGTCGGCGGCGGCTTCCTCCTCGACGTCTGGACGCCGGCTCCATTCCTCGTCGCCGCGCTCGTCACGACCCTCGCCTGCGGCGCCGTCATCGTCTTCGTGCGCGAGGACGGCGGCCACGGACGCGTCTTCCGCGGCTTCCGCGCCTATCTCTCGACGAGCTGGTGCATCCTGCGCGAGGAGGCCGAGGTGCGAAGCTTCCTTGTCGCGAACGCGGCCTGGGAGGGCACGTTCGCCGCCGCGCGCATCTTCGTCGTCCTCTACATCACGAAGGGCCTCCACGAGTCGCCGAGGATCGCGTCGCTCGTGCTCGCGACCGTGGCGGGCGGGTACGTCGTCGCGGCGGTGTGGTCGGGGCGCGTCGCCGACCGCATCGGGCTCGGCCGCGTGATCTTCATGTGCTCGTTCGTCTACGGCGGCGGCCTGCTCGCCGGCGGGTGGGCGAGCACGTGGCACGACTGGTACTACGGGCTCATCTTCCCGGTCGCGATCGCCGGCGGGGCCGTGATGACGCAGGCCTGGGGCCTCCTCTTCAAGCTCATGCCGCCGAAGCATCGCGGCGCGATCTCCGGCCTGGCGACGACCACGAAGGGCGCCGGCCTGCTGGTCGGCCCGCTCCTCGCCGGCGGCGCGATCGACCTCGCCTCGCCGTATCTGCGCTCGACCGGCGGCTACCAGGTGCTCTGGCCGGTCTGCTCGCTGCCGATCCTCGCCGTGATCCCGCTCGTCGGACGGCTCATGCGGCTCGAGGCTCAGGCTAACGACACGGCGGTACGAGGAACTTGAAGAGCCCGAAACCCCAGACCTTCTCGTTGACGATGTAGAAGGCGGTGACGCCGCCGCGGGTCGGCATCGTCAGCGCGTAGTAGCCGGGGCACTCGGTGCGCGCGAGGTTGCCGTACAGGCTCACGACGTGGGTGACGTTGTCGCCGATGTAGAGGCCCGTCGTCGTGCGCCAGCCGGGCGGCGCCCACAGAGTGAAGATGCCCTCGACGCGGCCCTTGCGGAACTGCACCGCGGCCCCGCGCGGCTTGTAGGGGCGGTACGTGAAGTACCACGTCGTGCGGCGGCAGTCGCGGCAGCGGCCGTACGTCGTGCCCCACGCCGCGCGCACCTGGGCGGGGGTAGCGCCGAGGCGGAGCCCGCCGAGGCTGCGGCCGGGCACGAGGATGCCGTGACGAGGCGGCGCGGCGAGCGCGGCCGGAGCCGCGAGCATGGCCGCGGCGACGAGCACGAGGATCGTCCGGCGCACGGGCCGAAACGTAGCTCAGCCCTCGGTCTTCACGGCGCGCAGGTAGACGCTCGCCATCCGCATCGGGACGAGCGGGCGGCGCGCGAGCTCCGCCTGCAGGTGCGCCTCGAACTCCGCGCGCTCCTCGTCGTCGAGCGCCGCAGCGATCTCCTGGCCGAGCGTGGGGTCGAGCGGGTTCCCCGAGTAGTTCTTGAGCATGTCCCAGCTCTTGGCCCAGTGCGGCTCCTGCTTGATCTCAGCCCGGTAGTCCATGCGGATCTCGCCGAAGCCCGCCTCCTCGGCGAAGCGCAGCAGGTCGCGCTCGTCGAAGTTGAGCAGCGGGTGCTCGTGCGGCTGCTTCCACTGCGCCCTGACCTTCGCAGCCAGGTGCTCGACCGGCGAGACGTCGAGGCCCCAGTAGCGCTCCCGGAACGTCGCGTTGCCGAAGATGTTGATCGGCTCGAAGATCGACAGCCTGCCGCCGGGCCGGAGCACGCGGTGGAGCTCGACGAACGCGGGTCGCTTGTCCATGAGGTAGATGAGCACCGAGCGGGTGGTGGCGACGTCCACCGACGCGTCCGGAAGCGGCAGGTCGTCGGCCGAGGCGCGGAGGAACTCGCATCGGCCGGCTTTGCCCAGCTCGGCCGCGATGCGCCGGCACTCGTCGAGGAGATCCTCGGAGACGTCGCTGAAGATCAACCGACCGCTCTCGCCGACGACCTCGAGGGCGCCGAAGCCGATGAGGCCGTCGCCCGTGCCGACGTCGAGCACGACGTCGCCCTCCCGGACTTCGGCGTTCTCGAGCACCCGCCGGCGGAACTCCTCGAGGTTCGGCAGCTGCCGCGCGAGCTCTTCGGGATCGCCGCCGTGCCGGTGCTCAAGCAGCCACCGAGCCCACCGATCTCGCTGCCCGCTCATGGTTCGACAGCCTACGGCGCGTGGAAGGAAACGCTCCATGCGGCGTGTCGTCGTCCTCCTCGCCCTCACCGCGGCGTCGGCCGTGCCGGGCGACATCCAGTACCCGGTCACGAAGTTCATGCCTGTCGGCGACTCGTCGGGGTGGGGGACGGTGAGCTGGTTGATCAATCCCCGCCCCGCCGTCAGGACGTTCTGTTGGGAGATGTCGTTCGCGACGAAGGCGCAACCGCTCTTCGTCTACCTGCGGCGCGGCGCGCTCGGACGGGTCGTCGGGACGATCGACGTTCGCCCGAACAACCCGCTTCCATGGCAGGGCAGCGGGAGCTACAGCGGCTGCATGCAACGGCGGCGGGCGCTCATCCTCGACCTGCGGACGCACCCGCGGCGCTACTACCTCGACGTGCGAACCGTCTCGTTTCGGCACGCGATCCGCGCTCGTCTGCACGGCCCGCCGCTTCGTTAGGTGCGCGTGTGCCGGAACGGGAGCTCGGCGTAGCGCGCCTCGAGGGGCACCCGCACCTCGTCGGGAAGCGTCAACGCGCCGCCAAGGCCGGTCCCCACGCGGCGAGCGGCGAGATCTCGCCGCCGCGGCCGTTCAGGTTCCGGTACCCGAGCGCGTGCTCGGCCTGCATCATCTTGTGGATCTGCGTCGTGCCCTCGTAGATGATCGGGGCGCGCGCGTTGCGGAAGTAGCGCTCGATCCCGTACTCGGCCGAGTAGCCGTACGCGCCGTGCACCTGGATCGCGAGGTGCGCCGCCTCGAACGCCGACTCGGTCGCGTGCCACTTCGCGAGCGAGGTCTCGCGTGTGTTCCGCCGGCCCTCGTTCTTGAGCCACGCGGCCTGCATGACGAGGAGCTTCGAGGTCTCGTAGCCGAGCACCATCTTGGCGATCATGTCCTGGACGAACTGGTACCTGCCGATCGGCTGGCCGAAGGTCTCGCGCTCGCGCGCGTACTCGACGGAGCGCTCCAGGCAGGCGCGGATGACGCCGCAGGCGCCCGCGGCGACGCTGAACCGGCCCTGGTCGAGCCCGTACATGGCGATCTCGAAGCCCTGGCCCTCCTCGCCGATCAGGTTCTCGGCCGGCACCTCGACGTTCTCGAAGAAGAGCTCGCCGGTGGAGCCGGCCCAGATCCCGAGCTTGTTCTCGGTCTCGGCCGCCGAGAAGCCGGGCATGCCCTTCTCGAGCACGAACGCGGAGATGCCCTTGTGCTTCGCGGACGGGTCGGTCTTGGCGAAGACGAGCGCGTGGTCGGCGACCGTCGCGTACGAGATCCAGTTCTTCTGACCGTTCAGGACGTAGACGTCGCCTTGTCGGCGCGCGGTCGTCTTCATCGACGCCACGTCGGAGCCGGCCGCGGGCTCGGTGAGACCGAAGCACGCGATCTTCTCGCCGCTCGCCTGTGGGACGAGCCACCGCTCCTTCTGCTCATCGCTCGCGTACCGGAGGAGCGAGAGCGAGTTCAGCCCGACGTGGACGGAGACGAGTGTCCGGAACGCCGCCTCGCCGCGCTCGATCTCCTCGCAGGCGAGCGCCTCGCAGACGAAGTCGAGGCCGGCGCCGCCGTACTCCTCGGGGATGACGATCCCGAGCACGCCGAGCTCGGCGAGGCCGGCGATCGCCTCGAGGTCGAGGTGGTGGTTGATGTCGTTCTCGATCGCGTTCGGGAGGATCCGCTCGTCGACGAAGCGGCGAACGGTCTCCTGGAGCAGGCGCTGCTCGTCGGTGAGCTCGAAGTCCACGCGGAGAGTCTACGGCCGGACTGACAGTCACTCCGGCCCGTTCTCGGTGGCCGGGTCCGAGTGACAGTCACCGGAGTGCTCGCGAATCCTGTCAGGGCCGGGCACTGCCACAGACCCGAGGACTGGCCGAGGGGTGGCATAGGGCACCCGCGCTACGGCTCGGCGACAGCTTCCGGAGTGCGGCCGGTCGCGAGCACCGAGCCCACCAGGACGAGCGCGAACCCAGACAGCATCGCCGCCGTCAGCCGCTCGTCCAGGAGCACGACGCCCGCGACGGCCGCGACGGCCGGGTTCACGTAGGTGATGACGGTCGCCCGTACCGGCCCGACCTCCGCGATCAGCGCGAAGAAGAGCAGGAACGCGGCCGCCGAGCAGACGACGGCGAGGCCGACCACCGACTCGACCACGTGCGCAGACGGCATGTGCGACGGCCACCGGAATGCCGCCAGCGGCGCGCAGACGATTGCGGACAGCGCGAGCGACGCAGCCACGACGCCGAGCGGCGGCAGCTCGTTCAGGTAGCGGGCGAGGATGATCGGGCCGACCGCGTAGCAGACCGCGACGAGGGCGATCTCGACGAGCGCGACGACGTCCAGCGTGCCCAGGTCGAGACCGACGATCGCCGCCACGCCACACAGGCCGACGCCGAGCCCGAGCCAACGCCGCCGGCCGAGCCGTGCTCGCTCGCCGGACAGCGTCACGATCAATGCGCCCACGAGCGGGACGGCCGCGATCAGGAGGCCGGTCAGCGAGCTCGTGAGCTTCGTCTCGGCGTGCGACAACAGGACCCACGGGAGCGCGACCTCGATCGCGGTGTACGCGAACAGCGGCCGCCACCGGGCGAGCAGCGGGCGCAGCTCGCGCCGGTGGGCCGCGAGCGGCACGAGCAGCAGTGCCGCGAGCCCCGTCCGCAGGAAGACGAGCGTGACGGGCGCCAGCTCGCGGACGGCGACGCGGATCATCAGGTACGGGATGCCCCAGATCACGCACATCGCCGCGAAGAGCAGCGCGCCGCGCCGGCTCAACGGCGCGCAGGACGGTCGGGCATCGCCGAGAGTCTAGGGTGCCCGGGATGGGCGCCTTGCTGGTCCACGCCATCGCTGCGCTCGTCGCCGGCGCGCAGCCCGCCGTCGCAGAGCTGACGCCGCGGCAGAAGGCCGCGCTCGTCGTGGTCTCGCCGCTGCCGGCGCCGCCCGGGGTCGGCGGGGTCATCGTCCGGCCCGGGACGCGTGCGCTGCCCCGGCCGCCGGACGCGCTCGTCTTCGTCGACCAGGAGGGCGGGCCGACGCGGGTCTTTCCGGACCTGCCGCCGGTGCGTGCCGCAGCGGCGTACACGCGCGCGAGCCAGGCGTACTGGGCGGGCCGAGCAACGGGTCGTGCCCTCCGCTCCCTCGGCGTCGGCGTCGACCTCGCCCCGGTGCTCGACTCTCCTGACGGCCCACTCGGCTCGCGGCAATTCCCGCGCACGAGCTTCGGCGTCGCCTTCGAGCGCGGCCTCGTCGCCGTCGGAGCAGGCTCGTGCGCGAAGCACTTCCCGGGACTCGGGTCGGCCGCGATCTCGACCGACGACGCGCCGCACGTGAACGCCGTGCTCCGCCCGCGTGAAATCGCGGGCTTCCGCGCGGCGATCGAGGCGGGTGCCCCGTGCGTGATGGTGAACCACGCCTTCTACCGCAAGCTCGGCCGGCGCAGGGCCTCGCTCGAGCCGGCGACCTACCGGCTGCTGCGCTCGCTGGGCTTCCGCGGCCTCACGATCACCGACTCGCTGTCGATCGTGAGCCCCTTCCCCTCCGACTGGCCGGTGACGGCGGCGCGCGCCGGCGCGGATCTCCTCCTCTTCACACGCGGGAGCGACGCCGAGCGTGCGATCGACCTCCTGCTCCCGCTCGCGCGAAGCGGCGGGCTCGACGCGCACGTCGCGCGGGTGCTCCGCTTCCGCGCCCGCTACGTGGTCGGTTAGCCGGCTCGACGCCGAGCGGACGGCAACTTCTCGGCGTACAGGCGCGCGTCGGCGAGGCGCTGCGCCTCGGCGAGCGTGAGCCCGGGGCCGGTCGTCGCACAGCCGAGCCCGACCGAGAGCGGAAAGCCCTCGAGCGGCGCGCAGGCTGCGAAGGCCTCTCGCAGGCGCATCATCGCCTCCGCGCATCGCTCCTCGCCGGCGTTCGGGAGGAGGATCGCCATCTCGTCGCCGCCGACTCGCGCGACGAGATCCTGCTCGCGCACGCTCCCTCGGACGACGGCCGCGACGCGTCGAAGCACCTCGTCGCCGAAGGCGTGGCCGCGGCTGTCGTTCGCGAGCTTGAGGCAGTCGACGTCGAGCACGATCACGGACGCCGGCGTCGCGACCTCGGCGGTCGCTTCCTCCCAGGCGAGGCGGTTCGCGAGTCCGGTCAGGGCGTCCCGCCGGGCCTCGAGGTGGGCGCCGTCGTAGGCGTGCTGGAAGGCCTGGGCCCGCTGGATCCGGCTGCGGCGCTCGCGTGCGAGCAGCGCGAGCAGGCAGACGGGCGCCAGCGCGAGGAGGAACGCGTAGCTCATCGTCCGGCTCTCGAGCCCCGCCAAGAAGCCGAGCGGCGCGAGGAGCGCGTCGACCGCGTAGACCCAGCCGAAGAACGGGAGGAGCTTCCGGGGCCTGATCCCGAACGCGATCCACTCGCGACCAGCCGAGCTCGCGAAGTCGAAGGCGAACTGCGCGGCGAGCGCGCCGAGGTAGAGCGGCCACCGGCTCCAGGCGACAGGGCCCGCAAACAGAGCAAGGACGAGCGCCGGCCCGACGGCGTGCCAGCAGCTGCCGAGCAGGACGGCGAGACGCTGCGGGTGCCGCCGGCCTTTGGCGCTGTCGACGAGGCCGCCGAGCGCGTAGCCGCCGGCGACGCACAGCGGGACGACGGGCGGCGGAAGCAGGAGGAGCATCGGCACGAGGACGGCCTGCGTGGGGACGGCGGAACCGGTTCCGACCTCGAACTCGATCCGGGAGGCGAGCGCGAGCGTGAGCACGAGCAGCGCGGCGGTCGCAGGCCGGAACGGCCCCTCCCAGCGCAGCAGGCTCGCCATCGAGATCGCGGCAGCGAGGAACCCGCCGCCGAAGGCGAGCGACGTCCACCGCTCACGGCCGCTGAGCCGCGTCCGCGCCCGCGACCGTGCCTCGACGAGGAGCGCCTCGTCCGCCGGCTTCGGAACGCGCCCTCGGCTACTCGCCCTTGAATGGATCGACGTAGACGTCATCGATCCTCCACTCGCTCGAGCTCCCCTGTGGCGTGAACCGGAAGCCGATGCTCGTCGTCAGCGTCAGGTTTGCGACGACTGCGACCGGCAGCGTCGGCTGCCAGGACGAGCTGCCGGTCAGCATGGCGACGGTGGCCGCCCGCGACCGGCCGAGCAGATCCGTGTAGAGCACCTCGACCTTCAGCGTGGAGAGCGGCGAGCCCGAGCTCCGCGCGAAGAACCGCAGGTCCAGCGAGGTCGCTCCGATGCAGATGCCGCCGGTCGTGGCGGACGAGCCCGACGGGAGCGACAGCGACCTCCCGTCCCCCGCGTCGTGGACGTAGAAGCTCTCGTTGTCGGCGACGACGCTCGCTTCGCCGTCGAGGCCCCAGTCGGCCCGACCCGACTCGAGGTCGCCGTTCGGCACCAGCACGTAGCTCGCGAAGTCGAGCCACGGCACGAACGGCTGCTCGTATGTGTATTGGCACCCGGCGTCGAGGCCGTCCGCCGCACCGGCGCTCGCGGGCGCCGCGAGCGCGGCCGCGAGCGCGGCGAGCACGAGCAGTCGCGCGCCGACTCTCCCCTTCGACATCGATGCTCTCCCTTCCGCAGTTGGCCGCTACCGACTCAGCCTGGCGGCAGGCGGCGCCGCCCGGCATCCCCCTTCCGCGCCATCTCACGTGGATGGATCGCGGCGCGATACGATCACGCCTCCGCGCGCGGAGGAGCCGGGTCACGACTGCGGGGTACGGGGGAGGCGGTTCGGATGCGCCCTGGGCGAGTGGCGCGACCGGCTCCTCGCGCGCGGAGAGCGTTCGATCAGGTGGTCGGCGAGCCTACGGTCATGCCGATCTCGTAGTGCTGGACGGACTCGATCTCGGCTCCGCCGGCAGCGGCGCCCTTGCTGCGCAGCTCGTCGGCTTTCGCGGCGCTCGCCAGCAGCGCTTCCTCGCTGTTCCAGATCGTGATCGACATGCCCTTGCCGCTGTCGCGATCGACCATGAAGTAGGCGTGGGAGAAGCCGTCGATCGCCTTGAGCGGCTCGGTGAAGTCGGCGAAGCCGGCCAAGAGACGGTCGCCGTCTCCACGGTAGGTGCTGACGCGTGCGTACATCCTCGTCCTCCTCCCGCTCGTGGGCTTGTGCGCGGGCGAGTATCGCCTACCTCGCACGCGCTGGCTCGAGGTGCGCGAGCGCGAGCCGGAGCAAGGCGGCGGCGTGCGCGATCCACACGGTCTGCGCGTGCGCGCCCTGGTAGAGGCGGAAGAGGTGCGGGACGCCAGCCGCGCTTCCGACGCGGCTGCCGCTGGCGCTCGAGCGGCTCGGGGCTCCTGCGGCGGACGCCGCTGGTCTGAGGCGCTACGCTATTGACTGACTAGTCAATCGGTCCCGGAAGGCGGCATGGCGGTAGCGACTGCGGGCGGCGTCTCGTTTGCCCTCACGGACGAGCAGAAGGCACTGCGCGCCCTCGCGCGCGAGTTCGCCGAGAAGGAAATCCGTCCGCGTGCGGCCGCCTACGACGAGCATTCGACGCACCCCGCGGACGTGATCGCGAAGGCGCACGAGCTCGGGCTGATGAACGCGCACATCCCGGCGGAGTTCGGAGGACCGGAGCTGTCTGGCTTCGACGGGATGCTGATCGGCGAGGAGCTCTCCTGGGGCTGCGCCGGGATCGCCGTCTCGATCGTCGGCAATACCCTCGGTGTCGTCCCGCTGCTGATCGCCGGCACCGACGAGCAGCGGCGGCGCTTCATCGCGCCGCTCGTCGACGAGCCGCTCCTCTGCTCGTTCGCGCTGACCGAGCCGAACGCGGGCTCCGACGTCTCCGGGATCCAGACGACGGCCACGCGGCACGGCGACGAGTACGTGCTCTCGGGCTCGAAGATGTTCATCACGAATGCGGGCCACGCCTCCTGGCTCGTCGTCTTCGCCTCGACCGACAAGACGAAGGGGCACCGCGGGCTCTCGGCCTTCATCGTGCCGATGGACGTCGACGGCGTCGTCGTCGAGCGCCACCTGGACAAGATGGGCCAGCGCGCCACCGACACGTCGGCGGTCGCCTTCCAGGAGGTGCGCGTGCCGGCCGAGAACCGGCTCGGCGAGGAGGGCGAGGGCTTCAAGATCGCGATGAAGACGCTCGACTTCACCAGGCCCGGGACGGCGGCGGGCGCCGTCGGCGTCGCCCAGGCGGCGTACGACTACGCCGTCGCCTACGCGAAGGAGCGCGTCCAGTTCGGCCAGCCGATCGCGATGCACCAGGGCGTCAACTTCCTCATCGCGGACATGGCCACGGAGATCGAGGCGGCACGGCTGCTCGTGTGGCAGGCGGCGTGGCTCCACGACCGGGGCAAGCGGGCGACGCTCCAGTCCTCCTTCGCGAAGCGGTTCGCCGCCGACACGGCCATGAAGGTCACGACCGATACGGTCCAGGTCTTCGGCGGCTACGGCTACATGAAGGAGTATCCCGTCGAGAAGCTGATGCGCGACGCCAAGCTCTTCCAGATCTACGAGGGGACATCGCAGATCCAGCGGCTCGTCATCGCGCGCGAGATCTTCTTACCGCGTGCCGATTGAGCTCGAAGCGGTCGACCGGTCATTTCAGACGGACGCACGGCAGAGCCGTGCGTCCTGACGGCGGCACCGCAAGCGGCGCCGCAGTGCCGCGTGCCGATTGAGATCGAGCTCTCGGGGCGGGTCGCACTCGTCACGGGCGGGTCGCGAGGGCTTGGCCGCGCCGACGCGCTCACGCTCGCCCGCGCTGGAGCCGACATCGCGATCGCCGACCTCTTGGTCGAGGGCGCCACGACGGATGAGGAGGCGGAGCGGCTCGGCCCGCTCGCGCGGGCGGCCCGGGCACAAGGGCTTGTCTACACGGAGGCGACGGCGGACGAGATCCGCGGTCTGGGTCGGCGAGCGCTCGTCCTCAAGTGCGACGTCGGCAACCGGCACGAGGTCGAGGAGGCGGTCGCACGGACGGTCGAGGAGCTGGGCTCGGTCGACATCCTCGTGAACAACGCGGCGACGCTCGACCACCTGGGCCGGATCGAGGACCAGTCGCCGGAGCTCTGGGAGCGCGACCTGCGCGTGAACCTGACCGGCGCCTTCAACTGCGCGCGGGTCGTGTGGCCGCACATGCGGAAGCGAGGCTGGGGCCGGATCGTGAACATGGCCTCCGTCGTCGGCACGCTGGGCGGCTTCGGTCAGGCGAGCTACTCGACGACGAAGGCGGGGCTGCTCGGGCTGACGAAGACGCTCGCGCTCGAGGGCGCTCGCCACGGCATCACCGCGAACGCCGTCGTGGCGGGGATCGTCGCGACGGAGGCATACGGGCTCGCGAAGCCCGAGACGAACGAGCGGCTGGTGGCGCGCACCGCCTTCCGCCGCCCGGGCGAGCCTCAGGACGTGGCGAACGCAGTCGCCTTCCTCTGCTCCGACCTCGCCGCCTACGTGACCGGCATCGAGCTGAACGTGAGCGGCGGCATCGAGCTCTTCACGTTCTAGCGCTGATGCGGTGGTCCTGGTGTCGGCGAGAGGAGGCTGCTTCATGCCCAGAGCTTGAGCCTGAGGAGGCTGAGAGGCATGAAGCGATGGCACCAGGAACGCGCGCTGATGCTGCGGCGCTGGCGCGAAGAGATCTACAAGCACGAGTGGGATTTCACCGGCGGCTCCTACGGCTTGGCGGTGATCCCGCCGCAGGCGCTCGACGAACCTTGCCACTGCTACCGGGGACCTGGCTTCTTGCGGAAGCGGACGGCACACGGTGGCTGCGGCCGTTGCGGCGTCTGTAAGCCCCACAAGGTTTGCCCGCCCTCGCGGCGGCACGCGCGCGAGCGCGCGATCCGTCAGGAGCTGGTCGACGCCCAGCTTTGCTAGCTACCGCTTCCGCGGGACATCCTCGATCGCTGCCGGCAAGCGGCCTTGGTTGACGGGCCCACGCGACGCTTCTCGGTAGCAGCCACCGTCGCAGGAGTGTCACCGCGCCCGCGCGAAAGGCGCCGCGAGGGAGACCCGACCCGGCGCGTATTCTTCCTCCGCTTGCCTCGCCTGCCGCCCGCTCGACGACCCCAAACCCGTGCCCGGAGGCCGAAGCGACCGCGCCTCACGTGGCGGCGCTCGCTCTACGGCGCGCTGGCCGTCGCCGCGGCCGGGGCGCTCTTCGGGCTGGCCTTCGCGGGCTCTCCCGCGACCCTCGCGGCGGGCGTTCGTATCGCCGGCGTCGACGTCGGCGGCCTCTCGACCTCGCGCGCGCGGGCGTTCCTCGAACGACGTTCGCGAGCGATGGCCGACGTTCCGGTCGTCTTCACGGCCGCCGGCCGGACATGGCGGCTGCGGCCGGGACCGATGGGGGTCAGCGTCGACTGGGGCGCGGCCGTCGCCTCGGCCGCTCGGCAGGGCGGCGGGCCCGGCCCTCTCCGCGGCTTCCGCCGGATCGAGATGCGCGTGTTCGGCGCCGACGTGGCACCGCCCGTCCGGGTGTACGAGGCGGCGCTCGACTACGAGCTCGACCGCTTCGCGAAAGCGATCCGCCGCCCCCGTCGCGAGCCCGCGCTTCGCCTCCGCGGCCTGACGCCGGTGGTCGTCCCCGGCCGGCCGGGCCGGGCGCTCGACCGCGAAGCCGCCGCCGAGCTGATCGTCCATGCGCTCGCCGGCCTGACGCGCGAGCCGGTCGCCCTGCCTGTGCGAGTCGACCGCCCGCGCCTCACCGCCGACGATCTCGCCGCCGCGAAGTCGCAGGCGGAGACCGCGCTGTCGGCACCCGTGCGGCTGACGCTCGGCGCAACGCACTGGCGGATCCCGCGGTGGCGCCTCGCCACCCTGCTGTCGCTGCCGCGCGATGGACGCCGCAAGTTGCGAATTGGAGGGCCGGGCGCCGACGACTGGTTCGCGCGCCTCGCCAAGACGATCGACCGGCCGGCCCGCGACGCCGACTTCGTCGTCACGACGACCGGCGTCAGCGTCGTCCCGGCGCGGAGCGGCGTCTCGCTCGACGTGGCCGCGACTGCGCGAGCGCTCCTCGCCGGTGCGCTCTCGCCGACGCGGCGAGTGGCGCAGGTCACCGTCGTCCGCTCCGCGCCGAGCCGCTCGACCGCCGAGGCCCGCCGCATGGGCATCGCCGGCCTCGTCGCGAGCTACGAGACGCTCTACGGCGGCGACCCGAACCGGATCCACAACGTCCAGCTCGTCGCGCACCTGATCGACAAGCACTTGATCGCGCCCGGGCAGGAGTTCTCCTTCAACCGGACGACCGGCGAGCGCACCGCCGCCAAGGGCTTCCGCGAGGCGCCGGTGATCATCAACGGCGAGCTGCAGACCGGGCTCGGCGGCGGCGTGTGCCAGGTTTCGACGACAACCTTCAACGCCGCGTACGAGGCCGGCCTCCCGATCACGGCGCGCACGAACCACGCCCTCTACATCAGCCACTACCCGCAGGGCCGCGACGCGACCGTCGACTATCCGAGCGTCGACCTCCGCTTCGTCAACGACACCGGCCACTGGCTGCTCCTGCGCACCTTCGTCGGCCCCTCGTCGCTCGTCGTCTCGCTGTACGGGACCCCGATGCACCGGCGCGTCGTCACCGACACCGCGCCCCTCAAGACCGTCGCCGCCCCGCCGGTCGAGCGCGTCCGCGATCCGACGCTCGCGGCCGGCAAGACCGTCGTCGAGGACAGCGGCTCGCCGGCGCGCTCGACGAGCGTCCGCCGGCGCGTCTACGACGCGAGCGGCAAGCTCATCGCCGACGACACCTGGTCCTCGTCGTACCGGGCCGAGCCGGACGTCGTCCGCGTCGGGACCAAGAAGAAGCCGAAGCCGAAGAAGCCCAAGCCGGCCACGACCACGACGACGACCACCACCACGACGACGGCGACTACGACGCAGCCGAAGAAGAAGAGTCAGCCTCGGCCCTAGCGATCGCCTCGGCGAGCGACGCCGGCACTCGCGTCGGGCAGAACGTGCGGGCGTCGACGATCGCGTGCTCGGTGGAGCCGTCCGCGATCGCCGTGCCGTCGCGCTCGACGAGGTACTCGTACCGGAAGCGTGCGCCGCGCAGGTGGCCGCAGCGGGCGTGGATCCGCAGGACATCGGCGAAGCGGGCCGGCGCGAGGTACCGCACCTGCGCCGTCAGCACCAGCGCCTCGATTCCCTGCTCGCGCAGCGCGGGGTAGCCGCCGGCGAAGCGGGCGAGGTACTCGACGCGGGCAAGCTCGAACCAGACGAGGTAGACGGAGTTGTGCGCGATCCCCTGCGCGTCGGTCTCGGCGAAGCGGACGGTGACCTCGGTGACGAACGGGTAGCCCTCCACCGGAGGGACTCTACGATCGCGGGATGAGCGCCGCCCGCCTCGCCGACCTCCTCCGCGAGCGCCAGCCGTGCGTCGTCCTCACCGGCGCCGGCGTCTCGACCGAGAGCGGCATTCCGGACTTCCGCTCGCCGCAGGGGCTCTGGGCGCGGTTCGACCCGTTCGAATACGGCTCGATAGAGGCCTTCCGCGCCGACCCGGAGAAGGTCTGGCGGTTCTACGCGCCCCGGTTCGCCGTCCTGACAGACGCGGAGCCGAACGCGGCGCACCGCGCGCTCGCGCGGCTCGAGGAGGCCGGTCTCGTGCGCGCCGTCGTCACGCAGAACATCGACCTCCTCCACGAGCGGGCCGGCAGCCGCGAGCTCGTCGAAGTGCATGGCTCGATCCGCACGTCGTCCTGCCCCGGCTGCGGCGCGAGCTATCCGCTGCCGCGGGTGCTCGAGCTCTTGGAGGGCCGGGAGGCGCCGGCGTGCCCCGACTGCGGCGCCGTCCTGAAGCCGGACGTCGTCTTCTTCGGCGAGCTCCTGCCGGAGGAGGCGATCGACCGCGCGTTCGAGCTCGCCCGCGAGGCGGCGCTCCTGCTCGTCGTCGGCTCGGCGCTCGAGGTATATCCGGTGGCGGGCCTCCCGCTCGAGACACTCGACGCGGGCGGCGCCGTCGCGATCGTCAACCGCGGCCCGACGGCGCTCGACGGGCGCGCGACGCTGAAGGTGGACGGCAGCGCCGGCGACGTGCTCGCCGCTGTCGCGGAAGCGCTGTTGCGGCCCTAGCCTGCCGCGCGCCGCAGCAGGCGCTCGGAGAGCACGCGCCGGCAGTCCCGGCACACGACGCGCTCGACCTCGTACGGGATGCCCTGCCGCTGGCGCAGCGCATGCCGCGTGACCGCGTCGTGCCGGTGCCGCTCCTTCGGGAGCCGGGAAGAAGCGTTCGTCACGTCCCTCTCACGGTAGCCACGCCCTCGTGAGCTTCGACGCTCGAAAGGGTGAAGAAGTTGTGACAAATTACGCCGGTGGCTCTGCGGACTGTCGGCATCGCAGCACTCGTGCTCGCGCTTGCCGGGTGCGGCGGCACCTCGACGGCCGGACGTTCGCCGGTGAAGGCGGCGGCGACGACGACGGCTCAGGCGGTGTCGCGCTCCTGCACCCCGGGCCTGCGGCGCCTCGGCTCGAAGAGCGTCGCGTACGCCGCCGTCGTCCTGCGTCCGGTCCATGCCTATCGCCGGCCCGGCCGCGCGCCGTTCGCGCGCTTCGGCCTGAAGAACGTGAACGGCGTCAAGACGGTCTTCGGCGTCCTCGGGGAGGTCGTCGGGCGCTCGTGCCGGCCGACGTGGTACCACGTCCAGCTCCCGGTGCGCCCGAACGGCGCGTCGGGCTACGTGCGCGCTGCGAGCCTGTGGGTGGCGAAGGTGGGGACGCGGATCGAGGTCGACGTGTCGGCGCGCCGCCTGACCTTCTTCCGCAGCGGCCGGCCCATCGTCCGGGCCCCCATCGCAGTCGGGGCTCCCGCGACGCCGACGCCGATCGGCCGCTTCTACGTCAACCAGGAGCTCATTCCCTACGACACGAGCGGCCCGTTCGGCCCCGGCGCGATCGGGATCTCGGCCTTCTCGAACGTCCTGACGGGGTGGACGCAGGGCGGCCCGGTCGCGATCCACGGCACGAACGACCCCTCGTCGATCGGCCGCGCGATCTCGAACGGCTGCATCCGGCTGCAGAACCCGGTGCTGCGCCGGATCTTCCGCGCGACGCCGACCGGGACGCCGGTGGTCGTGCACCCGTAGGCTTAGCAATCGCGAACGCGAAGACGAGGAGGTAGGGGATGGCGGTGCGGGAACCCAAGGATCTGCTGTCGATGCTCGCCGACCGGGGCGAGGAGGCGATCCAGCGGCTAGCGGATGCACCCGGCGCCGATCGAGTGCTCGGCGCCGCACAGGCGCTGCGCGACCGGCTCGACGAGATGCAGAAGCGTGTGCGCGGCATCGACGCGCTCGAGCGCCGCGTGGCCGAGCTTGAGAAGCGCGTCGATGCGCTCTCCAAGCCGAGCAGACCCCGCTCGACTACGCGGAAGCGGACGACGCGGCCGAAGCCGTCGAGCTAGGGGGGAACCCGCAGGCGGAGCGCGCGCGGGACGACCTCGAGCTCCGCGGGCGTCGTCCCCGGCTGCTCGCCGTCGAGCTGGATCGGAACCGGCTGCGGCCCGTCGATCGTCACCTTCGCGGCGCGGAGCAGCTCCGCCTTCGGGTGCGGGAGGTGCGAGCCGCGGTAGGTCTTCGGCAGCGTGAGCAGGAGGTCGCGCTTCGTCAGGTCGCCGATCAGGAGGACGTCGAAGCGGCCGTCGTCCGTGCTCGCCTCGGGGCAGATCATCATCCCGCCGCCGAAGTAGCGGCCGTTCGCGACGACGACGTCGTGCATCCGCCCCTCCCGCGTCTCGCCGTCGGCGGTCACGCGGATCGGGCCGGCCCGCCAGCGCGCGAAGACAGCGAGGGTCGCCCACAGGTACGAGACCTTCCCGCCGAGCGCCTTCGTCGTCTCGTTCGCGCGCTCGGCGATCGCGCCGCTCATGCCGGCGCTCGCCACGTTCGCGAACCACGAGTGCGCCTCGCCGCCGCGCCACGAGCGGTAGCGGACGCAGCCGAGGTCGATCTCGCGCGTGCGCCCGGAGCGGGCGACCTCGACGGCGTCCTCGAGCCGATGCGGGATCCCGTACGTGCGGATGAAGTCCCAGCCGGTCCCGCGCGCGAGCACCGCCACCTCGACGTCGCCGCGGCCCGCGATGCCGTTCGCGACCTCGTTCACCGAGCCGTCGCCGCCGACGACGACGAGGAGTGACGCGCCGCCGTCTGCCGCCTCGCGCGCCAGCTCCGTCAGGTGTCCGGGGCGCTCGGAGAAGAGCGCGTCGCCCTCGAGGCCGCGGCTCACGGCCGTGTGGTGGATCTCCGGCCAGCGGCGCCCCGTCGAGCCGTTCGCCGACGCCGGGTTGACGAGGAAATTAGTGGTCAGCGGTGACCGTGGCTAAGGCGACGCGGGTCATCCGATCGACCGCGGCGCGCAGCTCGTCGTCGGAGATCCGCTTGAACTCGCCCTCGACGACGACGTCGCTGACGGTGAGAAGGCACCCGGCCGCGACGCCGCGCAGCGCGCCGAGCGTGAAGAGGACGGCGGCCTCCATCTCGACCGCGAGGACGCCGCGGCTCGACCAGCGCTCGTACTGCCCCGCGTCCGAGTTGTAGAAGAGATCGCTCGAGACGATCGGGCCGATCCGCATCGGCTGGCCGATCTCCTTCGCGACATGCACGGCGCCGTGGACGAGCTCCCACGAGGCGGTCGGGACGTGCTGGTCGGTGCCCACGAGGTGCCGCGCCGTCGCGTCGGCCGGGATCGCCGAGAGCGCGACGATCAGGTCCCCGAGGGCCATGTCGGGCTGGAGGCCCCCGCACGTGCCGACGCGGAGTAGGCGCTTCACCCCGAGCTGGACGAGCTCCTCGACGACGATCGCCGCGGACGGGCAGCCCATCCCCGTCGCCTGCACCGAGACCGGCCGCCCCTCGAACTCGCCGGTGTAGCCGAGCATGCCCCGCTCGCTGTTCCGCTGCACCGCGCCGTCGAGGTAGGTCTCGGCGATGTACTTCGCCCGCAGCGGGTCGCCGGGGAGGAGGCAGGCCTCGGCGTATTCGCCGGCCTCCGCGCGGATGTGGATCGGCATCGCGCAACCCTACCGAGGCACCGCTTGCAGTGCCGCCGTCAGGAGGCGCGGGTCTCCCGCGCCTCCGTTCGAAACGACCGGCCGACCCGTCTAGGGTTTTTCGGCGAGGCTGTGCTCGCCTTCGCCGGCGCGGTGGGGCACCATCCCTACGCCTGTGCCGACGCTCGTCGACCCTCGCCTCGACCAGATCCTCGCGTTCTGCGCGCAGGAGCCGGTCGAGCGTGTGTTCCTCGAGGACATCGCGCGGCGCGGGCTCGGCCGCTTCAGCGCGCTTGCGAACGGGGATCGCCTCACCGCCCTCTGCCACGTGGGCGCGAACGTCGTCCCCTCGGGTGCCGGCTGCGAGGCCTTCGCGTCGCTCGCCGCAGCCGGCGAGACGCGGATGGTGATCGGCGAGGAGCGCGCGGTCGGCGACCTCTGGGAGGCCGCGCGCGGCCGCATGCCGCCGCCGCGGGACGACCGGCCGGGCCAGCCGGTGTACGTCCTCGACGAGCCGCCGGAGCCGGGAGGTACGGGACTCCGCCCGGCCCGGCCGTTGGACTTCGACCTCCTCCTGCCGGCCAGCGCGGCCGCTCATCGCGAGGAGATCGGGATCGACCCGCTGGCGCGCGACCCCGAGGGCTTCCGCTGGCGCACGCGCGCGCAGATCGACGAGGGCCGATCCTGGCTGTGGGAGGAGAAGGGGATCATCCTCTTCAAGGCCGAGGCGTCGGCATGGACCCCGGCCGCCGTCCAGCTCCAGCAGGTGTGGGTCGATCCCGTCGCCCGGAACCGCGGCAACGCCAAGCGCGGCCTGCGCGACCTCTGCCGGCTGCTGCTCAGGCGCGTGCCGACGATCTGCCTGTTCGTGCGTCCCGAGAATACGCCGGCGATCCGCGTGTACGACGGAATCGGGATGCGCCGCACGATCTCGTACCGGAGCCTCGTCTTCTAGTAGAAAGCGGGGTTCGTGCGGCGTCTGCTCTTCATCGCGTTCGTTGCCTGCGCGTGTGCCGCGCCCGCCCAGGCCGGCCGGAACCTCCTCGTCGGCGTCGACGACGACGGGCTGAAGTGGGAGCCGGCGGCGGCGTTCCTCGCCCCCGCGCAGGACCTCGGGATCGGCGCGGTGCGGGTCACGTTCAGCTGGCGGCCCGGCCGCGCGCGCCCGTCGTTCTCCGACACGGCCGAGCTCGCGAACGTCCAGGCGGCGACCGCACTCATGCGCGTCGTCGTCGAGGTCGGCGGCGGGCGGCCGTCGGTTCCGCCGCGGACGCGCCGCCAGCGCGAGCAGTACTGCGGCTACCTCGCCGGCATGCTGCGGGCCGCGCCGGGTGTGCGCGACGTGGCCGTGTGGACGGAGGCCAATCAGCAGCGGTTCTGGAAGCGGCCGGATGCGAAGGCCTACGAGGCGCTGCTCGCCCGCTGCTACGACGTCCTCCACCGCGTACGACCCGGCGTGAACGTGATCGCCTCGGTCGGGCCGCACAAGCGGACCCGCGGCGCGATCGGACCGGCGCGCTGGTACCGGCAGCTCGGCGCCGCGCTCCGCGCGAGCGGCCGCCGGCGGCCGATCTTCGACACCGTCGGCCACAACGCGTATCCCGACTCACCGTTCGAGCCGCCGTGGACGACGCATCGCGGCCCGTCGATCGACGAGGGCGACTACGGGACGCTGATGCGCGTGCTGCGACGCGCCTTCGGTCGCACCTCGCAGCCGCTTCCGGGGCGGCGCGGCGTCACGATCTGGTATCTCGAAGACGGCTACCAGAGCACGGTCGAGGCTCGCCGCGACGCCTACCACGGGCGGGAGAACGTCAAGGAGCTCGTCGATCCCGGCTTCCAGGGCTGGCAGCTGCAGGCGGCGGTCCGGCTCGCCTACTGCCAGGCGACGGTGGGAGCGTTCTTCAACTTCCAGCTCCGCGACGACCCCAACCTCGTGGGCTGGCAGAGCGGCGTGCTCTACGCCGACGCGACGCCGAAGCCGGCCTACGACCTGCTCAGGGACGCTCTCGCCGACGTCGCGGCCGGCACCGTGACGTGCTGACCCTGCGCCGCGCCGTCATCCTGGCGGCCGCGTCGTGGATCGCGCGCTGGCTCGCGCTCGAGCTCGCCTCCCTCGTCGGGCACCGGCTCCTCCCGCCGGGCCCGTCGCCGCTCGACTCCCCGCGGCCACCGGGTTGGATGCCGGGCCCGTTCGACCGGTGACGCGCGGCACACTGTTCGGGTGACGAGTCGAGAGCTTCGTGAGCGCGTCGAGCGCGACATCCGCGAGCGCGAGCTGATCCCGCCCGGCGGCGAGGTGACCTGCCTCGTCTCCGGCGGCGCCGACTCGACGTGCCTGTGGCACGTGCTGCGTGAGCTCGGCTACCGCGTCTCGGCGCTCCACGTGAACCACGGCCTGCGCGCCGAGGAGTCCGAGGAGGACGAACGCTTCTGCCGCGAGGAGCTCGGCGCCGAGGTCGTCGACGGCCGCGGCGGGCAGTCGGAGGACGAGCTGCGACGGATCCGCTACTCGTTCGCGACCGACCGCCTGCGTGCGACGGGTCACACCGCCTCCGACCAGGTCGAGACCGTCCTCTACCGCATCGTGGCGAGCGGCAGCCCGCGCGGGATCAAGTGGCGCCGCGAGGACGGCGTCGTCCGCCCGCTGCTCGGCGTGCGACGGGAGGAGACCGAGGCCTATTGCCGCGCCGAAGATCTCCCGTTCCGCGAAGACTCGTCCAACCGGGACACGAAGCGCGGCCTGATCCGCGACGAGATCCTGCCGCTCCTCCGCCGGCTCCATCCCGCTGCCGAGGAGAACCTCTACCGGCTTGCCGAGAGCCGCCGCATGCCGCCGCCGGTCGCCGACCTCCTCGAGTCCGAGGCCGGCTCGAAGCGCCTCGACCTCGGCGGCGGGCGCACGCTCGTACGCGAGTACGACCGGGCCTGGGTGGAGCGGACACCCGTCGACCTCGACCACCAAGTCCGCTGGGGCCGATGGCGCATCGAGTCGGAGCTCCCAGGCCTTAAGGTACGCACGTGGCGTGCCGGCGACCGGCTCGCGGGGCGCCGCAAGAAGATCCAGGACGTGTTCGTCGACGCCAAGATCCCGCGAACCGAGCGCGAGACGTGGCCTCTCGTCGTGCGCGGCGACGAGGTGATCGCGGTGCCGGGCCTCGTCGAGCACCCGGACGTCGAGGCGACG
>DASQWB010000020.1:0-10902 GCA_035640455.1 Gaiellaceae bacterium | reverse complement strand
ACTCGTAATGAAGGGGTCCCCGGTTCGAGTCCGGGCGTCGGCTTTACGATCTGGCGCGCCTGAACACGAGCAGACGGCGAGGCCCTGGATGATCGGCCAGATCGACGTCGAGGCCCATCCAGACGAGCTCCCCTCCTTCGGCTGCAAAGCTCGCGAGATGCCAGACGAGCTCGGCGGCGCTCAACCGCGGATCGCGGCCGCGAAGCTCCCAGACATCGACGCATGCTCGACCGATGGATTGCCTATACGACGCTTCTTCGTTCCATGAGCCGGCGAGCGGGAACAATGCCGTGACGTGGTGTCGTATGGAGGCTCCGCCTAGAGCCGGGACAGCGGCTTTGCGAGGAAGGTTCTTCACCGTGGTTGGCGGTGTCGCGGTGTTTCTCGTTGTGTGCGGGACCGTCGCCTCGGCGCCTGCCAGGGGACGGGCTCTCGTCCGCTGCCACACCGCCGACCTCTGGGGCCGGCTCGGGTTCATCCAGGGTGCGGCAGGAAGTCGCTTCGGGCCGTTCGTCCTGACGAACCGCTCGCGCCATGCCTGCACGCTCTTCGGCTTCATCGGCGGCCAGCTCTACGGCGCCGGCGGGCGGCGGCTGCCGACGCGCATCGTGCGCGACCGCTCGGTGCCGGAACGGACGATCACCGTCGCGCCGGGCCGGCGCGCCTTCGCCGAGCTGCATTGGGCTGCGATCCCCTCCGGGGGCGCGCGCCGGTGTCCACGGCCGCGCGCGTTCGCGGTCACGCCGCCCGACGAGCGGACGCAGCTTCGCGTGCGCTGGACGGCGGGTTGGGTCTGCGGACGCGGGCGAATCGACGTCCGGCCGGTTAGCCTCCGGGTCCCGTGAAGACGATCGTCGTCGGCTATGACGGGTCGGAGGCGGCCGAGCGGGCGCTCGGGCGGGCGGCCGAGCTCACCGAGGCGCTCGCGGCGCGGATCGTCGTCGTCAGCGTCTTCGGCCTGGGCGGGCTGCCGGCACTCGACCCCGAGAGCATGCCGCCGCTTCCGCTCGGCGGGCCGCTGCCGGGCGGCGGCACGATCCCGCTTTCCGCCGTCGACCCGGAGTCGACGCACGAGCTGGAAGAGCTCGCGCGGCGCCGGCTCGAGGACGCGCGGAGGACACTCTCGCGGCAAAGTCTCGAGGCCGACTACGTCGCCAAGGTCGGCTCGCCGGCGGACGTGCTGCTCGAGGTCGCGGACGAGCGTGACGCCGACCTGATCGTCGTCGGAAGCCGCGAGCACGGGTTCCTCGAGCGACTGCTCGCGCGGCCGGTCGACGAGGCGGTCGCGCAGCGCGCCGAGCGAGACGTCCTGATCGTCCGTTGAGGCTTGCGCTCGCGGGCGACACCATGCTCGGCCGCCGGGTGGCCGACGCGATCGCGGCGGAAGGGCCTGACGCGCTCGTCGCGGACGAGGTGGTGGCAGTCGCGCGCGAGGCCGACCTGTTCGTGCTCAACCTCGAGTGCTGCATCTCCGAGCGCGGCGAGCGCAGGCGCGACCCCGGCAAGCCGTTCTTCTTCCGCGCGCCGCCGGTCGCGACCCGCCTGCTTCAGCGGCTCGGCGTCGACTGCGTCACGCTGGCGAACAACCACGCGCTCGACTACGGCGCCGAGGCCCTTCTGGACACCCTCGCGCACCTGGACGCGGCCCGAATCGCCCACGTCGGCGCCGGCGCCGACCTCGCGGCGGCCCGCGCGCCGGTGACGCTGGAGGCAGACGGGTTCCGGCTCGCCGTTCTCGGCTGTGCCGATCATCCGCCGGAGTGGGCGGCGGAGCCGGACACGCCCGGGATCGCCTTCGGCCTCGACTGGGTCGCCGACACGCTGCGCACGGTCGAGGCCGACGCCGTGCTCGTGACGCCGCACTGGGGACCGAACATGGCGCCGGAGCCGATGCCCCGGATCCGTGCTGCCGCGGCCCGCCTCCGCGCCGCCGGCGCGACGCTCGTCGCCGGCCATTCGGCACATGTCTTCCACGGCGTCGAGGACGCGATCCTGTACGACCTCGGCGACTTCCTCGACGACTACGCCGTCGATCCCGAGCTCCGCAACGACCTCGGCCTGCTCATCCTCGTCGAGCTCGACCGCGGCGGGCCGGTGCGGCTCGAAGCGGTGCCGCTGAGGCTCGACTTCTGCCACACCCGGCTGGCCGCGGGCGAGGACGCCGCCTGGATCCGCGAGCGCTTCACCGACGCCTGCGCGAGGCTAGGCGCCGAGGTCGGCGAGGACCGCGGCCGGCTCGTCGTCCCCTTTCGGCGGGGCGGCTAGCGCGACACCGCGTGCGGGCCGGTCGGCATGCCGGTCGTGCTCGTTAGGTCTGGACGAGACCGGGGAAAGAAGGACTCATGCCGAAGATGACCTCTGGAGACGAGCCGAAGCGCTCGGAGCTGCCCGACACGCTGAAGCGGTCCTCGGCGAAGGCGCAGCGGACGTTCGCGAAGGCCCACGACGCGGCGGTCGAGCAATACGGCGAGGGCGAGCGTGCCCACCGCACCGCGTACGCCGCGCTCAAGCACTCGTACGAGAAGGTCGGCGACCGCTGGCTGCCGAAGGACGGGAAGGGCCCGTCCGACCCGCGCTCGAAGAAGCCGACCGCGCAGAAGCGGCGCGGCGAGGGCGAGACCTACGGTGGCGTCGACGCCGAGGGGAACACGAAGCAGGAGCTGTACGAGCGCGCGAAGCGGCTCGGCGTCGAGGGCCGCTCGAGGATGTCGAAGCGCGAGCTCGCGCGGGCGATAGCCAGGAAGCAGCGCTAAGGAGCCGGGGCTGTGGCCGCGGCCTGCCGCCGATCGAGCAGCAGGCCGGTGGCGACGAGCAAGAAGCCGAGGAAGGCGAACGTCAGCGGCAGAGCCCACTCGTGGCCGCCCGACGACTCCTCGTAGTAGATGCCCCCGGTGAGGGGAAACAGGAGGTAGAACGGGAGGTAGGGCAGGAGCTCGGTGTTCTCGCCGGACCACTCGCCGCCGAAGTGGATCGCGGCGAGGTAGAGGCCGTAGGCGCCGAGTACGGCGTAGCTCGTCCGTCTCGTCGCGGCGGCGACTGCGACGTACACGAGCGAGGCGACTGCGACGAGCGCCCAGTTCGCGTCGCTTTCGTGCCAGAAGAAGAGCAGCGCCCCTCCCACCGTGATACCGGCCGCGACGTGTAGCCAGAACGCGTAGGGCTGGGACGGGCCTCCGTCGACGGCAAGCGCGACGGCGTAGAAGACAAGGCCGACGAGGAGGGTCACGACCGCCGACCAGTTCCCGCCGCCCGAGACCAGGTCGGCGACGAAGTACCAGGCAGCAACGGCGACGAGCACGACGATGAGCGGGAAGCGGAAGACACGCAACGCGACGAGCGCTGCGAGCAGCATGAGCAGCGCAAGCAGGAGAAGGGCGACGTGAAAGCCTCGGAACGGATGGAACACGCGTGGAAGCCAGCCGAACCAGGCTTCGAGGGCGCCGATGAAGACGCCCCACGCAACCAGGGCCGAGACGGCGAAGACGCCGGCGGCGATCCACCTCCCGGCTGCCCGGAACGCGAGGGCGAGCGCGGTCAGCAGGACGAGGTCGAGCGCCGCCCAACCGACGAACGCGGCGTCGCCGTAGTCCTCCGCAAGCTGCTGGAGCGACTGCGCCGCCGCCACGAGCACGACGATGCCGCCCGCGTAGAGCAGGAACGAGGCGCTCGTCCACCGCGGTTTGACGACCGCACCCTGCGAAGCCAACACGTCTGCATGGTGGCAGGGTGGCCGGAAGACAGAGGGTTACGCGCAGCCGGCGACGAGCCGCACCGTGGTCACCGGATGCAGCTCGGCGTAGTTCCGGGCATGGCCGTGCTGGCCGTGAGGCGAGGCCCAGAAGCCCACGCCGTCGATGACTACGACGGCTCCGAGCGGCCGCCAGGACGGCCGCGCAGGCCCGCAGAGACCTTCGAGGAAGGCTCTCGCTCCCTCGATCGCTCGGCGCGCCCGCGCGTTCGCCGGCAGGCACCGCGCGGACGGCATCGCCGCGGTCATGTACGACTGCTTGCCGTCGTAGAGCACGAGGTGGACGGCGGCGTCGCGCTCGAGCTTGTACTCGACGATCTGGGCGCGCACCCTCCAGACGCGGCGCTGGAAGCCGGTCGTGCGCGACGTCGGCGTCCGCCGCGGCCTCGGCACGGCGTTGATCGCCCCCACCGTCGTCGGCGTCGGTCGCAGGCGGACGAGGTCCCGCTGCGCGTCCGCGAGCGCCCGGAGCGCCTGCCTGCCGGAGCCGCAGCTCAGGCCCGCCCGCTGCGCGGTCGCTCGACCGGCCACGGAGACGGAGAGGCCGGCCGCCACGGCGGCCGCGAGAGCGGCAGCCCCGAAGATCCTCACGCGCCCTGGGCGAGCGACGGTTCCCATCGGACGGCGGCATCATCCGCCATGTCGTCACCCGCGTCAACGGCCAAGGCACCGCTTGCGGTGCCGTGTCAGGACGTGCGGGCTTTGCCCGTGCGTCCGTCTGAACCGACGGGTCGATCCGTTGAGCGCTAGCTGCGACGCTGTAAGGCACCGCTTGCGGTGCCGTGTCAGGACGTGCGGGCTTTGCCCGTGCGTCCGTCTGAACCGACCGGTCGATCCGTTGAGCGCTAGCTGCGACGCTGCAAGGCACCGCTTGCGGTGCCGTGTCAGGACGTGCGGGCTTGCCCGTGCGTCCGTCTGAACCGACCGGTCGATCCGTTGAGCGCTAGCTGCGACGCTGTAAGGCACCGCTTGCGGTGCCGTGTCAGGACGTGCGGGCTTGCCCGTGCGTCCGTCTGAACCGACGGGTCGATCCGTTGAGCGGGTAGCTGCGACGCTGTAAGGCACCGCTTGCGGTGCCGTGTCAGGACGTGCGGGCTTTGCTCGCGCGTCCGTCTGAACCGACGGGTCGATCCGTTGAGCGCTAGCTGCGACGGTGTAAGCAGTCGGTGATACTTCGCGCAGATGCGGTTCGCCCAGGCCGAGACGCTCGACGCCGCGCTCAAGGATCGCCTCCGGGCCGTGCTCGACCACCGGCCGGTGACCGAGGCCGAGCTCCGGAAACTGTTCGAGGAGGGGCAGGCCTGCGCGCTGATCCTCAGGGGACAGCTCGAGAAGGACGAGCGGAGGCTGGCGCGGCTGGCGGCCGATCCGGCCGCGTCGCTCGCGGACATGGCGGAGACGCTCCGGCGCGTGAACGACCTCCGCCCGGACCTCGAGGAGCTGCACCGGCTCCTCGCCGAGCTGACCGCGCGGGCGCGGGAGTTCCGCGCGTCGTGGCTTCGACAGTCGGTTTAGCTCAGTGCGCTCTCGACCGTGTCGTGCACCGCGAAGTGGCGGTCGAGGCCCGAGACCTCGAGGGCGCGGCGAACCTCGAGCCCCGGCGCCGCTAGCACAAAGGCGTGGCCGTCGGCGAGCGCCGACCGCGCCTCGACGAAGGCGCCGAGCGCCGTCGAGTCGACGAACGTCACGTCGGAGAGGTTGACGACGAGGCGCCGCGGCGCCTGGCCGACGGCTCGGCGGAGCGCCTCGCGCACCGCCGGAGTGTTGTACAGGTCGAGCTCCCCGGTGAGCACGACGACGACCGCGTCCCCGCTCTCGGAGACACGGAGGACCGGATCCGCCTGCGACCCGAACTGGCTCAGCGCGTCGCTCCTTGTCCGAAAGTCGGCGCGCCGAGCGGGGGAGGGGCTGCGACGCGCCGACCTCGATTGAAGCATCTTGCCGTCGCCCGAGGCAACCACTCCGTTTGACGAGAGCGCCGCCGGGACGCGATCTTTTCCGAATGGACGACGCCACAGTCGCCTCGGTCGCCGCCGTCGCCGCCCGCGCGAGCGGCGAGAACTTCCCCGTCGCGTCGCTTCTCTTCCCGCGGCCGCTCCGCCCGCACCTGCGCCGCGTCTACGGCTACTGCCGGCTCGTCGACATGCTCGGCGACGAGGCCGAAGGCGACCGGCTCGCGTTCCTCGACGAGCTCGAGCGCGAGGTCGACGCCTGTTACAGCGGCGAGCCGACCTGGCCGGTGATGCGGGAGCTCGCGCCGACGATCCGCGAGTTCGACCTTCCCCGGGAGCCCTTCCTGCGGCTAATCGATGCCAACCGCATGGACCAGCGCGTCTCGGAGTACGAGACGTGGGCCGACCTCAAGTGGTACTGCGTCCACTCGGCGGACCCGTGCGGGCGGCTCGTCCTCGGGCTCCTGCGACGGGCCGACGACGCGGAGCTCGTCGCGGCCTCCGACGACGTCTGCACCGGGCTCCAGCTCGTGAACTTCCTCCAGGACGTGCCCCGAGACCTCGAGCTCGGCCGGGTCTACCTGCCCGCGGAGGACCGGCGGCGCTTCGGCGTCACCGAGCTCGAGCGGCCGAACGAGCCGCTGCGGCGGCTGCTCGGCTTCGAGGGCGAGCGGGCGCGCGGATTCCTCGAGAGCGGCGGTCGGCGCCTCCGCGGCGGCCTCGGCGGCCGGATCGGGCGCGCGGTGTGGCTCTTCGCCCGCGGCGGCCTCGCGGCGGTGGAGGCGCTCGAGCGGGCCGACTACGACGTCTTCAGCGGCCGGCCGAGCCCGTCGCGCGCGCGGCTCGCCCGTGCGGCGGTGGGAGCGCTCGTCGGATGACCGCCGCGCAGGCCTACGCCGAGGTCGAGCGGTTGACGCGCCGGCGCGCCCGCAACTTCGCCTACGGGATCATGGTGCTCCCGAGGCCGAAGCGACGTGCGATCGCCGCCATCTACGCCTTCGCGCGCGAGGTCGACGACGTCGCCGACGGGGCGCTCCCGGTCGGGGAAAAGCGCGCGCGGCTCGAGGCGCTCGGCCAGGCGCTCGAGAGGAGCCCGAACGGCAGCGCCACCCTCGTCGCGCTCGCCGACGCGCGCGCCCGCTACGGCATCCCGGACAGCGCGCTCCACGACCTCGTCGACGGCGGGCTCCAGGATCTCGCACAGAGCCGGTACGCGAGCTTCGACGAGCTGCGCGGCTATTGCCGGCTCGTCGCGGGGGCCGTGGGTCGCGCCTGCCTGCCGGTCTACGGAGGGCGCGACGCCGCGCGCGCCGAGACGCTCGGCGTGGCGCTCCAGCTCATCAACATCGTGCGCGACGTGGCGGAGGACTGGCGCCTCGGCCGCGTCTACCTGCCGCAGGACGAGATGGCCGAGTTCGGCGTGTCCGAGGACGACATCGCGGCGGGCCGCTGCACCTTCGCCTGGCGGGCGCTCATGACCTTCCAGGCCGAGCGCGCGCGGGTCCTCCTCGCCGACGGGCTCGAGCTCGTACGGGAGCTCGACGGGCGCAGCGCGCTCTGCGTCTCGACCTTCGCCGGCCTCTACCGCGCGACGCTCGACCGCATCGAGGCGGCGGGCTTCGACGTCTTCGGCGGGCCGCCGCACCTCTCGCCGCTGACGAAGCTCCGGATTGTGGCGAGCGGGGTGCGACGGTGAGGGCGGCCGTCGTCGGCGGCGGGCTCGCGGGCCTCGCGGCCGCGCTCGAGCTCGTCGACGCGGGACACGAGGTGACGCTCTACGAGGCGCGGCCCACGCTCGGAGGAAAGGTGCAGACCCTCCCGCCGCGCGACGGCGATCCCGACCCGCCTCCCGACAACGGTCAGCACATCGCGCTCGGCTGCTTCACACAGTATCTGCGCTTCCTCGAGCGGATCGGCTCGCTGGACGGCGTCCGGCGCGAGCCGCTCGCACTGCCCGTGATCGACGAGCGCGGGCGTGTGGCGACGATCGGGTACGGGGTGCTGCCGCTCCTCCGCTACCGGCACGTCTCGCTGCGCGACCGGCTACGTGTGGCGAGCTTCGTGGCGCGAGTCGGGCGGATCGAGCCGGGCGAGCGGACCTTCGGCGAGCTCCTGCTCGCGGAGGGACAGTCCCCGGCGGCGATCGAGCGCTTTTGGGAGGTCTTCCTGCGGCCGGCGCTGAACCTGCGGGTCGACGAGGTCGACGCGGCCGCCGCGCTCTTCACGATCCGGACCGCGCTCCGGTCGAGACGGGAGGCAAGCGACCTCGTGCTGCCGATCGCGCCGCTCGGCGAGCTCCACGGAGAGGCGGCGCGGCGGGCGCTCGAGGAGGCGGGAGCGAGGGTGCGCCTGGGCGAGCGGGTCGGCGACCCGGAGTCGCTCGAAGCGGACGTGGTCGTGCTGGCGACCCCGCCCGAGGAGGGCGCGTACGACCACTCGCCGATCGTGAGCGTCCATCTGCTCTTCGACCGTCGAATCCTGCGCCACCAGCTAGCCGCGCTCCTGGGCAGCGCCGCGCACTGGGTGTTCGACCGGGGCCGCTTGACGGGCCACGAACCGGAGCGCGGCCAGTACCTGACCGTCGTCTCGAGCGGCGCACCCGAGCTCGAGGCGCTGCGCGGACGTGAGATCGTGGAGCTGATGGCGCGCGAGCTGACCGGGCGGCTGGGCCAGGCGGAGCTCCTCTGGTCGCGCGTCAGCCGCGAGCCGGAGGCGACGATCGCGCTGCGGCCCGGTGTGCGGCGGCCGGCGCCGGGGCTCGTCCGGGACGGCCTCGCGCGCGCGGGCGCGTGGCTCGACACGGGCTGGCCGGTGACGATGGAGGGCGCGGTGGCGAGTGGCGTCACGGCCGCTTGTGCACTAGTGCACAAAGCGACGCCGAAGGTGGCGGCATGACCCTCGCGCCGGAGCGGATCGAGACGCAGCTCGACCGCGCGCTCGAGCGCGGCACCGCCCGGCTCCTCGAGCTCCAGCACCCGGATGGCTGGTGGGTCGGCGAGCTCGACTCGAACGCGACGATGATCGCGCAGCACCTGTTCTGGCACCACGTCCTCGGGCTGCGGACGCCGGAGCTCGACCGCAAAATCGCGAACGAGCTGTTCGCGCGGCAGCGCGAGGACGGCACCTGGTCGATCTGGTTCGACGGGCCGGCCGACCTCTCGACGTCGATCGAGGCCTACGCGGCGCTCCGGCTCGCGGGCGTCGACCCCGGCCCCGCGGCCCGCGACTACATCCGGCGCGAGGGCGGCGTCTCGCGCGCGCGCGTGTTCACAAGGTGCTTCCTCGCCCTGCTCGGCCAGTGGCCGTGGCAGCGGATCCCGACGGTGCCGCCCGAACTGATCCTCCTCCCGCCGTGGGGCCCGCTCTCGGTCTACGACTTCTCGTGCTGGGCCCGGCAGACGATCGTTCCCCTCTCGGTCGTGATGGCGCTCCGCCCGGTGCGGCCGGCCGGGATCGACCTGACCGAGATCGGCGCGCGTCCAGGCCCGCGGCGGCCGCCGCGCCGGCCATCTAGCCTCCGGCGCCGCGCCCTCGCGGTGGCGGAGGCATGGGTGCGCGACCGGCAGGAGGCGGACGGCTCGTGGGGCGGGATTCAGCCGCCGTGGGTGTGGTCGATCGTCATGCTCGCCGCGCTCGGCCACGGGTTCGAGGACGAGACGCTCCGCCGCGCGGTCGAGGGCTGGGACGGGTTCACGATCGACGAGGGCGACCGGCTGCGGCCGGAGGCCTGCCAATCGCCCGTCTGGGACACGGCCCTTGCGGTCCTGGCGCTCAGAGCCGCCGGGGTTGCCCCAGACCACCCGGCGCTCCAGGCCGCCGGCAAGTGGCTGCTCGCCGAAGAGGTCACCGTCAAGGGCGACTGGGCGATCCGGCGCCCGCGCCTCGCGCCCGGCGGCTGGGCATTCGAGTTCGAGAACGACCTCTACCCCGACGTCGACGACACCGCGGTCGTCGCGCTCGCGCTGCGCGCGCTCGACCTCGGCGAGGACGCGGTCCGCCGCGGCCTCGACTGGATCGTCGGCATGCAGTCGCGCGACGGCGGCTGGGGCGCGTTCGACGTCGACAACGACAAGCTCTGGCTCTACAAGATCCCCTTCTGCGACTTCGGCAAGGTCACCGACGAGCCGAGCGCCGACGTGACCGCGCACGCGCTCGAGGTCCTGGCGCAGGAGCCGCGCCACGCACCTGTCACGCGGCGTGGCCTGGAGTGGCTCCTGCGCGAGCAGGAGGACGACGGCTCGTGGTTCGGCCGCTGGGGCGTTAACCACGTCTACGGGACAGGCGCCGCGCTTCCCGCGCTCGAGGCGTGCGGGATCGAGCCGGGCCACCCGGCGATGCGCCGTGCCGTCGCCTGGCTCGACCGCGTCCAGAACGACGACGGCGGCTTCGGCGAGGACATCTTGTCCTACCGCGACCCGAGCTTCCGCGGCCGCGGCGTCTCGACGCCTAGCCAAACGGCCTGGGCGCTATTAGCGTACGCAGCCGCAGGCGAGCACCGGGGTTTGAGCGCCGAACGCGCGGCAAACTACCTTTGCATCGCACAGCGATCTAACGGCGACTGGACGGAGCAGCACTACACCGGCACAGGCTTCCCCCTGGACTTCATGATTCGGTATCACCTCTACCGGCTCCACTTCCCCGTCATGGCCCTAGGCCGCCTCCGCGAAAGGATTTGATGCCGCCTCCTTTCCTCGCATCTCGCACTCTCCGTCGCGCTGCGAAGCGTCGTCGCGCGGCGTCCTCAGTCGCGCCCGTAGCCTCCGGCTACGAACGCTCCCTGCGTCCTTGCGCGCCTCGCTTCTCGCGCGCGAAGAGCACGACCTGTTCGGAAAGGAGGCTTGACTCATGAAGTTCCCGCTCCGCTCGCAGGTGCAGATCGGCAAGTACGTCGCGCAAAACCAGCGCAAGGGCGACCGCTACCCGCTCGTCCTCATGCTCGAGCCGACGCTTGCCTGCAACATCGCCTGCATCGGCTGCGGGAAGATCCGCGAGTACGAGTCGAACAAGGCGCGCCTCTCGGTGGAGGAGTGCATCGACTCGGGCGTCCAGTGCCCCGCGCCCGTCGTCTCGATCTGCGGCGGCGAGCCGCTCGTCTACAAGGGCATCGAGGAGGTCGTCGCCGGCTTCCTCGAGCTGCGGAAGAACATCGAGCTCTGCACGAACGCGCTCCGGCTCGAGCAGTTCCTCGACGTCTTCGAGCCC
>DASQWB010000019.1:0-2251 GCA_035640455.1 Gaiellaceae bacterium | reverse complement strand
TCCGACGAAGGACTGGGAGTGCTACTGCGGCAAGTACAAGCGCGTCCGCTACAAGGGCATCATCTGCGAGCGCTGCGGCGTCGAGGTGACGCGCCAGAAGGTGCGCCGCGAGCGCATGGGGCACATCGACCTCGCCGCGCCGGTTTCGCACATCTGGTTCTTCAAGGGCGTCCCGAGCCGCATCGGGTACCTGCTCGACATCGCGCCGCGCGAGCTCGAGAAGGTGCTCTACTTCGCGGCCTCGATCGTCACGGCCGTCGACGTCGAGAAGCGCGAGGCCGACCTCGCCGACCTCGAGGACAAGGTCAAGGCGGAGTCCGAGCGCATCTACGTCGACCGCGACGAGGCGCTCGCGGCGCTCGAGCAGCGGCTCCAGCGGCGGCGCGACTACTTCGCCAAGGGGAAGGAGAAGGACTTCGACGAGGACGACGACTTCTGGGCCCGTGGGCTCGCGAACTGGGCCGAGGAGCAGGGTCTGCCGACGCTCGAGGAGGCCCGCGCCCTCGTCGGCGGCATGTTCGCCGACCTCTCCAAGTCGATCACGACCGAGGACTCGAAGAAGATCCGCGAGCTCGTCCGCAACGCGGCGATCCGCGACGACCGCCGGCTCTCGCCGCGCGAGCTCGAGCTCGTCGCCACGACGGCCGCGCAGCTCCTGGAGGCGCTCGCGCCGCTGCGGGCCGAGGTCGAGAAGGCCTCGGGGTCGAAGAAGGGCGCGGCGACGAAGCGACTGAACCGGGTCACCGAGGCGCTGCTCACCGGCGAGGAGGTTCCCGGCGACGACGCGGCGATCGTCGAGAAGCTCGACGCGAAGCAGCTCGACAAGGCCCGGGAGCTCGGGAACGGCCTTCTGCGGGAGGTGCTCGAGCAGGCCGATCCGGATGCCGATCCGGCCGCCCTGCGCGAGCTCGCGAACGACCTCTGCCTGCGCACGGACGGCAAGATCCAAAAGGAGGACCTCGACGCGATCGTCCAGTGGTCGCTGAAGGTCCGCGAGATGTACCTCGACATGGAGTCACGGCGCGAGGACGCCCGCGAGGCCGCTGTCGATTCGGTCCGCCGTCTCGAGCAGACGTGGCAGCTGTTCAAGGAGCTCGAGCCGAAGCTGATCGTGAACGACGAGCAGCTCTTCCGCGAGCTCAAGGACCGCTTCGGCTCACCGTACGGGTTCGGCGTCTACTTCCGGGGCGGCATGGGCGCGGAGTCGATCCGCGACCTGCTGCGCGACCTCGACCTCGACGCCGAGGCCGCGTCGCTCCGCGAGACGATCCGCACCTCGAAGGGCCAGAAGCAGCAGCGCGCGATCAAGCGGCTCAAGGTCGTCAACGCGTTCATCACCTCGGAGAACCGGCCGGAGTGGATGGTCCTCGAGGCGATTCCGGTCATCCCGCCGGAGCTCCGCCCGATGGTGCAGCTCGACGGCGGCCGCTTCGCGACGAGCGACCTCAACGACCTCTACCGGCGCGTCATCAACCGGAACAACCGCCTCAAGCGGCTGCTCGACCTCGGCGCGCCCGAGATCATCGTCAACAACGAGAAGCGCATGCTCCAGGAGGCCGTCGACGCACTCTTCGACAACGGGCGCCGCGGCCGCGCGGTCACCGGCCCGGGCAACCGGCCGCTGAAGTCGCTCTCCGACATGCTCAAGGGCAAGCAGGGCCGCTTCCGGCAGAACCTGCTCGGCAAGCGCGTCGACTACTCGGGCCGCTCAGTCATCGTGGCGGGGCCGAACCTCAAGCTCCACCAGTGCGGCCTGCCGAAGCTGATGGCGCTCGAGCTCTTCAAGCCGTTCATCATGAGCCGGCTCGTCGAGCGGAAGTCGGTCCAGAACATCAAGGCGGCGAAGAAGTACGTCGACTCGATGGTTCCCGAGGTCTGGGACGTGCTCGAGGAGGTCATCGCCGAGCACCCGGTGCTCCTAAACCGGGCGCCGACGCTGCACCGCCTGGGCATCCAAGCGTTCGAGCCGGTGCTCGTCGAGGGCAAGGCGATCCAGGTCCACCCGCTCGTCTGCCACGCCTTCAACGCCGACTTCGACGGCGACCAGATGGCGGTCCACCTGCCGCTGTCGGCGGAGGCGCAGGCCGAGGCGCGAATCCTGATGCTGTCGTCGAACAACATCCTGTCGCCGGCGAACGGGCGCGCGCTCGCCACGCCGACGCAGGACATGGTCCTCGGCGGCTACTTCCTCACCTACTGCGAGCAGGACCTGTCGAAGACGACGGCCGAAGAGCTCGACCCCCGGCCGAAG
>DASQWB010000018.1:0-21017 GCA_035640455.1 Gaiellaceae bacterium | reverse complement strand
GGCTTCCTGCTCGACCACCCGACCGTGATGCTGCGGATGCTCCAGGCGGAGGCGCAGCGGCTGCGCAGCGCTCACGTGTGGCCCGAGTAGACGAGCGTCCCTTCCCTCCCGGCGAGTACGACGTCGTCGTGGTCGGCAGCGGGCCGGGCGGGCTCCAGACAGCGTACTCGCTCGCGCGCACCGGGATCGAGCGCGTCGCGGTCCTCTCGCGCGACGAGGCGCCGGGCGGCATGTTCCGCCGCTTCCCCGTCTACCAGCGGCTGATCAGCTGGACGAGGCCGGAGGCGCCGTTCGCGCACGGGACGCGCGAGTACGAGTGGTACGACCACAACAGCCTCGTCGGCGACGAGCCGGCGCACCAGGCCCTGCTGCCGCGGTTCATGGACCGGACGATGGACCTCCCGACGCGCCTGGAGATGGAGTCCGCCCTCGCGGCGTTCGCGGAGCGAGGCGCGGTGCGCGTCCGCTACGGCTGCGAGTGGCAGGCGACGGGGCGCGAGGGCGACCGGCTCGTGCTCTCGACTTCCGACGGCGAATACGAGTGCCGCGTCGCCGTCTTCGCGCTCGGCGTCACCGAGCCATGGCGCCCGTCGATCACCGGCCTCGAGGACGTGCCGCACTACGTCGACACGCACTCGCCGGAGCGCTACGCGGGCAAGCGCGTCCTGATCGTCGGGAAGCGGAACTCCGGCTTCGAGATCGCGCACGGGCTCCTCCCGTGGGCGCAGGAGATCACGCTCGTCTCGCCTCGCCCGGTGGAGACCGCGGTCCTCGCGTTCTCGCCGCTCCGCGTGCGCTACCTCCAGCCCTACGAGGAGCATGCGCGCGGCGGGGCCGGGACGTTCGTCATCGACGCCGCGCTCGAGCGGGTCGAGCGCACGAACGGCGCCTACCGCGTGCACGCGAGCGGGACGAGCCGGCCCGGGAGCCTCGAGCTCGAGGCCGACGAGCTCGTGTTCGCGACCGGCTTCCGGACGCCGCTTCGCGACCTGCCGCAGCTCGGCGTCGCCACCGTCGACGAGGGACGGCTGCCCGCGCAGACGCCGTACTGGGAGAGCGTCTCCGCGCCCGGGATCTACTTCGCCGGTAATGCGACGCAGGGCTCGCCGGGACTGCGGAAGTACGGGGCGACGAGCAGCTCGAGCTCCGTGAACGGCTTTCGCTACAACGCCCGCGTCCTCGCCCGCCGGATCGCGGAGCGGCACTTCGGGATCGCGCCGAAGCGGCCGCGCCTGCCGCACGAGCGGGTGGTTCCCTTCCTGCTGGGCGAGCTCGCCCGCGCTCCGGAGCTCTGGATCCAGAAGGGCTACCTCGCGCGGGTCGTCACGTTGGACGGCGACGCGCGCGACGACGGCGTCCTCCCGCTCGAGGACTTCGTCGACAGCGGCGGCCCGGACGCGGTCGCGGCCGCGATCGAGCTCGACGGGCACGCGACGATCGTGCCGGTGGTCTACGTCCGCCGTGGCGGGCGAGTCGCGGAGCACGTCCTGCCTCCCCACCCGCTCTACGCCTTCGACAGCGACGAGCACCGCCGCGAGCTCGAGGCTCGTCTGCGGCCTCTGCTCGGCTGCTGATCCGCCCTCTTCGGGCGGAATCGCGGTCCCGCGACATCGGGAATACTCCTCGCGTGGCTCGGTTCAACCTCTTCAAGGCGAAGGCGCCGAAGGACAAGTCCGATCCGGAGGGGTATCGCGCCGGCATGGCGCGGTTCGGGAACCGGATCGGCGCCAAGCTGATCGGCGGCTCGCTCTACGAGCTTCCGCCGGGGCAGAGCATCTGCCCCTACCACTTCGAGTACGGGGACGAGGAGTGGCTGATCGTGCTGGAGGGCCGGCCGACGCTCCGCCGTCCGCACGACACTGAGAAGCTCGTCCCCGGCGACGTCGTCTGCTTCCCACCCGGCCCCGACGGCGCCCACAAGGTCACGAATCGGACGAAGGAGACCATCCGGTTGCTGATGGTCTCGACGAAGAACGAGCCCTCGGTCGCCGTCTACCCCGACAGCGACAAGGTCGGCATCTGGCCCGGCGGCGGCGCCGAGAACCTCATGCTTCACCGGAAGGACGGGAGCGTCGACTACTACGACGGCGAGACTTAGACGCGCGTGCGTCTGGTCTGGCCGGTCTGGCTCGTCGTCGCGGTCGTCGAGCTCGGGATCCTGCTGGTTATCCCCGCGCCGGGGAACCCGGACAAGCCGGGCAAGGCGGGCGGCATCCGCACGGCCGCGGCGCAGCTCCGCGGGGGCGGGCCGCCGATCGACCTCGTCCAAGACTACGTCGGCGCCCGAGACGTCGCCCGAGGCCGCCGGGCGTACCCTGTGCTCACGCGGGCGTACGCGAGCGTCGGCCTCGAGTGGCCGGCGCCCCACCGCTCGACGCATCCGCCGACGGCGTTCCTGCTCGTCCTGCCGGTCGCGTGGTTGTCGTGGAAGGCGGCCGCAGCCCTCTGGATGGTGCTGATGCTCGCCGCGCTCGCGGGGGCGTACTGGGCGCTCGGAGCCCCGCCCGGGCCGGCGGTCGCGCTCGCGCCGCTGACGATCCTCTGGCCGCCCGGCGGCTGGTCGATGGGCCAGCTCACGCCGCTCTGGCTGCTCGGGCTCGCGCTCGCGTGGCGGCTGCGGGACCAACCGGCGCGCGCCGGGGCGGCGGTCGCGCTCGCGTCGCTGACGAAGCTCCTGCCCGCTCTCTCGCTCCTCCCGTTTCTGCTCCTGCGGCGGTGGTCGGTGCTGCGCGGCTTCGCGATCGTCTGGGCCGTCGCCGTCTTCGCGCTGCTCTTGCTCGACGCAGGAGCGATCGGCCGGTACGTGACGATCGCCCGGAGCGACTCGCGCGAGCAGGCGGCACGGCACGAGAACGCCTCCCTCCTCTGGGCGGCGGACCACAACTACGGAGCCGTCGGCGTCGCGGTGGCGGTCGTCCTCGTCGGCGCCGTCGTCGTCCGCGCGCTGCGGCGGGTCCGGCGACGCGGCGAGATCGACCGGCTGTCGTGGGACGGCGTCGGCTGGGTTGGCGTCGCGCTGCTGCCGATCGCGTGGATCTACTCGCTCCTGCCGCTCCTGCCGGCGCTCGCGCGGCTCGTCCGGCGCGGCGGGCTCGTCGCGGCGGCGCTGGCGCTCGTCACGTTCGTGATCCCGTTCCTCGTCGACCCCTTCGGCCTGCCGGGCGCGATTCGCCTCGCCTTCGCGACGGCGGCCCTCGGCGTCTCGCTCTTGGCAGCTCACGCGACGAGCCACGCGGCGAGCGGGCCCTCCGCGACCTCGGCGAACCGCGGCTCGAGCTCGGCGCCGGCCTCGAGGAGCAGCTCCGCGACGGCGACGTAGTCGCGTCCCGGCTCGCGCCACCACTGCGAGCCGAGCGCCGCCCACGCGAGCGGCGTGTCGAACTCGGCGCCTGAAGGCGCAACCGGGTCGGCGCCGAGCTCGAGGAGCCGCTCGACGAGCGGGGCGTCGCCGACCCACGCGGCATGGTGAAGCAGCGTCCCCGACGGGCTACCGCCGACGACGCCGGTGAACTGCGTCCCGAGCAGCTCGACGACGAGCTCGAGCCGGCTCCTTTGCAGCGCCGCGAGGATCAGCACCTCCTGTTGATCCGGGTCGAGGTCGGCCGGGAGCGGCGTCGCCGGGCGCTCGCCTTGGACGACCGCCGCGACCGCGAGGTCGTCCGCGTCGACATCGCTGGAGGCGCCCAGCTCGCGCAGCGTCTCGAGCTGGTCGTCACGCCCGCGCAGGAACGCCTGCTGGTAGGGCGTCCGCAGCCGAACGTCGCCGCGCCACGTCTCGCCGCCGGGCCGGTCGAGGCGGGCGCCGTGCTCGACGAGCAGGCGGATGAACTCCGGCCCACGGCCGCGGCGGGCAGCGTGCACGAGCGCGTTCGGGTCGGCGCCGGCCGCGAGCAGCAGCCGGACGTGCTCGTAGCGTTCGTCGTCGAGCGCGTGCGCAAGCGCGTTCGTGCCGTTCGGCCGCGCGCCGTGCTCGAGCAGGATCCGCACGCAGTCGGGGCTCGTGGCCTCGGTCGCGTGGTAGAGCGCGTCGCCGAACCACGGCTCGCCGTTCGGATCGGCCCCGGCTTCGAGGAGCGCGCTCGTCATCTCGGGGTCGTGCCGGACGCCGGCTGCGCCGTAGAGCGCCGACATCGGCCCGAACTCGTTCGGGTAGTACGCGTTCGGATCGGCGCCCCGCGCGAGCAGGTCGCGGACGACCGGAAGGGTGTCGAAGCACGAGTGGCAGGCGTAGTGGAGAGGCGACCAGCTCCGCGGGCCGCCGGCCTCGTTCGGGTCGCCGTCCCAGCCGCGCCCGAGGACGAGCCGCGCCCAGCGGTCACGCTCGATCGCCGGCTCGCCGTCGAGCAGCCGGCGCGCCCGGTCGCACCGGCCCGAGGTCGCCGAGACGACGAACGCGTCGGCGTCGGCTTCGACCGCATGGACGAGCTCGGGCCAGCTGCGGAACCCGTGCTCCCGCGCCAGCACCAGCTGCGCGCTCGCGAGCTTCGGCGGCAGGTCACCGAGGCGCGCGAGCGCCTCCTCGTCGCCGGCCCGCGCGGAGCGGACGAGCTCCTTCGCCTGCTTGCGGAGCTGCTCGAGGTTCACGTCGACCTCCTCCCGTCGAGCCCGTGTCCGCGGTCGGGCGGGAAAGAGATCGAGACGGTGCTACCGGGTGCTGCTGGAGGTGGGCTCAGCCCTGCCCGCGGACCGGGTGCGCCCTCGCGCGCCGGCCGAGTTTATCGGCTACCAGCCGCGGGTCTCGAGCAGCTCTTCCGGCGGGATCGCGGCGGCGGAGAGGCCGAGCATCGGCTCGCCAAGGCCACCGGAGACGCGCGCGAGGATCTCGGCGTCGCGGAAGTGCGTCGTCGCCTCGACGATCGCCTTCGCGCGCCGCTCCGGATCGCCCGACTTGAAGATCCCCGAGCCGACGAACACCCCGTCGGCCCCGAGCTGCATGCAGAGCGCAGCGTCGGCCGGCGTCGCGATCCCGCCCGCGGTGAAGGTGACGACCGGCAGGCGGCCGTTCTCGGCCACCCAGCGCACGAGCTCGACCGGCGCCTGGAGCGTCTTCGCCTCGGAGTAGAGCTCGTCCGGGTCGAGGGCGCCGAGCCGCCTGATGCCGCCGAAGACGGCGCGCATGTGCGTGACGGCATTGACGATGTCGCCGGTCCCGGCCTCGCCCTTGGTGCGGATCATCGCCGCGCCCTCGGCGATCCGCCGCAGCGCCTCGCCGAGGTTCGTGCACCCGCAGACGAACGGGATCGTGAACTTCCACTTGTCGATGTGGTTCTGGGTGTCGGCGGGCGTCAGGACCTCCGACTCGTCGACGTAGTCGACCTCGAGCGCCTCCAGGATCTGCGCCTCGACGAAGTGGCCGATCCGCGCCTTGGCCATGACCGGAATCGACACGGCCTCCTGGATCTCGCGGATCTTCTCGGGATCGGCCATGCGGGCGACGCCGCCCTCGCGGCGGATGTCGGCCGGCACGCGCTCGAGGGCCATGACCGCGACGGCCCCCGCTTCCTCGGCGATCCGCGCCTGCTCGGCGTTCGTGACGTCCATGATCACGCCGCCCTTGAGCATCTCGGCGAGGCCGCTCTTCACGCGCATCGTGCCGATCTCGGCCATCGCGCCGATTCTAGCCACGCAGGCAGTCGCGAACGGCCTTGGCCTGGGCGGCGTCGGGCTCGGTGCCCCAGTAGACGAGCGCGTTGCCCTCGAGGTCGAGCAGCGAGCGCAGCCGGCGGCGGGCGAGCCGGTTCGGCGCGGCGCGCCGGTAGCCCTCGACCATGAGCTGCGCGTCGTCCTGCGTGTCCCCGAAGAGGATCCGGAAGGGCTTCCCGTCGCGCGACGAGCTCAGCATTCCCGCGGGGGCGCTCTGCGCGACGAGGTCGGAGCCCGGCTGGTTGAGGACGACCTTCGCGCCGCCCTTCCGGAGGCAGTCGGCGGTGCCCTCGAGCGCGTAGTGGCCGGGCGTCTGGGCCCTCGGCGGGCCGCAGCCGGCGAGGTAGACGAGGGGAAGGAGCGCGAGCAGGGCGCGTCGGGGGATCGGCACGACGGGCGGCGACTCTAGTTCAATAGGCGGTCGCCATGCTCCCCTGGTCGACGGAGATTCGAGGGCGCTTCGACGAGCACGTCGTCGAGAGCGAGCTCCTGCGCGGGAATCCGCTCGGCGACCCGCACCGGCGGCCGCTCTGGGTCTACGTGCCGCCGGGCTACGACGACGATCCGGACCGGCGCTATCCCTCCATCTACGTCCTCCAGGGCCTGACGGGACAGCTCGACATGTGGCGGAACCGGGTCGCGTTCCGCCGCAACTTCCCGGAGCTGTTGGACGAGCTGGCGCCGCCGTGTGTGGTGGTCTTCGTCGACGCGTGGACCTCGCTCGGGGGGAGCCAGTTCATCGACTCGCCCGGGACGGGGCGCTACGGGAGCTACCTCTGCGACGAGCTCGTGGGGTTCGTCGACGAGCGCTACCGGACGCTGGCGGAGCCGGGGCGTCGCGGGATCATGGGCAAGTCGAGCGGCGGCTACGGCGCGATGGTGACGCCGATGCTCCGCCCCGATCGCTTCCGCGCGCTGGCGACGCACGCGGGGGACGCGCTCTTCGAGGTCTGCTACCTGCCCGACTTCCGCGAGGCCGTCCGTGCGCTCCGCGACCAGTACGAAGGGTCCTTCGAGCGCTTCTGGAAGGACTTCCGGTCGCGGCCGGCGATGGCCAAGCGGACCGACCACATCCTCCTGAACGCGTGGTGCATGGCCGCCTGCTACTCGACCGACGAGGACGGGACCGTCCACCTGCCGTTCGATACGGCCACCGGCAAGCTCGTGCCGGAGGTGTGGGAGCGCTGGCTCGCGTGGGATCCGGTGCGCATGGTCCCGCGGCACGCGGACGCCCTGCGCGGCCTGCGCGCGATCTACCTCGACGCGGGGAACCGCGACGAGCCGTACCTCGACCTGGGCGCGGAGGCGTTTCGGCGCGCGCTTGCCGAGATCGGCGTCACCGACGTCTTCTTCGAGCTCTTCGACGCCGGCCACGGGAACATCGAGTACCGCTACCCGCTGTCCGTGAAGTACCTGGCCGAGCGCCTCGCGCCGTAGCCGCTGGACGCGTCGCGAGCACCACGTGCTTGCGTCTGCGTCCGCCCGCGGCGGATAATCGCCGCAAAGAGGGCATCGGCGCATAGGCCTTATTCATCCGTGGCACAGGTAGAGCAGAGCGCGGCCGAACGGGTCGCCGAGGCGCGCGGCCGGTACGTCGCGCGCGGCGTCGCGACCCCGCGGCTCGTCGTCGAGAGCGCCGAAGGCTCGCGCGTCACCGACGCCGACGGCCGCACCTTCCTCGACTTCGCCGGCGGCATCGCGTGCCAGAACACCGGCCACCGCTTCGAGCCTGTCGTGACCGCGATCCACGAGCAGGTCGACCGCTACCTCCACCAGTGCTTCATGGTCGGGACGTACGAGCCGTACGTCGAGGTGTGCCGCCGCCTCGCCGAGCTGACGCCGTGCCGCGGCGCGGAGCAGAAGAGCCTCCTCCTCAACTCCGGAGCCGAAGGGATCGAGAACGCCGTGAAGGTCGCGCGCGCCGCCACCGGCCGGCCCGCCGTCGTCGTCTTCGAGAATGCGTTCCACGGCCGGACGCTCCTGACGATGACGATGACGAGCAAGGTGGTCTACAAGCGCGGCTTCGGCCCGTTCGCGCCGGAGGTCTACCGCGCGCCGGCGCCGTATCCGTACCGCGGCGTGACGAGCGACGACGCGATCCGCGCGCTCGAGCGCCTCTTCAAGGCCGAGGTCGACCCGGAGAGCGTGGCGTGCGTCGTCCTCGAGCCGGTACAGGGCGAGGGCGGGTTCATCCCGATGCCGCCCGACTTCCCGCCGCGCATGCGCGACCTCTGCGACGAGCACGGGATCCTCTACGTCGACGACGAGGTGCAGAGCGGCGCAGGGCGCACCGGCCCAGTGTGGGCGATCGAGCACTACGACGCCGAGCCGGACCTCCTCGTCTCGGGGAAGTCGATCGGCGGCGGCCTCCCGCTCGCGGGCGTCACCGGCCGAGCAGAGCTGATGGACGCGGTCGCTCCCGGCGGTCTCGGCGGCACGTTCGGCGGGAATCCCGTCGCGTGCGCCGCGGCGGCTGCGGTGCTCGACGCGCTCGCAGAGGCGGACTTCCGGCGCCGCTCCGACGACCTCGGCCGCACCCTCCGCGCCGGGCTCGACGCCATCGCGAGCCGCGTTCCGGCCGTCGGCGAGGTCCGCGGGCTCGGGCCGATGCTCGCGCTCGAGCTCGCCGACCCGGCGCCGGCGCTCGCGGCGGCGACCGTCGATGCGGCGTACGAGCGCGGCCTGCTCCTCCTGACCTGCGGCCTCTACGGCAACGTCATCCGCCTCCTCCCCCCGCTGACGATCTCGGACGAGGACGTGGAGACGGGCCTCGAGCTTCTGGAGGAGTCGCTTGTCGACGCAGGCGCGCGAGCGAATTAGCACGTTCACGACCGCCGAAGCGCCCGCCGCGCCGCCCGATGTGCGGCTCGCCGAGGTGCGCAAGACCTACGGCGACGTGATCGCGGTCGACGGCGTCGACCTGTCGGTCGCGCGGGGCGAGTTCTTCACCCTCCTCGGCCCCTCGGGTTCGGGCAAGACGACGACGCTCCGCCTGATCGCGGGCTTCGAGCGGCCCGACTCGGGCCGTGTCGAGCTCGCCGGCTCAGACGTGACGCGCCGTGCGCCGTACGAGCGCGACGTCAACACCGTCTTCCAGGACTATGCGCTCTTCCCGCACATGTCGGTCGCCGACAATGTCGGCTACGGCCTCCGCGTGCGCCGGGTGCCGCGCCGAGAGCGCAAGCGGCGGGTCGAGGAGGCGCTCGAGATGGTGCGCCTGCCAGGCCTCGGCCGCCGCAAGCCGGTGCAGCTCTCCGGCGGTCAGCGCCAGCGGATCGCCCTCGCCCGCGCGATCGTCAACCACCCGCAGGTGCTCCTGCTCGACGAGCCGCTCGGCGCGCTCGACCTGAAGCTCCGCGAGGAGATGCAGATCGAGCTGAAGCGGATCCAACAAGAGGTCGGGATCACCTTCGTGTACGTCACGCACGACCAGGAGGAGGCGCTCACGATGAGCGACCGCCTCGCCGTCTTCAACGACGGCCGGATCGAGCAGGTCGGCACGCCGGCCGAGGTGTACGAGCATCCGGCGACGGAGTTCGTCGCAGGCTTCGTCGGCGTCTCGAACGTCCTCGAGCGGGACGGGCGGCGGATCACGATCCGGCCGGAGAAGATCCACCTGCTCGCGGAGGACGAGCTCGCGACGCGCGGCGACCACGTCGAGCCCGGCCGCATCCGCGACGTCGTCTACGCGGGCATGGTCACCCGCTACCACGTCGAGCTCGACCGGGGCGGCGAGCTGATCGTCGTCCGCCAGAACCTCGAGACATCGTCGGACGAGGCGCTCGAGGAGCAGGGCAAGCGTGTCCGGCTCGAGTGGCGGCCGGAGCACACCTACATCGTCACGCCTGGGGGGGACAAGGAGGAGGGAGCATGAGACGGATCCGACGGTCGCACGTCGTGCTCGCCGCGCTAACGGCGATGCTGTGCGTTCCCGCGGCCGGCACGAGCTCGGGAACGGGCCTGCCGACGAGCATCGGCAAGGGCGAAGGCCGGCTCAACCTCATCGAGTGGGCCGCTTATTCCGACCCGAGCTTCGCGAAGCCGTTCGAGCGCAAGACGGGCTGCAAGATCAGGCGCAAGGACGCCGGGACGTCGGACGAGATGGTCGCGCTCATGCGCACTGGTGGCGGCGGCGGCGGCGGGCAGTACGACCTCGTCTCGGCCTCGGGCGATGCGAGCCTCCGGCTCATCTTCGGCGGCGATGTCGTGCCGATCAACGTGAACCTGATCCCGAGCTGGAAGGACTTCCTGCCGGCGTTCAAGTCGCCTCCGCACAACACGGTGAAGGGCGTCCACTACGGCATCTCGCTGCAGTGGGGACCCAACACGCTGATCTACAACACGCAGAAGGTGAAGCCGGCTCCAAGGAGCTGGACCGCGATCTACAGCAAGAAGTACAAGGGCAAGATCACGGTTCCGAACAACAAGATCCAAATCGCCGACGCGGCGCTCTACCTGATGAAGACGCGGCGAAGCCTCGGTATCCGCGATCCATACGAGCTCACGAAGCCGCAATTCGACGCGACGATTGCGCTGCTCCGCAAGCAGAAGCCGCTCCTCAAGCGGTACTGGAACTACCCCGCCGACCAGATCAAGAGCTTCAAGACCGGAGACGTCGTGATTGGCGCGACGTGGCCGTACCAGACGCTGCAGCTCCAGGCCGCGAAAGTGCCCGTGAAGGAGATCATCCCGCGGGAGGGAGCGACCGGGTGGGCGGATACGTGGATGCTCGCCAAGCGTGCCCCGCACCCGAACTGCGCCATGCTCTGGATGAAGTACGTCACGACGCCCAAGGTGCAGGCTCAGCAGGCAATCGTCTTCGGCGAGACGCCGGTCAACCCGAAGGCGTGTCCATACATGAACAAGATCCAGAAAGGGTCCTGCGCGCAGTACCACCTGAACGCGCCCGCGTCCTACTCGCGTGGGATCAAGTTCTGGAAGACCCCGGTCAAGGACTGCGGCTGGGGCGGCCGCAAAGACTGCATGGACAACGACGCCTGGAACAAGGCCTGGACAAGACTGACGGGTTAGTCGTTGGCAGTTGACGCTGTACGGGCGGGCCTTCCGCTTCGGAGGGCCCGCCTCCGCCTTTCGACGACGTTCTGGCGCCGTCCGTGGCTCAAGGGCATCGCTCTGCTCGCGCCACCGGTGCTCGCGTTCCTCTGCATCTACATTGCTTCCCTCGTCGTCCTCTTCGTCTCCGGCTTCTGGACGATCGACTCGTTCAGCGGCAAGCTCATCCACGAGTGGACGCTCGACAACTTCGAGCAGCTGTTCTCGACGAACGATCCGACGTACTGGCGGATCACCGGCAGGACCGTCGGCATCGCGTTCGCGGTCACGCTCACGGACGCGGTGCTCGCCTTCCCGTTCGCGTACTACATGGCGCGGATCGCGAGCCGGCGGACGCGCGCCCTCCTCTTCGTCCTCGTCCTGCTCCCGCTCTGGTCGAGCTACCTCGTCCGGATCTACTCGTGGACGACGATCCTCTCGAAGGACGGAGCGCTTAATTGGTCGCTGAACGGCCTCGGGCTGCCCGACGCGAACATCGCGTTCACGAACTGGGCGATGTGGATCGTCTTCTCCTATGTTTGGCTTCCCTTCATGGTGCTGCCCGTGTACGCGGCGCTCGAGCGGATTCCCGACAGCTACCTCGAGGCGTCGCGCGACCTCGGCGCCAAAGGGTTCGGCACCTTCCGGACGGTCGTGCTCCCGCTCGCGCTCCCCGGCGTCGTCGCGGGCTCGATCTTCACGTTCTCGCTGACGCTCGGCGACTACATCACGCCCGTGCTCGTCGGCGGTCCGAGCTCGAGCTTCATCGGCAACGTCGTCTTCAACTCCATCTCGACGAACATCGCGTTCTCGGCTGCCTTCGCCACCGTCCCGGTAATGGTGATGGCGATCTACCTGCTCATCGCCCGGCGACTCGGCGCGTTCGAGGCTCTCTAACGTTGGAACGCCAGCGGACACGAATCGCGCTGGCGCTCTGGGCGGCTCTCGTCGTCCTCTTCCTCTGGACCCCGCTCGTGATCATCGCGGTCTACGCCTTCAACGAGTCCAACATCCAGAGCTGGCCTATCTCCGGGTGGTCGCTTCACTGGTTCCGTGTGGCCTGGCACAACGACGACGCGCGGAGCGCGATCTGGCTTTCCATGAAGGTCGCGCTGCTCGCGTCGGGCATCGCGCTCGTCCTAGGGACGATGGCCGCCTCGGCGATCCACCGGTTCCGCTTCTTCGGCCGCGAGTCGATCTCGTTCCTCTTGATCCTGCCGATCGCGCTCCCCGGGATCATCACAGGCATGGCGCTCAACTCCTTCTACGTCTTCTCGGGACTGCCGTTCTCGATCTGGACGATCGTGATCGGCCACGCCACTTTCTGCGTCGTCGTCGTCTACAACAACATCCTCGCGCGGCTCCGGCGAACGTCACCCTCGCTGATCGAGGCGTCCATGGACCTCGGCGCCGACGGGTGGCAGACCTTCCGCTTCGTGACCTGGCCGATCCTGTCCACGGCCGTCGTCGCGGGAGGGCTGCTCGCGTTCGCCCTGTCGTTCGACGAGGTGATCGTGACGACGTTCACCGCGGGCGCGCAGACGACCCTCCCGATCTTCATTCTCGACAACCTGCGGCAGGGGCAGCAGCTCCCGATCGTGAATGTCGTCGCCTTCGTCGTCATCGTGGCGACGATCATCCCGGTGACGATCTCCCAGCGCCTCACGCGCGAAACGGGACTGCTTCGCAGGCGCTAGGCTCACCTGTGACGACCCGGAGGTTTCGGAATGAGTGTGACGGTTGCAGCACAAGAACTTCATCGGGGGCGAATGGGTCGAGCCAGCTGCGTCCGTGTCACAAAGATCGTCGCGGCGGCCGGCGCGTTGCGGTACTTATTTTCAAAACAGAAGGCCCGCATTTCCGGGACCTTCTGAGTAGTGAAGGAATAGTTTTAGAACTCAGAGATTCATAATACGCATTAGATCGAGCGGTGAACTGAGGCCATGTTGCCCAGATAAAATAGCGATCAATAGGCCGGACGAGTCTAACGCTCTAGCAGCTACCTATGAATTGGAGATAGAGATTCTCCGTAACATTAGAACTTGGCTGGGTACCATTGAGTATTGCCAGTGTACAGACTGTGTGTTATACATGATTGACTCGAAATGGTGTAGAAGCAATTAGCAGTGACATTGGTGAAGCTGAAAATCCACTCGAATTGAAGTTCGTTGAGCCGTTCGCTCCGGTACAGCCGTTATGAATGTTCACGAGGACAAAAGGCCACGCCTGGCCGCTCTGGGCATTGTATGTATGACCAGAAGCGGTCCAGGCGTTGGCGGCCGCAGGTGCCCATCCCATTCCAACAATTCCGACGACAATGACAAGCAACAACACCCTCGCTTCATGAGGAACCTCCTCTCTTGTGGTACTCCGGCCGGGAGACAAGCAAGTGTTGCCTTCATGCGTTATCGTAACAGAACGCTAGTAAGATCCACTTATACGGCGGTCGGCGGCGTGAGCAGCGGCGCTGATCAAGAACTAGCGCTCGCCCCCGACGAAACCGACGTCTTCGAGAACGGCGAGCCGTCATCGGCTCGTCGTGGCCGCGCCCCACACGAACACGCTCGCGCTGGCGATGATGCCGGTCAGGAAACTGCTTCCGAAGGAATCGGCGACCGGCTGGGCAGACATGTGGATGCTATTGGCGAAGGTGACGCACCCGAACTCCGCGACATGTGGCTTACGTGGTCTCGATCTCGAAAAATGCAGGCGCAGCAGGCGCTCTCACTCCGCCGGCCAACAAGAAGGCGTTGCTCGTTCATGAATAACGTCTCTAAGGGCAGCTGCGCGAAGTGGCACCTGAAGGCCATGCGGCCCGGTTCCCGTCCTCGTCATCGTGGCGACGATCGTTCCGGTGACGATCGCGCAGCGCCTGACGCGCGATACTGGTGTCTTGCGCCGAACCTCAGGAGGTAGCCCGTGAGCATCACCGTTTCGCACCACAAGAACTTCGTCGGCGGCGAGTGGGTCGACTCGCTCGACGGCGGGACGATGGCGGTCCTGAACCCCGCGACCGGCGAGACGATCGCCGAGGTGCCGAGCTCGACCGCCAAGGACGTCGACCGGGCTGTCGAGGCGGCGAAGCAGGCGTTGCCGGAGTGGCTCGAGACGACGCCGGGCGAGCGGGCAGAGCTCCTGCTCAAGCTGGCCGACCTGCTGGACGAGCACGCGGAGGAGCTCGCGAAGCTCGAGTCGACGAACGTCGGCAAGCCGCTCTCCTATGCGCGCGACGAGATGCCGGTGTGCTCCGACAACATTCGCTTCTTCGCCGGCGCCGCGCGCGTGCTCGAGGGCAAGGCCGCAGGCGAGTACATGCGCGGCTACACGTCGTTCCTGCGCCGCGAGCCGATCGGGATCGTGGCCGGGATCGCGCCCTGGAACTACCCGCTGATGATGGCCGTCTGGAAGTTCGCGCCCGCGCTCGCGGCCGGGAACGTCCAGGTGCTGAAGCCCTCCGAGCAGACGCCGCTCACGATCCTCCGCTTCGTCGAGCTCGCCGCCGAGGTCATCCCGCCCGGCGTCCTCAACGTCGTCACGGGCGACGGCGTCCCGGCCGGCGAGGCGCTCGTCAAGCACCCCGACGTGCGACTCGTGTCGCTGACCGGCGACGTCGAGACCGGGAAGATCATCGCCCGCACGGCCTCGGACATGCTGAAGCGCGTCCACCTCGAGCTCGGCGGGAAGGCGCCGGTCGTCGTCTTCGACGACGCCGACCCGGCCGCGGTGGCCGAGGGGATCAAGATCGCCGGCTACTGGAACTCCGGCCAGGACTGCACGGCCGCCTCCCGCGTCGTCGCCGGCCCGCGGATCTACGACAAGCTGCTCGACGAGCTCGTGCCGGCCGTCGAGTCGCTCCACGTCGGCGACCCCGCCGAGAGCGACGAGATCGAGATGGGGCCGGTGATCTCGAAGGACCAGCAGGACCGCGTGCTCGGCTTCCTCGACCGGGCGAAGGGCGCGAGCGTCCTCACCGGCGGCGGCACGAACGGCAGCCGCGGCTTCTTCGTGAACCCGACGGTGGTCGCGGAGGTCGGCCAGGAGGACGAGATCGTCCAGCGCGAGGTCTTCGGCCCCGTCGTGACCGTGCAGCGCTTCGCCGACGACGACCAGGCGATCGCGTGGGCGAACGACGTGAAGTACGGCCTCGCGGCCTCGGTCTGGACGCGCGACGTCGGCCGCGCGCTGAACGCCGCCCGGAAGCTCCAGTTCGGGACGGTCTGGATCAACGACCACATCCCGCTGGTCTCGGAGATGCCGCACGGCGGCTTCAAGCAGTCCGGGTACGGCAAGGACCTGTCCTCGTACTCGCTCGAGGACTACACGCAGGTGAAGCACGTGATGGCCAAGATCGACTGAGTCGATCTTGGCCAGGTACATCGCCGTCCTCTTCGCGGCGGCCGCGCTCTCGACCGGGAGCGCGGCCGCCGCTCCCGACGTGACCGCGTACGCCGGCCTCGGCACGTGGATCGACGTCTACGACCCCTATGCGTGGTCGGCGCCGGCCGCGACCGCCGCCGCGATCCGAGCCCGCGGCGTCCGGACGCTCTACCTGCAGACGTCGAACTCGAACCGCAGCGCCGACCTCGTCCGACCAGCGGTGCTCGGGCGGCTCGTCGACGCGGCGCACGCACGCGGCCTGCACGTCGTCGCGTGGTACCTCCCGACGCTCGTCCGTCCCGCTCGTGACCTCCGCCGCACGCTCGCCGTCCTGCGCTTCCGCACGCAGACCGGCGGCCACTTCGACTCGTTCGCGCTCGACATCGAGTCGAGCTCGGTGCGCTCGTCCACCCGCCGCAACGCGCGGCTCCTCGACCTCTCGCGGCGTCTGCGAGCCGCCGCAGGCCCGTCCTACCCGCTCGGGGCGATCATCCCCTCACCTGTCGGGATGAAGCTGCTCCCGAGGTACTGGCCCGGCTTCCCGTACAGCGACCTGTGGCGTGTCTACGACGTCTTCCTGCCGATGGCCTACTTCAGCTACCGCGCGCACGGCGACGCCGCGGTCGCCTCCTACGTGCGGCGGAGCATCGGAATCATCCGGGCGCGCACCGGCGACCCGGACGTGCCGATTCACGTCATCGGCGGCATCTCGCAGCGGACGGACGCGGCGGAGGCCCGCGGCTTCATGCGCGCCGTCCGCGGCTGCCGCACCTTCGGCTTCAGCCTCTACGACTTCTTCGGCACGAGCGCGGCGGCCTGGCGGACGCTGACAGAGCCCGCCGCGGCCGACGATGGGACGGCCTGCTAGCCCGACTCGATGTATTCCGTGAGCAGCTTGATCTGGAAGCTCTGCTCGCGTGACTGGAACTTCACGAGGTCGCCGATCGAGACGATGCCGACAAGCTCGCGGCCGTCGGCGAAGACAGGCACATGCCTGATCCGGCGCTCCGTCATCACCGCCATGCATTCCTCGACGCTCGTCTCGGGCGTCACGTAGACGAGCGGCGCCGACATGATCTCGCGCACGAGCGTGTCCTTCTCCGTGCGCCCCTCGAGCGTGACGCGCCGCAGGTAGTCGCGCTCGGTGACGATGCCGCCCACCCGTCCGCTCTCGGTCACGAGGAGCGCGCCCACGTTCGAGTCGACCATGCGCTTGATGGCGTCGAAGACGGTCGCCGAGGCCTCGATCTGGAGCACCTCGTGGCCCTTCGCTTCCAGGACGGCGGCGATGTCCTTCACGGCCAGCGTAGCCTGCACCAGATCCCGCCCGAGGGCAACCAGGTCGGGAGAGCGCATCGGCCGCTCGACAATCGACCGACGTTTTCTTGACATCTGCTATGTGGAGGGAGTAGTTAGGAGGCACTGCGCTATGACTCCGCTCAGCCGACTCGTTCTCGAGCTTCCGCGAGAGGCGTCGTTCGAGCTCCACGGCTACCTATCACAGGTGAGCACGCAGACGGGGCTGCTCCCTTGAGCGAGACGTTCTGCCCGCTTCCGTGGACGCATCTGATCGTGCGCGGCGACGGCGGTGCGCAGACGTGCAACTGGAGCAGCGACCGGATTCGGGACGACGGCGTCGACATGAACGTCGGTCGAAGCTCGCTCGAGAGCATCTGGAACTCGCGCCATATGCGCGACATCCGGCGCGCGATGGTGGCGGGCCGCCGTGTTTCGGCCTGTCAAGCGTGCTACGCGACGGAGGAGCTCGGCGGACAGAGCATGCGGCAGCAGATGCTCCAGCGCTGGCAGAACGGATTTCTGAACGAGGAGCGAGCGACGGTCGAGACGCTGAAGGCGGAGGCAGCCAGGCACGACTTCAATGTCGCTCGCCGCCCGCGGTTCCTCCAGCTCGACGTCGGGAACCTGTGCAACCTGCGGTGCCGGATGTGCAGCAGCGGCGCCAGCTCGGCGATCAATAGAGACCCCGTCCATCGCCGATGGTCGGAAGTCGCCCTCGATCTCGTTCATAAAGAGGATGCGTGGTTCAGGCTGCCCATCGTCAGGCGCGGGTTGATCGAGGACGCGACGGAGCTGCGACAGCTCCACGTCATCGGCGGCGAGCCACTCGCAATCCGTGAGGTCGGCGAGCTGCTACGCCTCGTCGTCGAGTCGGGCCGCGCCCGCGACGTCGAGGTGAGCTTCCACACCAATGCGACGATCACACGGCCATCGTGGCTCGAGCTGCTCTCGGAGTTCGGCGCGGTGGTCGTGTACGTGAGCGTCGACGGGACGGAGCGCCTGTATGACTACATTCGCTTCCCGGCGAGATGGCACTCCTTCGTCCGCAATCTCGACATCCTTCGGGATCGTTTGCGGGCCGAGCTGCGAGGCCACGTCGTCGTTCAGATCTACAACGCGCTCGACGTCGTGTCGATCTTTCGGTTCCTCGATGCCCGGCAGGTGCCGATCCATCCGCACCTTTTGTGGGAACCCGCGTTTCTCCGCCCGACCCTTTTGCCGCGCAGCGCGCGGGTGCTGGCTGCACGGCGACTCCGCACCTACGCGCGCGAGGAGTGCCGTCCCAACGCGAAGGAACTCGTCCTCGGCGTCGCGACGATGCTGGAACGAGCAGAAGACGAGAACCCGGAGCTGCTCCACGAGTTCATGGTGTTCACCAACGATCTCGACCATGTGCGGGGTCAGCGATTCGCCGAAGTCGACGCCGAGCTCATGGAGCATCTCGGCACGGCTGGGGTGACATGGACATCGGAGATACGCCACGCGAGCAACCGGCCGGCTCCCGCTCGGAGCCGGTAGCCCCGCATCGGCTGCAGGAGGGGTCGAACCCTCAGCCCGGCACCGGCGGCTGGAGCGGGCCGCCGATCACCTGCGCCGTCGTCTCGACGACCGTCCCCGTCGCCGCTCGCGGCTGGAGCCAGCCGAGCAGCGTCTGGAAGTTCGCCGGCGTGATCGAGTACGCGTCGCCCTTCGCCGCCCGAAGTCAAGGGTGCGGCGGCGGCATAGTGGAGCCGTGGACCGCGCGGCCGCCGAAGAGTGGATTTGCGCGCACGTCGAGCCGGCCGGCGCCGTCGAGATTGCACACGAGCGGCCGTGGGCGACGGTACTGCGCGTGCCGCTCGCCGACGGCGTCGCCTGGTTCAAGGCCTGCGCGCCGGTGCAGGCGTTCGAGCCGCGGCTCACGGCCGAGCTCTGCGCGCGCTGGCCGGACCGCGTCGCGACGGTGCTCGCCCACGACGAGGAGCGGGCGTGGCTCCTCCTCGCCGACGCCGGCACGCCGGCCGGCGTTTACGGCAACCCGCCGGAGGCGTGGCTGAAGGCGCTGCCGCCGTATGCCGAGCTCCAGCGCGGCGAGGCGGCGCACACGCACGACCACCTCGCGTGCGGCGTCCCCGATCTCCGGCTCGCGGCGCTCCCCGGGCGCTACGAGGACCTCCTCCGGCGCGACCTGCCGCTCGAGCCGGACGAGCTCCGCCGCCTGCGGGACTTCGCGACGCGGTTCGCGGAGCTGTGCGCCGAGCTTGCGGGACACGACCTGCCGGAGACGATCCAGCACGACGACCTCCACATGGCGAACCTCTACGCCCAGGACGAGCGGCTGCGCCTGCTCGACTGGGGCGACTCCTCGATCTCGCACCCCTTCGTGTCGCTCGTCGTCCCGTTTCGCTTCCTGGAGCAGATCAACAAGCTGCCGCCGGCCGATCCCTGGTTCGCGCGGCTGCGCGACGCCTATCTCGAACCGTGGGGAAGCGGCCTCGCCGGCACGTTCGAGCTCGCGCTCCGCGTCGGCGCGTTCGCGCACGCGTTCGCGTGGGCGCGGCAGCGCGACGCGCTGCCGGACCAGGCCCGTCCGGACTTCGACCGGTCGTTCCCGCTGGTGCTGCGGCGCGCAGTTGCCCAGACGCTCGAATGAGCCGCGCGCCGCTCTCAGAACCCGATCGAGATCTGTCTCGCGTCGGAGTCGGTGCCCGAAGGGGCGACCAGGGTCGCGGTCGCGAACGCCTTGCCGATGTCGAAGCCGCTGAAGCTGCCGCCGGTGACGGTCACGGCGACGTCGTGCTGGTTTCCGTCGCAGACGACCACGTTCTCGCCGATGCCGACCGTCGGCGACTGCGTCTCCGGCGGATTCTGCTCGACGGTCACAGCCACGGTCCCGGGGAGGGGATTGCCCTCACACGTCACGTGCAGCGCGACCGAGACCACCACCTCGGTCACGTACTGCGCTTGCAGCAAGATGCTGACGTTGGTGGTGCCGCCTGCGCCCGCCGGCGCCGACCCGAGCCCAGCGAGCACGAGCGCGGCTGTGGCCGCCGCGAGCCAACGCGTGTACCTCATCTGATCCCCTCTCCCCAAAGCGAAACCGTCGTCAACGACGGGTAGTACCACGTTTGGCCGTGGGCTAACCAACGTGTCCCGGCGACGAGTGGGCCCGCCTGGATTCGAACCAGGGACCAACGGATTATGAGTCCGCTGCTCTGACCAGCTGAGCTACGGGCCCGGGTGCCGCGCAGCCTAGCCTCGAAAACCGCCGCGCGATGATCTACCGTCCCGCAGGCCGTCCGGGGGTCTACTCCAGAGGAGGATTTCCATGCGTCGCCCTCGTCCTCGGTGTTCTCGCACTCGCCGTCGCCCTCGTCGCCCCTACGGCGTCGAGCGCACGCAGCGACGGACCGCACTTCGCGCCCGACTACAAGATCAGCCACAGCATGAGCTCGAACTGGGCGGGCGCGCTCAAGCGCGCGCGGCTCGCCTCGGCCGAGGCGATCGCCGAAGCGCCCTCGGCCTCGGGCGGCGTCCTGCCCTGACGAACTTCGGCACCGCGAGCTTCAGCGCCGTCACCGTGAACGGCCAGGCGATCGGCGCCTTCAACCCCGATCGTATCGACATGGTCGGGCGGGGCTACACGAAGGCGACGACCTCGGCGCGCTCGGGCGGGAACGCGTTCTCGGTTACGTGGAAGCACACATAGTCGTTTCGCGGCCGTAGCCGAATGGTCCAAAATGGCCCCGGCGATCGAGACGAGGAGGTGAGCGTTCGGTGAAGGTCTTCCAGCACGAGCGGCAGCTGCGGACGGCGGGCGGCCTGAGCGTCCGTGACATCACCGAGGAGGTCGGAGAGGCCGTCCGCGAGAGCGGCATCTCCGACGGCATCGCCTGCGTCTACTCGCCCCACACGACGTGCTGCGTCCGGGTGAACGAGTTCGAGAGCGGCTTCCTCGACGACTTCGCCAGCATGCTCAAGCGACTCGTCCCGAGCGAGAGCTACTACGCGCACGACGACTGGGACCGGCGCACCGAGAACATCTGCCCCGAGGACATGGACTTCGGCAACGGCCACGCCCATTGCATGGCGATGCTGCTCGGGACGGCCGGCGAATCGATTCCGGTACGCGACGGCGAGCTCTGCCTCGGCACCTGGCAGCGCGTGCTGTTCCTCGAGCTCGACCGCGAGCGCGACCGCCGCTGGATCGTCCAGGTCGTCGGCAACTAAGAGGGCTCGGCGGAACTTCGTTCGTCGGCCGGAGTGTGATCCTCGTTCCGAGGCAAGGACGCAGGGAGCGTTCGTAGCCGGAGGCTACGGACGCGACTGAGGACGCCGCATCGGGACGAGCAGCGCGCTCCGGGCGGCACAACGATGTTTCGCCGAGCCCTCTTAATCCGGCTCGCCCGTATCGCCGCTCCTCTCGGCCACGTTCTGCTCTAGAAGCACAGGCGTCCGTCGTCGAGGAGGAGGCTCTGGTGGCAATCAGGCAGCCGGTGCTCGAACGGGGCCGAGCATCCGTCCAGCGGCCGGCCCAGCAGGTCCGAGCGGAAGCGCAGGCAGGTCGCGGGTGGTACGCGCTCCTCGCGCGCACGGGGCTCGTCGCGAAGGGCGTCTCGTACGGAATCGTCGGGATCCTCGCGATCCAGCTCGCCCTCGGCGACGGA
>DASQWB010000017.1:0-91315 GCA_035640455.1 Gaiellaceae bacterium | reverse complement strand
GACGAAGACGAGCTGCGGCACCTTCTCGAGGAACTCGTCGAAGCGGAGCGGCCGGTTGTCGAGCGCCGAGGGCAGGCGGAAGCCGTAGTCGACGAGCGTCTGCTTGCGCGAGCGGTCGCCCTCGTACATGCCGCCGAGCTGCGGCACCGTCTGGTGCGACTCGTCGACGAAGACGACGAAGTCGGAGTGGAAGTAGTCGAGGAGCGTGAACGGGTGCGTCCCCGGCGCGCGGCCCTCGAGGATCCGCGAGTAGTTCTCGATCCCGGAGCAGAAGCCGAGCTCCTGCAGCATCTCGAGGTCGTACTCGGTGCGCTGCCGCAGCCGGTGCGCCTCGAGCATCTTCCCCTGCGACTCGAAGAGCTTCACCTGCTCCTCGAGCTCGTGCCGGATCTCGTGCACCGCGCGCTCGATCGTCGGCTTCGACGTCACGTACTCGGTCGCGGGCCAGATTGCGACGTTGTCGAGGCGCGCGTAGACCTCGCCGGTCAGCGGATCGAAGTGGCTGATCTGCTCCACCTCGTCGCCGAAGAACGAGACCCGGTAGGCGGTCTCGGAGTTCGCCGGCTGGATCTCGACGACGTCGCCCTTCACCCGGAAGCGGCCGCGCCCGAGCGACGTGTCGTTGCGCGCGTACTGGCTGTCGATGAGCTTGCGCAGGACGAGGTCGCGGTCGTGCTCCTCCCCCACCTCGAGGATCAGGACCCGCTCGCGCCACTCCTCCGGCGAGCCGAGGCCGTAGATGCAGGAGACCGAGGCGACGACGACGACGTCGCGGCGCGTGAAGAGCGCCGAGGTCGCCGCGAGGCGCAAGCGTGCGATGTCGTCGTTCTGAGACGAGTCCTTCTCGATGTAGAGGTCGGCCTGAGGCACGTACGCCTCCGGCTGGTAGTAGTCGTAGTAGGAGACGAAGTACTCGACCGCGTTCTGGGGAAAGAACTCCCGGAACTCGTTGCAGAGCTGCGCGGCGAGCGTCTTGTTGTGGGCGATCACGAGCGCCGGCTTCTGCACCTGCTCGATCACCCAGGCCATCGTCGCCGTCTTGCCGGTGCCGGTCGCGCCGAGGAGCGTCTGGTAGCGCTCGGCCGCGGTCAGGCCCTCGGCGAGCGAGGCGATCGCCGTGGGCTGGTCGCCCGTGGGGCGGTAGGCGTCGGAGGCTCTGAACTCTGGCACGGAGACAAGGCTAGCGTGGCCATCACCTGTGTCACGCACAATGGCTGGCGGTGCGGGTCGCGCTCCTCGCCGTCGTGCTCGCCGCGTCCGGAGCGGTGTCCGCGCCGACCCGCGGGCCGCTCGCCTGGCTCGCGGTCACGAACGGGGACACTCCCTTCGCCGGCGACTGGCGTCTGCTGACGACGATCAGCCCGAACGGCGACGGCTTCCGCGATCGCGCGCTGATCCATTTCCGGCTCCGCAGGGCGGCCACGGTCACCGTCGTCATCGGCTGGACGAAGGCGCGGCTCTACCCGGTCTACCGGCACAGCTACCGCTTCGGCCCGGGGGTGCACACCGTGGAGTGGGCTCCGCGGTCGACAATCCCGCCGCGCACGTACCTCGTCCGGCTGGGGGTCGGCCGCACGACCTATGGCACCGCCGCGCCCACGCGTGCCCGGCAGACGTGGCCGGTCGTGCGGGTGCAAGGAATCGACGCGGCCTTCGAGCACGACAGCTACGCGCCCGGCTCCCTCGCGCGGCTGCGGGTCGCCACCGACGCCGACGAGCTGACGGTGCAGCTCTTCCACGCCGGGCCCGAGTTCGTGCCGAAGCCGCCGCGCGGGACGATGACCGGCCTGCCGGCAGGCAACCCGATCGACGTCCCGTGGGAGTGGTCGCGCCGGAGCCACGTCGTCCCGGTGAGGATTGGCGACGTCCCGAGCGGCCTCTACTTCGCGAAGCTGACCGCCGCGGACGGACGCGAAGGGTTCGCGCCCGTCGTCGTGCGGCCGCGCATCCTCGGCGCTGCCGCGCACGTCGCCGTCGTGCTGCCGACGAACACGTGGCAGGCCTACAACTTCCAGGACGCGGACGGCAACGGCTGGGGCGACACCTGGTACGTCGGGCCGAAGGCGGCTCCGATCACGCTGCGGGTCGGCCTTCACCGCCCCTACCTCGAGCGCGGAGTGCCGCCGCACTTCGCCCAATACGACGCCGACTTCTTCCACTGGGCCGCGTGGTGGAGGCACGACGCCGACTACCTCACCGACTCCGACCTCGACCGCTTCGGGAGCGGCTGGCAGATCGCGCGCCTCTATCGCCTGATCGTCTTCCCGGGGCACGAGGAGTACGTGACCGGCCACGTGTACCGGCTCGTGCGCCGATTCCGCAACCTCGGCGGCAATCTGATGTTCCTCTCCGCGGACAACTTCTACTGGCGCGTCGCGAGGCGCGGGAGCGCGATCGTGCGGACGGCGAGCTGGCGCGAGCTCGGCCGGCCCGAGGCGGGGCTCGTCGGGGCGCAGTTCGCCGCCTATCACGCCGGCGCGCGCCTGCGGCCGTACGTCGTCCGGCGCGCCGCCCCGTGGCTCTTCCGCGGGACCGGCCTGCGCGAGGGCTCCCGCTTCGGCCACTTCGGGATCGAGGTCGACGCCAAGGCGCCGGCCTCGCCGCGGCAGACGGTCGTGCTGGCGCGGCTGGCCCGTCATCGGGCCGAGATGACCTACTACGAGACCGCGCGCGGCGCCAAGGTGTTCGCCTTCGGCGCTTTCTCACTCGCCGGCGTCGCGACCCAGCCGCCGATGAAGCAGCTCCTCGACAACCTCTGGGCACGCCTGGAGCAGCCGTGACTGTTTTCACGGCGATGCGGTAAGGACAGGCGCATGGCGACCGAGGTGCAGCAGCCCTACGGCTCGTACGCCGCGATCATGGGCGCCTTCGTCGGCGGCCTCGGGATCGCCGGCCTGCTCGCCCGCGCCCTCGATCGCGACCCGCAGGAGCACACGGCGCTCGACCTCGTCGCCCTCGGGGCCGCGACCTTCAAGGCCTCGCGGACGATCTCCCACGACGAGGTGACGAGCTTCCTCCGCGACCCGTTCGTCGAGGGGCAAGCGCACGAGGGCGGCGAGGAGCCCGTCTCGGGCGGCATGCAGCAGGCGATCGGCGAGCTCGTGACCTGCTCGCGCTGCATCGGCACGTGGGTCGCCGCGGGGCTCGCGACGACCCAGATCCTCGCGCCGCGCTTCGGCCGCCTGCTGACCTGGACGCTCGGGAGCGCCGGCGTCAACGACTTCCTCCAGGCCGGCTTCGCCGCCCTCGCCCACAAGTCGAACGAGCTCGAGAGCCGCGTCTCCTAGGACCGGATTCTCGGATCCCAGCGCGTCGACCGGTCGGTGCAGACGGCCGCACGGGCAGAGCCCGCACGGCCTGAAATCGGCGCCGCCGAGTCGGCGCCTTAGCCGCGTAGTTCGCGCAGCCGGGCGTCGGCGAGCGAGACCAGCGAGTTCAGCCCGCCGCAGAGGGTGCAGACGTACGTGCGGACGGTTCCGTCGAGGCTCGAGGTCAGGATCCGCCGGCCGTCGGGCCCGAAGCTCGCGCTCGTCAGGGCCTTCGTGTGGCCGCGCAGGAACGGGTCGCCAGCCGGCCCGGTGGGATAGAAGAGGCGCCCGGTCTGCCGCCACCAGAGCCCCGCGGTCGTCGGGCCGGCGGTCAGCACCCAGCGGCCGTCCGGGCTGAACGACGCGGCGCTGACGGTGCCGAAGTGGCCGCGCAGCACCTCCGGTTGGTGCGGCGCGCGAACGCGCCAGATCCGTGCGTCGGCGTCCTCGCTCGCGGTGACGACGTACCGGCCGTCGCGGCTGAACTCGGCGTCGCGAATCCCCTCCGTGTGCCCGCGGAGCTCGGCGGCGAGCGCCCCGCTCCGCGCATTCCAGAGCCGCGCCACGCCGTCCGCTCCGGCGGTAAGGAGGAGGCGGCCGTCGGGGCTGAACGACGCCGTCGCGAGGATCGCCGCGCCGCGCCGCAGCGTACGGAGGAGCCGCCCGCTGCTCGTGTCCCACACGAACGCCTGGCTCCCGCTCCAGGTGACGAGGCGCGCCGCGTCGGGCGAGAACGAGGCACCCGCCACTGCGAGCTTGTGCTGGAGGGTGTGCAGCGCCGTCCCGGTGCTCGCGTCCCAGACCACGGCCGTCTTGTCGGCGCTCGCGGTGACGACGAGCCGGCCATCGCGGCTGAACGCCGCGCCCACGACCGGAGCCTGGTGACGGAGGACGTGCAGCTGACGGCCGCTCGCGACGACCCAGATGCGCGCCGTCCCGTCGTCGCTGGCCGTCACGACGAAGCGCTCGTCGCGACTGAACGAGGCGCGCGCCACCGGGCCGTCGTGGCGCAGGACGTGGAGCTCCTGCCGCCCCTGCACGCGCCAGATCCGCGCCGTCCCGTCGTCGCTCGCCGAGACCGCGAGGCGGCCGTCCGGGCTGAAGGCCGCCGACGAGACGGAGCCGCCCTGCCGCCCGAGCACCTGGAGCGGGTCGTTCGTGTCGGGATCCCATATCCGTGCGGTGCCGTCGTCGCTCGCCGTGAGGACGAAATGCCCGTCGCGGCTGAACGTCGCGCCGGCGACGGCGTCGCCGTGCCCGGCGAGGAGCGCGACGGCGACGCCGTCGCTCACGCGGTAGACGCGCGCCATCCGGTCGCGGCTCCCGGCGACGACGAACCGCCCGTCGGGGCTGAACGAGACGCTGAGGACGAAGTTCGCCGCCCCGGAGAGGAACTGCAGCTGCCGGCCGCTCGCCACGTCCCAGATCGCGGCCGAGCCGCCGCGGCTCGCGGTCGCGACGTCGCTTCCGTCGGGGCTGAAGGCGACGTCGAGGATGCGCCCGTCGGGCTGGGGCAGGACGGAGACGAGCGCGCCGGTGCGGGGGCGCCAGAGCTTCGTCGTCCGGTTCGAGCTCGCCGTCGCGAGCAGCGAGCCGTCGGGGCTGAACCTCGCGACGTTGACGCCGAGTTCGTCGAGCACGTGGAGCAGCCGTCCGCTGCTCGCGTCGTAGACCCGCGCACGGAGGCGCTGCTGCCGGTCTCGGCTCACCGTCGCGACGAGCGAGCCGTCCGGGCTGAAGGAGGCTTCGCTCACTGGGCCGTCGTGGCTCAGCGTGCTCTCGAGGCGGCCGGTCGCAACGCGCCACACGCGCGCCGTCCCGTCGCTCGACGCGCTGACGAGCTGCTGGCCGTCGCGCGAGAAGGACACGTCCGTAACGACGCTGCCGTGACGGCCGAGGCTCCGGACGAGGCCGCCGTTCCCGCTGCGCCAGAGGCGGAGCTGCCCGTTGCGATCCCCGGTCGCGAGCAGGGTCCCGCCCGGGCCGAAGGCGGCGGCCGTCGCGGTGCGATCCTGGACGCGGAGCAGCTTGCCGGTTCTTGCGCTGAAGAGGCGCGCGCCGCCGCGGGCGCTCGTCGTCAGCACGAGCGAGCCGTCGCGGCTGAACGACGCATTCCGGAGCGCTCCGCCGCCGCCGGGCAGGATCCGCCGGACCCGCATCGCGGCGAGCGACGAGCGCAGGACGTCCTCGACGAGCGGCGTCCGCTCGAGCTTCGCCGCCTTCCTCGCGAGCAGCACGCTCCGCTCCGGCCGGACGAGGAGTAGCGACCTCGCTTCCTCCGCGAATGCCCGCGCGCGGGCCCGGCGGGCCTGCACCAGCGCGCGAGCCTTCTGCGCGCGAGCCTCCTTGCCCCGCCGCTCCGCGAGCTGCGCCGAGGCGAGCGCCGCCGCCCGCGCGCGCCTCGCCTGCGCGGCCGCCGCGAGCGCCTGGCTCCGCTGTGCGAGCGCCTGCTGCCGACTCGCCTGGGCCGCGGCCGTCGCCGCTCTCTCCTTCGCCGCCTCTCTCGTCGCGATCTGCCGTTGCTCCTGCGCAACGCCCGCCTGCCGCACGGCCTCGCGCTGGTGCGCCCTCGCGAGCGCCGCTTGGTGCTCGGCCTCTCGGCGCGCGCTCCTCGCGGCGGCGGCCGCCGCCGTCGCCGCGCTCCGCTGCCGCTTCGCGAGCGCGGCCTGGCTCTTCGCGAGGGCGGCCTGCTGCTCCGCGACGCGCCGCTCGAACTGGGCGTGCGAGGCCTGCTTGCGGGCCTCGCTCCGCTGCGTGAGCGCGTAGACGGCGACCGCGGTCATCGCGGCGAGGGCCACGAACGCGACCGCGATCACGCGAAGCAGGCGTCGCTGGCGGCGCCGCCCCTCTTCGCGTTCGTGCACTAGTGCACGTTCGGATTCGTGGCGCACGCGCCACGCGAGCACGGCCGGGGCGAGGACGTCGTGGAAGATCTCGTAGCGGATGGCGTCCGGCTCGTCGGGCGCCGCGACCGGCCGGAGGACGCGCGCCTGCGCAAGCCGCTCGACGACCTCGCCGATCTCCTGCGGGGGCGCGCCCGCGTACTTGGCGAGGTCGTCGAGCCCGTGGGCGATCTTCATCCCCGAGGGCGTGACGAGGTGGTTGAAGACCCTCGACGCCTCGTCGCGCTCCGCCGGCCCGAGCGTCCCCATCGCCCGCTCGAGGTGCTCGGCGACGATCCGCTCGGCGCCGCCGAGGCGCGTGAGCGTCTCGAGGCGAAGCGTCGTCGAGCCCGACGCGCGCTCCTCCTCCCAGAGGCGCTGCATGACGAGCTGGAGGTACGGCGTCTCGATCCGCCCGTCGGCTCCGGCACGCGCGACCGCACCCCGGCCGTGGACGCCGACGTCGACGCGCCCGCTCTGGACCTGGTCGAGGACGCTCTCGACGAGCGCGGGCTCGATCGTGATCGCGTCGCCGCCGAGCTCGCCGTAGCGCTCGACCGGCCGTACGATCGCGTCGCGGCCGCCGCGGCGGTCGAGATGCTCGAGCCGCAGGTAGTTGCCGAAGAGGTTCGGGATGCGGGTCTTGAACGCGTCGAGCTTCGCGAGCGCGTCCTCGCGCAGGCCGAAGAGGAAGTTCGCCCGCAGGCCCGGCTCGCGGATCGCCGCCGCGAGCTCGCTCGCGAAGCCCGGCCCGGCGCCGTTCCGCTCGTAGAGGAAGTACTCCTCGAACTGGTCGAGGATCACGTAGACGTCGCCGCCGACGGCTTCCGACGCGGCTTGCAACGTCTCGACGAGCGTGCCGTGCCCCTCGAAGCCGATCGCCTCCTCGATCGCCTCCTTCAGGCCGCGGTCGGGATCGCCGGCCCAGGTCGAGAAGACGACGACGGCCGCGTCGTGGATGGAGCGCATCGAGTGCGCGACGGCGGCGCGGAGGAGCGAGGTCTTGCCGACGCCGCTCGCGCCGTACAGCACCGTCAGCCGCGAGGCCATCAGGTTTGCGAGGACGATCTCCCGCTCGCGCTCGCGGCCGAAGAAGAGCAGGGCGTCGAGCTCCGTGTCCTGAAACGGAGCGAGCCCCTTGAACGGGCTCGGCAGCGTCTCCGCCCCGACGCTCATCGCGCCGCCTCCGTCGGCTGCGGCGTGAGGTAGCGGGCGAGCGCCTCCGTGTACTGCTCGAACGCTAGCTCGACGACGTCGACGTCGCGCCGCCGCCAGAACTCGCGCTCGAGCGGCTTCGGCTCCGGCTGGACGGCCCACGAGCGGTAGGAGAGCGGCTGGTCGCCCCAGAGCCGGTGCAGGACGACGCGCAGGTTCCAGTCGGCCATCGTGTAGCCGAGGAAGAGGAAGTGGCTCCGGCGCAGCGTCGCGGCGAGGGCAACGGGGACCGCGCCGGCGATGTCCGTCTGGGCCAGGTAGTCGATGTAGTCGTCCTCGGTGACGACGAAGCTCTCCCACTCGCGGGTCGGCGTGCGCTCGACCTGGCCGTGCAGCTTGAGGACGACCGTCCGGCGCTCGAGCGACAGCTCGGTCGCGTACGTGTTCGGCTGGTCGATCAGGGCGCCGGTGCCGTCGGGCGAGATGTGGCAGAACCGGCCGCGGTTGCGGCCCGCCGCGAGGTAGGAGACGACGTCGAACTCCTCCCCGGCCTCGAGGAGCGCGCGCTCGAGCGCGTTGTCGTAGCTCGTCGTCACGAGCAGCTGGTGCGGGAGGCCGCGCTCGCGCAGGAGCGGCGGGAGCGAGGCGAAGAAGCGGTGCACCGCCGTCGGCGGCAGGTCGACGTCGAGGAGCTCGTGGAGCTCGTCGTAGAGCGGCCCCGAGCCCTTCATGACCGCCACGTACTGCGCGACGCGAGGGAGCGTCACCACGCCGTCGTCGCCCGGGTAGCCGAAGCGCTGCGCCAGCCGCACCGTCAGCTCGGCCACGTCAGCTCCGAGCACCGGGACGACCCGCCCGGCGAGGATCGTCGCCGCCACGTCCTCGAAGTGGTCCTGGGCCGGCGCCGCCCGGGCGGGCTCGAGCGCGGACTCCTGCCGCAGGATCGCGCTGTGCAGCTGCTGGAGCCGCGGGCTGGGGTCGATCCCGAGCTCCTCGACGAGCACGCGCCGGCCCTGCTGGAAGGCGTCGAGCGCCTCCGCCTGCCGGCCCGACCGGTAGAGCGCGAGCATCAGCTGCTCGCGAAAGCGCTCGCGGAGCGGATTCTCGCCGACGAGCGCCTCGAGCTCGCCCACGACCTCGGCGTGCCGGCCCGCCTCGAGGTCGGCGTCGATCCGCTCCTCGAGGACGGTCAGCCGGAGCTCCTCCAGGCGGCCGATCTCGGACTGCGCGAAGGCCTCGAACGCGAACTCGCCGAGCGGCGGTCCGCGCCAGAGGGCGAGCGCCTCGCGGAGCTTCGCCGCCCGCTTGTCGGGCGCGGCCGACTTCGCCTCGGCGGCCAAGGCTTGCGCCCGGGCCGCATCGAGCCGGCCCGGGTCGATACGGAGCAGGTATCCGGGCGGCTTCGTCACGAGAATGTCCGGCCCGAGCAGCTTCCGCAGCTGGGAGACGAAGTTCTGAAGGGAGGTCGGAGCCGTCTTCGGCGGGTGCTCACCCCAGAGCGCGTCGATCAGGCGGTCGGTCGAGACGGCGCGGCCGGCATCGACGAGGAGGAGCGCGAGCAGGGCCCGCTGCTTCGGCCCGCCGAGCGACAGCGCTTCGCCGTTCGCGCGCACCTCGATCGGCCCGAGGATGCGGAACTCGAGCTCGCTCGTGAATTCGGGCACGAACCTGTTCTAGCACCCCCGTCAGCCGTTGACCATGGGCCGTTAGCGGCCCGTTGGCGGCGTGTGAGCGGCCAATTTGGGCCGCGGCCGACCGTGGCCGCATGGTCACACGCCGAGCCCTCCTCGCTCGTCTCCTCTCCGCCTCGCTGCTGGCCGTCTCCAGCGGGTCGACGATGCGGCCGCCGGCCGGCGAGCAGGACGAGATCGAGGGCCGCGCGCCGACTCCCGAAGAGCTCCGCCCCTCGGTCGAGGCCGCCTTCGCCGACGAGAGCTACCGGCCTGGAAGCATTGCCTCGCTCCGGATCTTCAACCGCGCTCGCGGCATTCGGATGCAGCTCTTCCGGATCGGCTCGGACGCCGAGCCGACACGCGGACGGAGCGAGATGCAGGGCGTGGCCGTCACGAACGCCAGCTTCGTCGGCTCGTCGCGTGGGCACCGAATCGTGCGCGTCCCGATCGGCGACTGGCCCTCGGGCCTTTACTTCGCGCGGCTCCAAGCCGCCGACGGCCGGGTCGGGTTCGCGCCGTTCGTCCTGCGGCCGCGCGTCCTCGGCGAGAACCCGGTCGCCGTCGTCATGCCGACGCTCACCTGGCAGGCGTACAACCTCCGGGACGACGACGGCGACGGTCAGGGCGACAGCTGGTACTCGAGCTGGAAGATCCATACCGTCCGTGTCGCCCGGCCGTTCCTGAACCGCGGCGTCCCATACAACTTCCGCAGCTACGACCTTCCGTTCCTCGAATGGCTCGACCGGACGGGCAAGCAGGTCGACGTCCTCTCGCAGGCCGATCTCGAGGCCACCTCGAGTGCGCGCGCCCTCGCCCGTGCGTACCGCCTGATCGTCTTCCCCGGCCACCACGAGTACGTGACGACTCGCGAGTACGACCGGATCCAGGGCTACCGCAACCTAGGCGGGCACCTGATGTTCCTCTCCGCCGACAACTTCTGCTGGCGCGTCGTCAGGCACGGCCGCGCGATCGAGAAGACGAGGCTCTGGCGCGACCTCGGCCGGCCGGAGGCGGCGCTGATCGGCGTCCAGTACCGCGGCAACGACCGCGGCACGCATCGCGGCGCCTGGATCCTGCGCCACGCCCGCGCGGAGTCGTGGGCCTTCGCGGGCACGAGCCTCGGCCCCGGGGACGGCCTCTCGAACGGCGGGATCGAGATCGACAAGACCTCGCCCGCCTCGCCGAAAGGCATCCAGGTGCTGGCCGAGATCCCGAACCTCTTCGGACCCGGCTTCACCGGCCAAATGACCTACTACGAGCGGCCGTCGGGGGCGGAGGTCTTCGCGGCGGGCGCCTTCACGCTGGCGGGTGCCGTGCGCGAGCCGAAGGTCGCGACGCTCATCGAGAACGTCTGGACGCACATGACCGAGTGAGGTCGCGCCGCAGCAGCCATTAGCGAGCCGTTGGGACCGCGTGACCGGCCCATTTGGGCCTCCTTCGACGGTGGCCGCATGGCTACCAACACACACATCCAGTCCCGCAGCGCACGGCGCTGCATCCTCCGATCCGCGGCCGCGAAGTTCCTCTTCGCGACCGCCGTCGCAACCGCAACCTGCACGATCCTCGCGTGCTTCGGCGCGCTCCAGGCGGCCCCCGAGGCCGCGCACGCGACCGCGCCGGCCGCCGCCCAGTCGGTCACCGGCCAGAGCTTCGGCTACCCGGTCAAGCCGTTCGACCGCGAGCACCCGATCCGGGGCAGCTTCGGCGACCCGCGCACTCAGTTCTTCGGCCCGCCCACGCTCGACACCGTCCTCCACGGGCGCGGGGGATTCTCGTTCCACCAGGGCGTCGACATCTCCGCTCCGAACGGCACCGCCGTCTACCCCGTCGTCGACGGCACCGTCACGAGCGTGACGGTGGAGTGGGTCCGCGTCACCTCGGGCTCCCGCGCGTTCGAGTACTGGCACATCCGCCCGCAGGTCAAGGTCGGCCAGCACGTCGAGGCGCGGAAGACCGTCCTCGGCCGCATCAAGAAGCCCGCCGGCCACGTCCACCTGACGGAGCTCGAGGGCGGGCACGTCGTGAACCCGCTCGTCCGCGGCCGTCTGACCCCCTACCACGACCGAACCCGGCCCTCGATCAACTCGATCTCGCTCCGCCACACCGACACCGGCCCCGAGCTGCTCCCGGGCTTCGTGCGCGGCAGCGTCGAGATCGTCGTCGACGCCGAGGACCGGCCGTCGATGCCGGTCCGCGGCGAGTGGCGGAACCTCCCCGTCTCGCCGGCGCTCCTCACCTACCGGATCCGGAGCTGGGCCGGCAAGACGGTCGTGCCGCGCCGCGTCGCCGTCGACCACCGGACGACGGTGCCCCAGAACTCGGGCTTCTGGAGCGTGTACGCCCGCGGCACCTACCAGAACATGTCGGTTTTCGGGCCGCACTACTCCTTCCTCCAGCGCGGCTGCTTCCTCTTCAAGCTCACGCCGCAGCCCTTCGACACGCGCAAGCTGCACGACGGCGTCTACGACATCGTCGTGACCGCGACCGACATCCGAGGGAACAGCGACTCGCAGAGCCTCCGGTTCACCGTCCACAACCGCGCCGGCTGGATCGGGTCGTGAAGCGGCCGGCTCTCCTCCTCCTCGCGGCGGCGCTCGCGCTCGGCGGCGCCGCCGCCGCGTTCGTGCTCTCGCGCGGCGGCGGCCAGGGATCGGCGCCGTCCACCACGACCACGGTGACGCGGCGGCCTGCAAAGCCGCGCCCGAAGCCGCCGCGCTTCTCGTGGCCGCTGTACGGCTACGACCTCGCGCGCACCCACGCGGCGCCGTCTGGCCTCCGCCTCCGCCCGCCGTTCCGGAAGCTCTGGACGGTGCGCGGCGACTGGAGCCTCATGGAGTTCCCGCCGGTCCTCGAGCACGGGCGGCTCTTCCTCGGCACGAACCACGGCCTCGTCCTCGCCGTGCAGGCAGCGACCGGACGAGTCCTGTGGCACCGGCAGTTCGCGGGCTGCGTCGCGGCCTCGCCGGCCGTCGGCGACGGCGTCGTCTACCTCGGCTTTATGAACCCGCCGCCCTGCACGGGCACGGCGCCGAGCTTCGTCGCCGCGCTCGACGCCCGCAGCGGCCGGAGGCGCTGGCGCTTCCGGGCCGGCGTCGTCGAGACGCCGCCGCTCCTCGCCGGCGGGCGCGTCTACTTCGGCTCGTGGGACCACCGCATCTACGCCGTCGACGCGCGCAGCGGCCGCCTCGCTTGGAGCTTCGCCACTGGCGATCGCGTGAAGGGCGGGGTGGCGCTCGCAGGCGGGACGATCTTCGCCGGCTCCTACGACGGGCGGGTCTACGCGCTCGACGCGCGGAGCGGCCGGCTGCGCTGGTCGGCCGGCGACGGCGGGCTCGGCGGGCTCTACTCCACTCCCTCCGTCGCGAACGGCCGCGTCTTCGTCGGCTCGACCGACGGCCGGGTCTACGCCTTCTCCGCCCGCAGCGGAGAGCCGCTCTGGTCGGCGCGAACCGGCAGCTTCGTCTACTCGCCGGCCGCGCTCTGGGACGGAACGGCCTACGTCGGCTCCTACGACCACCGGCTCTACGCCCTCTCCCAGGCCACCGGCGCCGTGCGCTGGACCTTCGACGCGCACGCGCCGATCTCCGGAGCGCCGACCGTCCTCGACGGTCTCGTCTACTTCTCCACCTGCGGGTCGTGCTCGAGCTACGAGTCGAACCCGCGTGCGCGGCGGACCTTCGCGGTCGATGCCCGCACCGGCCGGCTCGTCTGGCGGTTCCCGGACGGCGAGTACAGCCCGGTCATCGCCGACCGCGAGCGCGTCTACCTCACCGGCTACACCTCCCTCTACGGGTTGGCGCCGTCGTCGCGGAGGTGACGGACGCTCGGGATCGCGAGGACGAGGAACGGCGCCGCGACGAACCACGTCGCCGCGATCCCGAGCGTCGTCTCGATCCCGATCGCCACCGCCGTGGGTCCGACGACCGCCTGGCCGACCGGGTTCGCGGCCGTCGAGAGGAACCAGTCGTACGCCGTCACACGTGACAGCCGCTCCGGCGGGATGTGCCGCTGGAGCGTCGTCTCCCAGACGGCGTTGAAGAACGTCCCGCCGCTGCCGCCGACCACGGCGCCGGCCGCCACAACCAGCGCGGGCAGGTGGAGCGCGAGCAGCGCCGTCGGCAACGCGAACAGCGTGAGGCCGAGGTTCGCGACGACGAGCGGGCGGCGCGGCCGGATCCGGAGCGCCAGCACGCCGCCCGCGACCGCGCCGAGGCCGAGCGCGCTGACGATCAGCCCCCACGCGCCGGCGCCGCCGAGCGACCGCCTCGCCACTGCGGCGCCGAGGACGAAGAACCAGTTGAACATCATGTTCCTGAGCCCGATGAAGGCGAGGTTCGCCCACACCCAGGTCCGCGCGGTGAACTCGCGCCAGCCGTCCAGGAGGTCCTGGAGGAACGGCTGCGGCGGGAGCGGCTCCCGGCGCGGGAGCCTGAGCGCGACGAGGAAGAGCGCGCTCACGAGATAGCTGAAGGAGTCGAATCCGATCGCCCACCCGCTTCCGGCGGCCGCCACGACCACGCCACTCAGCGCCGGCCCGATGACGTCGCCGAACGCCATCGAGAGCCCGCGGAGGGCGTTTGCCTCCTGGAGCAGCTCGGCCCTGACGGTCAGAGGCGTCAGGGCCGTCGAGGCGGGCAGGAAGAACGCCTTCGCCGTCCCGGCGACGGCCTGCAGCACGACGAGCTCCCACAGCCGCGCATGGCCAGACAGGAGCAGCGCAGCGACGAGGCCCTGGCTCGCGAAGCGGACGAGGTCGGCCGCGATCATGACGCCGCGCTGCTGGAACCGATCGGCGAAGACGCCGCCGACGAGGAGGAAGCCGACGAGCGGCAGGGTGAATGCGGCGAAGACGAAGCCGACGTCGGTGACCGAGCCGGTGAGGTCGAGGACGGCGAAGGCGAGGGCGACGTTCACCATCCCGTCGCCGACGAGCGAGACGCTCTGCCCGAGGAAGAGCAGCCGGAACTCGCGCTCGCGGAGCGCGCTCGGCGCGTGCGGAAGCCTCACGCGCTCTCGAGCGCCGGCTCGCGGCGCGTCGCGCGGGCGCGCAGGCTGGCGAGGGAGCAGAGCGCCATCGCAGCCGTCTGCACCGCGGCGAAGCCGATCAGGACGGGATGCGCGCCTGCCGCGTCGAGCACGGGGCCGGAGGCCGCGAGGCCGATGGGGCCGGACAGCATCAGCACCGTCCCCGTCGCGGTCAGCACCCGAGGACGGATCGACGACGGCGCGCGCAGCGTGAGGATTGCGTGGATCGAGGGGTTGACGAGCCCGTTGAAGAGGCCCGAGACGAAGATCCCGGCGGCGATCGCCGCGGCCGGCACATGGAAGGCAACCACCCAGACTGGGAGCGCCTGCCCGTAGACGAGCGTGCCGACGAGGAGCAGCCCGTCGGCGCGCTCCTGCAGGCGAAGCGACACGACGTTTCCGGCCACCGCGCCCACGCCGAAGGAAGCGAAGATCCAGCCGGCGATCCGCGGGTCCGCGCCGTAGTCGGCGACGACGAGCACCGGCACCGCGGCGAAGAAGGCGTACCACGCCGCGTCCCCGGCGACGAAGGCGGCGCTCCACGTGCGGAGCAGCGGATCCCGGACGACCCAGCGCAGGCCGTCGAGGAAGCGACCCCGCTCTTCGACGGCCGGCCTGGCCACCGTGCGGATGAAGCCGCCGACGAGCGCAAACGAGACGACGTACGTGGCGGCGTCGATGACGATCACGCTGGGGGCGCCGAGCCAGGCGATGAGGACGCCCGCAGCCGCCGGGCCGAGGAGCAACGTCACCCGCGTCGCGCCCTGCAGATACGCGTTCGCCTTCCCGACGACGCGCTCGTCCTCGCCCAGGACCTCGGGCACGACCGCCCGCTGGGCGGCGAAGTACCCCGATCCGAACGCGCCGAGCCCGAAGACGAGCCCGAGCAGGAGCGGGAACGAGAGCAGCCCTTCCCAGTGGAGGATCGGGATCGCCAGGGTGAGCGGCCCGCGGATCCCGTCGCTCAGCATCATCATCCGGCGGGAGCCGAGCCGCGAGAGCAGGCTCCCGCCGGGCAGCCCGAAGAGCGTGAGCCCGATCGACTCCGCCGCGAGGACGAGCACCATGCGGCCCGGCGAGCCGGTCGTCGTCAGCACGAACCAGGGCAGCGCGAGCCAGGTCATCTGCATGCCCGTCGTCGAGACCGTCTCGGCGACGAGCAGCGCGACGAGCGAGCGCTCGCGGAGGATCACTGCTGCAGGTCGGCGGCAGCGGCGGCGCGGGCAACGTGGACGTCGCCGCTCATCGTCGCGATGCGGAGCTCGACGAGCGGACCGTCGTCCTCGTCCTCCTCCGGCGCGGGCTCGTCGCCGACCTCGAAGTCGGAGGTGGTCTCGCCGCTCGTCGACGTCGCGTCCACCCAGAGCCGGCGTCCCTTCCGCACCCCGACGTAGACGTCGCCCGAGGCGGACTGCACCGACACCTCGCCGGCCGAGACCGCCTCCACGCGAACGTCGCCGGAGGCGGTCTGGGCCGCCATGTCCGAGGCCGCGTCGCGGACGAGGACGTCGCCGGAGGCCGAGCGCAGGATGGCGCGGCCGCCGACGCTGCCGACCTCGAGGTCGCCCGAGCCGGTCTGGGCGCTGAGCTCCCCCTCGACCCGGTCGAACGAGACGTCGCCGCTCCCGGTCTTGACGGTCGCGGCGCCGTCCACCTCGGCGATCTCGACGTCGCCCGAGCCGGTCCTGGCCTGGACCGAGGCGTAGCGACCGGCGGCGTGGATGTCGGCCGAGCCGCCCTCCGCGTCGAGGTCTGCGCCGGCCGGACAACGGACCGCGAGCCGCACCTCCGCGCCGCGCGAGAAGATGCCGCCGAGCCCGCGCGAGCCGGGGACGTCGACGACGAGCTCCTGCGCGTCGCCGGCGCGGCCGCGGAGCTGGATCCGTGCCGACTCGACCGCCTCGCGGCTCCCGTCGTTCCCGCGGAGCGGCTCGAGGTCGACCGTCGTCTCGGCGCCGTCGTGCGTCCGGACGTCGATCTCCCCCGCCGGCACCGACAGGTCGAGGCGGAGCGGGCCCGGAGTGTCGAAGCGCTCGTGCCTCATCGCCGGCCTCCGCGACGGCCGAGCAGCCACGACGGCGCGCGGCGCGGCGGCCGCTCGTCGATCCGAAGCTCGACGTGACCGAAATAGAGCGGGTAGAAGGTCATCGTTCCTCCTCTCAGGAGCGGGCGTAGCCCTTCAGGCGGTTGCCGGGCGTGCTGCCGCGCGACGCCCAGCCGGAGACGGCCCGGGCCAGGGCGCGGACGAGCCACGTATTCACCGAGACGCCGTCGCGGGCCGCCGCCGACTCGACGGCCGTCTTCAGCGACTCGGGCAGCCGCAGCGTGATGCGGACGCTGAGCGCGTCCTCGGCCGCGGGCGCGGCCTGCTGCGGCGCGTCCTCGACGTAGACGAGCGACGGGTCCTGGCCGGCGAGCCGCACCTCGACGTGTCCCTCGGGAAGCTGACCGGAGAGCTCGAGGGCCGCTTCGGTCAGGACGTCGAGGAGGCGAAGGCCGGCGGAGGCCTTCAGCGCGCCGGCGAGTCGGTGCGCCGCGGCCGAGACGGCGTCGTCGCCGACGGCTGCGATCTGCTCGAGGTCGCTCTGGAGTGCCTCGATGAAGGATGCCATCTGCATGACGTCATTATGACGTCATCAAGGCGTCTGTCAAACATCACGTTGGCGCCGGACCGAGCTTCGGCCCGTAGGCGTCGCGGTAGATCCGTTTCAGCTTCTCGACCCGGTCGACGTAGGCGCGCGTCTCGGCGAAGGCGATTCCCTTGCCCTCGCGGCGCCACGTGTCGACGTTCCGCTGGCCCGCGTTGTACGCCGCGAGCGCCATCCGCTCGTCGCCGTACTTGTCCAGGAGGTGGCGCAGGTACCAGGCGCCGTAGCGGACGTTGATCTCGGGCTCGTAGAGGTCGTCGACGCGGAAGCGCGTGCCGCCGGTGCGGACGGCGATTCCCTCTGCTGTCGCGGGCTGGAGCTGCATCAGCCCGATTGCGCCCGAGCGCGAGCGCACGCTCGGCCGGAACTTGCTCTCCTGGTAGATGACGGCGGCGAGCAGCGCGGGGTCGAGCCGGTAGTTGCGGGCATGGCCGCGGACGATCTGCTCGTAGCCGAGCGGGTAGCGGAGGCGCTCGTACCAGGGCGGGCTCGTGGCGTTCACGTAGGCGAAGACGCCGGCCGCGACCCCGGCGAGCGCGAGCACCGCGACCACGCGTCTCACGGGAGGCGGTCGAGCACGTCGGCGACGAACCGGTCGAGGTCGGCGAGCGAGCCGTCGTTCACGTACGCGAAGTCGGCGCGGCGCACCTTCTCCTGGTCGGGGAGGAGCCGCTCCTCGCGGGCGTCGGCGACCGCGGTGCGCGACGCCCGCACCTCACGCGGCGCGGTGATCACGACGACCTTGTCGAAGCGCGTCTCGCCGCCCGTCTCGTAGAGGAGCGGCACCTCGACGACCGCCGCGCGCGGCGGGTCGGGCCGCCGGCCGAGCTCCTCGCGCCACGCAGCGTACTCTCGCACGACGCGTGGATGGAGCAGGCCCTCGAGCCACTCGAGCTCGGCGCGGTCGGCGAAGACGACACGTCCGAGCGCGGTGCGGTCGACGGCGCCCGAGCCGTCGAGGACACCGGGGCCGAACCGCTCGACGACCGCCCGCTTGACCTCGTCGTCGTCGCGGAGGAGGCGGTGGACGATCTCGTCGCTCGACGCGACCGCGGCGCCGTGCCGCTCGAACGCGCGCAATGCTTCCGTCTTGCCCGCACCGATGCCGCCGGTGACGGCGACGGCGACGGGCTTAGGCACCGCTTGCGGTGCCGTCGTCAGGACGTGCAGGCTTTGCCTGCGCGTCCGTCTGAAACGACCGGTCGACCCACGCGGGTCGCGAACGCGCTCTAGGCAGCCGCGTCGGAGTCGTCGGCCGCGGGCTCTTCCGGCTCGGGAGCGGGCGCGGCCTCGGCCTCCGCCTCGGGAGCCTCCTCCGCGACGGGGGCCGCAGGCTCCTCGGCGAAGACGTCCTCCGAGAGGTCGAGCTCGGGCGTCGCGTGGACCGACTCGCCGCCGTCGGCGCGCGGCCGCGGCACCGACCCCTCCTCGACGCGCTTCAGCGAGAGCGAGAGCCGGCGGCGGTCGGCGTCGACCTCGAGGATCAGCACGTTGACGGGATCGCCCTGCGAGACGACCTCGCGCGGGTTCTCGACGTGGTGCTGCGCGAGCTCCGAGATGTGGACGAGCCCCTCGACGCCCGGGAGGATCTCGACGAAGGCGCCGAAGGTGACGACCTTGGTCACGCGCCCCTCGACGACGTCCCCCTGGCGGTAGCTCTCCAGCACCTGCTGCCACGGATCCGACTGCGTCTGCTTGAGGCCGAGCGAGATCCGCTGCCGCTCGCGGTCGATGTCGAGCACCTTGACCTTGACGTTCTGGCCGATCTCGAGCACCTCGGACGGGTGGTTGACGTGGCTCCAGGAGAGCTCCGAGATGTGGATCAGGCCGTCCATCCCGTCGAGGTCGACGAAGGCGCCGAAGTCGACGATGTTCGAGATCTGGCCGTCGACCACGTCGCCGGGATTCAGCCGGTCGAGAATCGCCTGCCGCATCTCCTTGCGCTCGTCCTCGAGCACCGCCCGCCGCGAGAGGACGACGTTGTTGCGCGAGCGGTTGAGCTCGATCACCTTGCAGTGGAGCTCCTTCCCGAGGAACTCGTCGAGGTCTTGGACGCGGCGGATGTCGACGAGCGACGCGGGCAGGAAGCCGCGGACACCGAGGTCGAGGATCAGCCCGCCCTTGACGACCTCGATCACCTTTCCGTCCACGGGCTTGCCGGACTCGGCCGCTTCCTCGATCTTCTTCCACGCGAGCTCGAAGCGGGCGCGCTTCTTCGAGAGGATGAGGCGGCCCTCGGCGTCCTCCTTCGTCATCACGAGCGCGTCGATCTGCTCGCCGACCGACACCTCGTCGGCCGGGTTCACCGAGCGGCGGATCGACAGCTCGGCGACCGGGATGACGCCTTCCGACTTGTAGCCGATGTCGACGAGCACCTCGTCCTTGTCGACGCGGACGACTGTGCCGTGGACGACCTCCCCCTCGTTGATCGTCGGGAAGGTCGACTCGTAGTCCGGGACGAGCTCGCCCTCCTCGTTCCGAGTCCAGACCCCTGGCTCGAGCTCTTCGTCCGTCGTCTCCACCGTTTCTTGCGGCATCGGCGGGTCAGTATAGCCAGGCGCCGAAACCGCTTTTTAGCCGACTCGGGCCCTGCGGAGGAACGCGCGGACCGCGTCGAGGTAGGTCGCCTGGTCCTCGACGAAGCTCATGTGCCCGACCCCGGGGACGACGACGAGCTCGCTGTCCTCGATGCCGTCGTGGAGGACGCGGGCGGCTCGCGGGGTGGTCGTGCGGTCGCGCTCGCCGACGATCACCAGCGTTGGGCGCCTCACCCGGCCAAGGTGCGGGCCGTAGTCGAAGTCGCCGTAGCCGTTGCGGGCGAAGTGCCGGAGCACGTCGGGTGAGTAGACGGCGTCCTCGCCGTAGCCGGGCGGCACCTCGCCCTCGAAGTGGAACGGCATCTGGACCCGCATCAGCTCGGCGAGCTCCACCTCGGTCTCCACCGCCTTCTCCGCCTCCCACGACTCGGCGATCGGCCGGCCGCTCTCGCCGAGCGCCTCGAGCGAGGCCTCGACGTCGGCGAGCATCGCGTTCGTCTCGTCGGCGCCGCCCGAGATGACGTAGGCGGCAGCGCTCCCGAGCTCGATCGCGTGCCAGGTGGTGACGATCGCGCCGAACGAGTGGCCGAGGAGCGCGAAGCGCTCGAGCCCGAGCGCCTCGGCGAGCAGGTCGACGTCGCGCGCGAACGTCTCGACCGAGAGCGTGGCGGGGTCGACGCGCTCGCTCCTTCCCTGGCTGCGCCCGTCGACGTAGAGGAGCCGGAACGCGTCGCCCAGCGGGTCGAGCCAGGGCCGAAACATCGAATGGTCCATCCCCGGGCCGCCGTGCAGGACGACGAGCGGGAAGCCCGCGCCGACCACCTCGACGTTCATCCGGCAGCCGTCGGGGAGGATGACTCGCACGCGCGGAGCCTAGACGCGCTCGAGCCGGACGAGCGCGTGCCTTTCGCCGTCGCTCGGGTCGAAGAACTCGCCGACGCGGCGGAAGCCGGCCTTCTCGAACGCCCGGATCGAGGCGGTGTTGCGGACGTCGGGATCGGCGATGCACGCCGTCACCCCGGCGTTCGCGAAGACGACATCGCGCACGAACGCGTCGAGCACGCGGGTGCCGAGGCCCTGCCCGGTCAGTTCCTCGTCCGCAAGGAAGAGGTCGACACCCGCAACACCCGCGCCGACCCCGACGCGCGCCGCGTACTCGGGATGGTCGGAGACGACGTACTTCTGGATGAAGCCGACCGGCCGGTCGTCGAGCAGGATCAGGTTGAGGTCGGTCGGCCGCCGCCCCTCGATCGACGGCACGTAGTGCGCGGCGACGTCGTCGTAGGTCTCATGCTTGTCCCACCAACGTCGCACGTGCGGGCGCTGGAGCCATTCGTGCATGAGCCGCAGGTCGTCCACTTCGAGCTCCCGAAACGAGATGTCCCATCCGGTCACGCCCGGGACCCTAGGCCTTCGCCGCCGTGCCGGGCTTTGCCCGGTACGGCCGTTGCGGCTGGATTCATCCTGAAAGTCGTCATGGCACGGGCGAAGCCCGTGCCGGACTTTCAGGATTTCGCGTCGTGCCAGTCATCGCCGACGCCGACGTCGACGGCGAGCGGCGGATCGAGCGGGAACGCGCCGACCATCTCGGAGCGGACGAGCTCGCGCACCGGCCCGACCTCCGCCTCCGGCACCTCGAGCAGGAGTTCGTCGTGCACCTGGAGCACGAGCCGGCCCGCGCGGCCCTCGTCGCGCAGGCGGCGGTGGATCGCCACCATCGCGACCTTGATGATGTCCGCCTGCGAGCCCTGCATGATCGAGTTCACGGCCAAGCGCTCGCCGAGCGAGCGCGTCTGCCGGTTCGAGGCGCGGATCTCGGGCACGGGCCGGCGGCGGCCGAGCAGCGTCGTCACGTAGCCGTCGCGGGTCGCCTGCTCGATCGTCCGCTGGATGAAGTCCTGCACGAGCGGGAAGCGGGCGAGGTACGCGTCGATGTACTCCTGGGCCTCCTCGCGCGGGATCTCGAGGTTCTCCGAGAGCCCGAACGCCGAGATCCCGTAGACGATCCCGAAGTTGATCATCTTCGCGATTGCGCGCTCGGCCGTCGTCAGCGTCGCCGGGTCCTTGCCGAGCACCTCGGCGGCGGTCGCGCGATGGATGTCCTCGCCGCGGGCGAAGGCCTCGCGCAGCTTGGGCTCGCCGGAGACGTGCGCGAGGATCCGCAGCTCGACCTGCGAGTAGTCGGCCGACATGAGCCGGCAGCCGGACTCGGCGACGAAGGCGGAGCGGATCTCGCGGCCGAGCTCGGTGCGGATCGGGATCGCCTGGAGGTTCGGGTTCGACGTCGAGAGCCGGCCGGTCGCGGCGACGGTCTGGTTGAAGGTCGTATGCAGCCGCCCGTCGGCCTCGGAGATGAGGCTCGGCAGCGGCTCGAGGTACGTGTTCAGGAGCTTCGAGTACTCGCGCCACTCCTCGATCGCGCCGACGATCTCGTGGTCGCCGCGGATCGAGCGCAGCACGCGCGTGTCGGTCGAGTAGCCCGTCTTCCCCTTCCGGCCAGGGGTGAGCTCGAGCTTCTCGAAGAGGATGCGCGCCACCTGCTGCGTCGAGCCCAGCATGAACTCCTCGCCCGCGAGCTCGTACGCCCGCGCCTCGAGCTCCTCGAGACGGTCGTGGAGGCGCGCGGTGATCTCCCCCATCCGGTACGTGTCGATGCGGACGCCCGCGTCCTCCATCGAGGCGAGCACCGCCGCGAGGGGAAGCTCGATCGTGTCGTAGAGGGCCTCGCTCCCCCGCTCCCGCAGGCGCTCGCGCATCGGCCCCGCGAGCCGGCGCGCCGCCTCGGCATGGCGCACGAGCGCCGTCGTCTGCTCGTCGGCGGCCGGCGTCGGCACCGGCACGAGCCCGTACTCCTCGGCGAGCTCGTCGAGGTCGTACTCCGACCGCGACGGCTCGATGAGGTAGGCGGCGATCAGCGTGTCGTCGGCCGGCTTCATCGTCAGCCGCGGGAGCGACTTGAAGTCGTGCGCGACGAGCTCGGCGTCCCGCAATCGCGCCGCGTACCCGGGACGCCACTCGCCGACGACGACGCCGTCGTCGCCGGCGAGCGCGAAGCGGCCGTCCTCGATCGCGAGCGCGACGCGTCCGGGCGGCACGCTTTCCAGCTCGCCTTCCCGCCACGCGACGTTCGTGCCCTCGACCCGGATGGGCACGGCCGGCACCGCCGCGTCCAGCTCGTCCACGCGGCCGAGGAGGTTGCGGAACTCGAAGCGCCTGAACATCTCCTTCAGCTGCCCCCGGTCGGGGGGCGCGAGCACGAGCTGCGAGGGATCGCAGTCGATGTCGAGGTCGCGCCGCATCGTCGCGAGCTGCTTCGAGACGAGAGCCTGCTCGGCGTGCGCGGCGATCGATTTCGAGCGAGCGGGCGAGAGCTCGTCGAGGTGCTCGAGCACCCCCTCGAGCGACCCGTACTGCGCGACGAGCTGGCCCGCCGTCTTGTCGCCGATCCCGGGGACGCCGGGGATGTTGTCGGAAGTGTCGCCCTTCAGGCCGATGAAGTCGGGCACGCGCTCGGGCGGGATCCCGTACCGCGCCTCGACCCGCTCGGGCGTGTAGACGTGGACGTCGGAGACACCACGCGGGGTCATCATCAGGCAGACGTTCTCCGAGACGAGCTGGAAGGCGTCGCGGTCGGTCGAGACGACGCACGTCCTCACGCCGGCCTCGTCGGCGCGCGCGGCGAGCGTCGCGATGACGTCGTCTGCCTCCCAGCCCTCGAACTCGAGGTTGCGGTAGCCGAAGGCCTCGACGATCGGCCGGAAGTACGGGAACTGCTCCCGCAGGAGGTCCGGCATCGGCCGCCGCTCGGACTTGTACTCCTCGGACAGCTCGGTCCGGTGCACGGGCCGCGTGTCCCAGGCGACTGCGACGCCCTTCGGCCGGTAGTCGGAGAGCAGCTTGAAGAGCATGTTCGTGAAGCCGAGGAGCGCGTTCGTCGAGAAGCCCTCGCTCGTCGCGAGCTCCTCGGGCAGCGCAAAGAAGGCGCGATAGGCGAGGTTGTTCCCGTCGACGAGGAAGAGCTCGGCCTCGCGCGCGGGCGCGTCGTCGAGCTGGAGATCGGCTCCGGTGAGGGTCTTCGGCATGATGACGAGTCTATGCCGCGCCACGGCCTCTGGATTGCTTCCGCCTGCTGCGTGCTCCTCGCCGCCGGCTGCTCCTGGCGGCTGGGAGTCGGGATGGCGCCGCCCCCTTCGCTCGACCTGCGAACGCGCCTGGCCGTGAGGGCTCTCGCTGCGTGCGGATTCCAGGAGATCGTCCTCGCGCGCATCAACGAGACGAGCGGCGCCGAGGAGCTCGCGCCGCGCGTCCGCAGGGCGGCTCGCGTGTGCAAGGCGACGGCGCTCTCGCTCCGTGGTGACGAGGTGCGTGGCTTCGAGCCGGCCGCGCGGGCCGCGCGCCGCGCCGCGCTCCTCTTCGCCCGCGCCTACACGGCGTCGGCGGCCGCTCTCGACGCCGCGGACATCCCGGGTGCCCGGCGCGCGCGCCGGCTCGTCCGCCGAGCCGACGCGGCCGAGCGAGTTGCCGTGCGGCTCGTCAACCTGCGCCGCCGCGCCGCAGGCCTTGCACCGCTCGACCCGGTCAAGGAGCTCTTCTCCAACCTGCCGGCCCGTTAGCCCGTGCCACGGATCCCGCTCCTCTCGGGCACGAGGCTCGTGGTCGTGAACGCGGGCGACGACGACGTGGTCGTTCGTCCGCCGCCCCCTCGCGAGGCGCTCGCCGACGCCGGGGCGGCCGTGCGCGAGGCGCTCCACTTCCCGCTCGCCGGCCCGCCGCTCGAGGAGCTCGCCCGCGAAGCCCGGCGGGCGACCGTCCTCGTCGAGCCACCGGCGCTGCCGATCCCTAGCTCCGAGCGCGACCCGCGACAGCTCGCGATCGGCGCTGCCGTCGACGAGCTCGAGCGGCTGGGCGTGCCGAGCGGCTACCAGACGATCCTCGTCGCCGGCGGGCTCGCGCGGCGGGCCGGTCAGAGCGAGCTCGCCGCGCTCGTGACCCCCGGATTCGCGCGCCGCTTCCACGGCCACGTCGCGGTCCACGACGCGGAGGACCCGCGGCTCGTCGAGCTCGCGACCGACGACGCTGCGGTGGCTCGCATCCATCCCGCGCTCGTCGAGACCGACCTCGTCGTCGTCGTGACCGCGGCCGAGAGCGTCCTCCACGGCGGCCCCGCCACGTTTCTCGCCGCCGCCGACCCTGGGACGGCCGCGGCAGCCGCCGGCGGCGCCTCGCTGCTCGAGACCGCGGGCTCCGACGGCTGGCGGCTCGCGACTGCCCTCGAGCGAGCCTTGGCGCAACGCGTTCCGCTCCTCGGCGCGTCGCTCGTCCTCAACCACCCACGCGTGTCCGGCGCGCTGCAGGGCTATCCCTACGAGCAGGAGGCGGTCGAGCGGGTCGCGCGCTCCCCACTCCGCCGGCTCTTCGCGCTCGCGCCCGGGCCGCTGCGCGTGCGAGTCCTGCGCTCGCTTCCGCTCGAGCTGAGCGCGGCCGCGGCGTTCGCCGGGCGCCCGTCGGTCGCGCACGCCGAGGCGCTTCTCCGCGGCGTCGAGCTGCGCGGCGCCGAGCTCAACGGCCGGCTCGACGCGATCTGCATCGGGATCCCGCGCGCGACGCCCTACCTGCCCCGGGAGCGGCCGAATCCGCTCCTCGCCGCCTACCTCGGGCTCGGCCTGGCCCTCCGGCTCTGGCGCGACGCATTTCCGCTCGCCGAGGGCGGGACGGCGATCCTCCTCCACCGCTTCCTCCGCCACTTCACCCATCCGACGCAGCAGCCCTACCGCGCGTTCTTCCACGCCGTCCGCACGGGACGCGACGCCGCTGCGCTCCAGTACGGAGCGGAGGCGGCCGCGGCGGACGAGCGGGCGATCGAGGCCTACCGAGCCGGGCGCGGCTGCCATCCACGCGCGCCGTTCGCGGACTGGTCGGCCTGCCTGCCGGCGCTCGAGCGGATCGGCGCGGTGGTCGTCGCCGGCTGTCGCGACGCAGTCGCGGCCCGGCAGCTCGGCTTCGTCCCGGCGCACGGGATCGGCGCGGCGCTCGAGATGGCGACCGGTCGCGCCGGCCGCCCGCCCCGCGTCGGCTTCCTGCTCGCGCCGCCTTACTTTCCGCTTCGCGTGCGCGTATGAGCACCTGCTCCGAGCTCTCGGTCGCGCTTGGCGAGCCGCTGTACGCGACCGCGCCGTACGCCCCGCGATGGCTCCTCGTCGAGGATCCGGGGCCGTGGGGCCGGAAGGCGGTCGCCGAGGCGGGGTTGGCCGAGCTCGAGGCCCGCGGGAAGGAGGTCGGCGTCCGTGTCGGCCTCGTGCGGCGCTTCGGCCGGCCGTCCGCCCGCGGGCCGCGACGCGTCTTCCTGGTCTCGTGCGCACCGCCGGAGCCGTTCGTGGAGCTCCTCGAGGAGCCGGATCTCGACGCGCGCGGCGAGCGCGTCGAGGGGCCGCTCTATCTGATCTGCACGAACGGCCGCCGCGACATGTGCTGCGGCCGCGCCGGCCGCGAGCTCGGGCGGGCGCTGGTTCCGGCGCTCGGCGAGCGGCTGTGGGAGACGACGCACATCGGCGGCCACCGGTTCGCACCGAACCTCGTCTGCCTGCCGCACGGCCTCGTGTACGGCCGGCTCGACGTCGCCGCCGCGCGTCGCGTCGTCCGCGCCTACGACGGGGGTGAGGTCGAGCTCGACCACCTCCGCGGCCGCACCTCGCTCGAGCCCGAGGCGCAGGCCCGCGACTATTTCGCGCGGCGGGCGACCGGCCGGCTCCGGCTGGACGACAGCCCGGCCGACGAGCTCCAGCTCGAGGTCGCGGCGGAGCTACTCGAGCCGCCGCGGCCGGAGTCGTGCGGCGGCGAGCCGAAGCAGCCGCTCGCGTGGCGACTCGTCTCACCGGAGGGGCACGCGCCGGACTATTCGGCTTCGCCGAGGTAGGTCTTGCGGACCTGCTCGTTCTGGCGCAGCTCGCCGGCCGGCCCCTCGAGCGCCACGCGCCCGGTCTCGAGCACGTAGCCGCGGTCGGCGACGTCGAGCGCCATGAGCGCGTTCTGCTCGACGAGCAGGATCGGCGTCCCTTGCTCGTTGATCTCCTTCACGATCTCGAAGATCCTCTCGACGAAGATCGGCGCGAGCCCCATCGACGGCTCGTCGAGCAGGAGCAGCTTGGGCCGCGCCATGAGCGCCCGCCCGATCGCGCACATCTGCTGCTCGCCCCCGGAGAGCGTCCCGGCCTTCTGGTGCCGCCGCTCCTGGAGCCGTGGGAAGAGCTCGAAGACGCGATCGCGATCCTGGCGGATCCCGCCGCGGTCCTTGCGCTGGAACGCGCCCATCTCGAGGTTCTCGAGCACGCTCATCCGCGGGAACAGGCGGCGGCCCTCAGGCGCCTGCGAGATCCCCATCTTCACCACCTGGTCGGCGGGCGTCGAGGTGATGTCGCGGCCCTGGAAGATGATCGTCCCGCGGCGCGGCCGGTTGAGCCCGTTGATCGACCGCAGCGTCGTCGACTTCCCGGCGCCGTTCGCGCCGATCAGCGTCACGACCTGGCCGTCGCCGACGCTGAGCGAGATCCCCTTCAGCGCGTGGATCGAGCCGTAGTAGGTGTTCACGTCCTTGAGCTCGAGAATCGTTCCGTTGCCGGCGCGCGTCATTGCTCCACCGCTGCCGAGCCGAGGTATGCCTCGATCACCCGCGGATCCTTCTGGACCTCCTGCGGCGTGCCCTCGGCGATCTTCTCGCCGTAGTCGAGCACGGTGACGCGGTCGGAGACACCCATCACGACCCGCATGTCGTGCTCGATCAGGAGCACGGTCAGCCCTTCCTCCTGCCGTAGCCGCTGCACGAAGGCGGTGAAGTCGGCCGTCTCCTGCGGGTTCATCCCGGCGGTCGGCTCGTCGAGGAGGAGGAGCTTCGGCTCGGTCGCGAGCGCGCGAGCGACCTCGAGCCGCCGCTGGTCGCCGTAGGAGAGCTCCTTCGCGATCACGCGCTCGCGCCCGCGGAGATCGCAGAAGGCGAGGAGCTCGCGCCCGCGCTCGCGGGCCCGGTCCTCCTCCTTGTCGACCGGCGACCCCGGGAAGCGCGTGATCGAGCCCGCGATCCCGCCCTTGAGCCGGGAGTGCATGCCGACGAGCACATTCTCGAGCGCGGTCATGTTCTGGAAAAGCCGGATGTTCTGGAAGGTGCGGCCCATCCCGCGCTGGGTGATCGCGTGCGGCGGCTTGCCGGTGACGTTCTCGCCGGCGAAGGCGATCTGGCCCGCCGTCGGCTTGTAGACGCCGGTGAGCATGTTGAAGAACGTCGTCTTGCCGGCGCCGTTCGGCCCGATCAGGCTCACGATCGACTCCTCCGGCACGGTGAAGTCGACGTTGTTCACCGCCGTCAGGCCGCCGAACTCCTTGCGCACCCCCTCCGCAATCAGCAGGTCGGCCATCAGTGGCTCACGTCGTACAGGGGCTGGTCGGCGACGCCTTCGTGAAACTCGGCGGCCCGTCTCGAACTCGGGATCAGGCCCTCCGGTCTGAAGAGCATCACCACCAGCAGGATGATGCCGAAGATCCCGAACTCGTACTTCGGGACGTCGATCTGCGTGCTCCAGATTTGGACCGTCGACCCGCCGGGCCCGAAGTGGGTGTTTAGCCAGCCACCGATGTTGGCGAGCCCCTCCCGGTCGAGGTAGGCGAGGAAGGCGGCGCCGAGGACGACGCCGAGGATGTTCCCCATCCCGCCGAGGATGACCATGCAGAGGATGAAGACGGAGATGTTGAAGAAGAAGTCGCCCGGGAAGGTCGCGCTCTTCGAGCTTGCGTAGAAGGCGCCGGCGACGCCGCCGAAGAACGCGCCCGTCGCGTAGGCCCAGGTCTTCGTGCGCATGAGCGGCACGCCCATCGCCGCGGCCGCCGTCTCGTCCTCCCGGATCGCGATCCATGCGCGCCCCAGGCGCGAGTCGCGCAGGCGCCACGAGCAGAAGGCCGTGATCAGCACGAGGATGAGCGCGGTCCAGTAGAAGAGCCGGTCGCTCGTGAAGAAGCTGTTGTAGCCCGTGAGGTAGTTGACGCTGCCGAAGCCGGGAGAGTCGATCGGCGTGATCCCGTTCGGGCCGTTCGTGAGGTTGAAGCCGCTGCCGAACAGGTCGTCGCCGTTGCGCGCGATCTGCGGGAGGATCTCGCCGAAGCCGAGGGTGACGATCGCGAGGTAGTCCCCGCGCAGGCGCAGCGTCGGCAAGCCGATGATGACGCCGGCGACCGCCGTGATGATCCCGGCGGCGATGAGAAGGAACCACACCGAGATGTGGAACCCGGGCACGTTCGAGCCCACGCCTACGGCCCAGAAGTGGACATTGTGGTTCGGGAACTGCACAGAGGCGAACCACGCGACCGTGTAGGCGCCGATCGCGTAGAAGGCGACGTAGCCGAGGTCGAGCAGGCCCGCGTAGCCGACGACAACGTTGAGCCCGATCGCCATCATGATGTAGACGAGCATGTAGACCCCGGTCGAGACGGCCGGGAACGGCCCGAAGATCGGCACCTCGAACAGCCGGTCGAAGTAGAAGGGGTACGTCACCGCGAGCACGATCAGCGCGACCGGTATGACGAGCCGACCGGCGCGGACGCGCCCGATCCGGAACGGCAGCTTGTCCCACGCCGGGACGTAGAGGAGCAGGAAGACGATCGCGACGTAGACCGCCGAGAGGTCGAACGACGAGAAGGCGATCAGCAGGAGCCAGCCGATCAAGATCGCTATGGCGCCGATGCCGAGCCGCCGCTCGATCACGGACCGTTCGCTCCACCACTCGCCGAAGCCGGCGCGGGTCGGGCGGCTCGGGCGGCTCGGGTGCGCCGGGCCCGGGGGCGTCGGGGTGGCCACCTAGCCGCCCTCCGGCGTCCGCTCGCCGAGCAGGCCCTCGGGGCGGAAGACGAGGATCAGGATGAGGACGGTGAAGACGATCGACTGCGTCCAGTCGCTGCCCGGTGCATGCCAGTTGAGGCCCTCGTTGAAGGCCTGGATCAGGCCGATCAGGAGCGCACCGAGGACGGCGCCGGGCAGGTTGCCGATCCCGCCGAGGACGGCCGAGGTGAAGGCGATCAGCCCGAGCTGGAAGCCCTGGTCGTAGCGGACGTTCGTCACATACAGCGCGTAGAGGAGGCCCGCCGCGCCTGCGAGGGCGCCGGCGATCAAGAACGTGAACGAGATCGTCCGATTGACGTTGATGCCCATCATCGCGGCGGCGTCCGAGTCCTGCGCGGTCGCCCGCATCGCCTTTCCCTGCCGGGTCTCCTGCACGAGAAAGATCAGCCCGATGAGGACGGGGATGGTCACGATCAGCACGATCAGCTTGTTCCACTGATAGTCCGCTTCCCCGACGTTGAAGACGTCGCCGCGCGGGAGGATGTTCGGGACCGGCACGTAGTTGGCGCCCTTCCACGCGAGGCCGACGTTCTGGAGGATGAACGACATCCCGATCGCCGTAATCAGCGGGGCGAGGCGGGGCGCGCCGCGCAGCGGCCGGTAGGCGATCCGTTCGACGGTCGCGTTGAGCACGCCGCAGAACAGCATCCCGATCGGCAGGCAGAGCAGCACGATCGGGATCCACTTTCCGGCCGCCTCGTTGTCGTGCAGGCTGAAGACCTGGACGGTGAGCGTCGCCGCCATCATGGCCCCGAGCATGAAGACGTCACCATGCGCGAAGTTGATCAGCTCGAGGATGCCGTAGACGAGCGTGTAGCCGAGCGCGACGAGTGCGTAGATGGCGCCGACCGTGACCCCGATCAGCGTGATCTCGAGGAAGTCGTACGGGGTCTTGACGAGGTTGATGCCGAGCCAGACGAGGAGCGCCAGCACGAGCAGACCGCCGGCGATCGGCATCACGTCGGGCCGGTATCTCCGGGTGCCGATCAAGGGCTGGCGCCGCGCTTCGGTTGCCAACTGGTCCTCCGTGGGCGAGGTTGGGGGAGGAGGCCTGCTCCTCCCCCAACCTCAGTGGTGTCCGCTTAGGCGACCTTCACGAGGCTAGCCGGCGGGATGATCGTCTTGAACGGGGTCGTCTTGCCACCCTTCAGCAGCTTGTACTGCGTGACCGGGTTCGAGGTCGTGTCGCCGTTCTCGTTGATCGAGAACGTGCCGAGAATCCCGTCCTTCACCTTCGTGTGGAGCAGGTTGTCGGCGACCTTCGCCCGAGTGCCGTCGGAGTTCTCGATGGCGTTCAGCATGACTTCCATCGCCTGGGCACCGTACGCCGAATACGGGTTCGGCTCCGCGCCGATCTCGCCGCCGAAGTCCTTCACGAACTTCTTGCCGGCCGGCCCGAGCTTCTCGTTCGGCTGGCCCGCGACGCTGATGTACATCCCGAGCGCGGCGCCACCCGAGTTCTTCCAGGTGTCGGTGAACGAGCTGAAGCCGTCCGGGGCGATGAGCGGGAAGTCCTTCCCGAGCGTCCCGCGCAGGTCCTTGATCAGCTTGCTGCCGTTCTCGCACTCGAGACCGCCGAGATAGACGACGTCGGCGCCTGACTGCTTCACCTTGTTCGCAAGCGCCTCGTAGCTCGACGCCTTCGGATCCCACGCCGTGAAGCCGGCGATCTTCAGGCCGAGCTTCTTCGCTGCGTTACGGAAGTCCGTCGCGACGCCGAGGCCGTAGGCCTCCTTGTCGTTGAAGATGAAGACGCTCTTGTAGCCGAGCTGCTTCGCCAGCATCGCATTCGACGCGCCCTGGTAGTCGTCGGCCGCGACGATCCGGATGTAGTTCCGCTTTCCGTTCGGGTAGTACTTGTCCGGCTCACCGGCCGCGGTTCCCGGGCCGCCGTGCGTGAGGCCGACGTACGTGTTGGCCGGGCTCACCATCCCAACCGGCCCGTCGGGAGCGCGGTTCAGGATCGGGATGACGATCTCGGCGCACCCGGAGTTGAACGTCCCGATGACGCCGATCACCTTCTTGTTGTTGGCGTAGTTGTGGGCGTTCGCCGAACACTTTCCGGAATCCCACTTGCCGGCCTGCGCCGTCGAGTCGTCGCACGACTGGTAGCCGACGTTGTACTTGCCCGCCTTGAAGTTGTGCTGCTTGAGGACGAACTTGATCGCCTTCGTCATCTCGACCGTCTGCGTCCGGCTCGATCCCTGCAACGGGAGGTCGGACGCGATGAGGTAGTCGGGGCTCGAGCTGCCTTGGTAGATGCTCTGACAGGACGAGGCGGGAAGCGCGGTCACATTGCCGCCGCCTCCGCCTCCGGTGTTCGTATTGCCTTTGCTGCTCTTCTTGCCTCCGCAGCCGGTCGCGACGAGCGCGAGCACCGCAGCCGCCACGATGAGCAGCCCCAGGATTGGGCGTTTTCTCACAACCTCCTCCTCCGTCCCGCGACGATGACCCGACGCCGTCACTGCGCCGTGGCGGTAAGTATCGACGCGTCAGCGGGCGCTCGCAAGCCCTAAGCACGGAGGAACCCCTGGTTCCCCCGTGAGCCCCCTCCTTTTTGGTCCATCGGCGGTGGTGAGGCTCGGCAAGAGCGCGGTCTTGCCGAGCCGGCGACATGCGGGGCTACGATGGCCTGGCGCCGAAGTGGCGGAACTGGTAGACGCGCCGGACTCAAAATCCGGTGGGGCCTGGCCCCGTGTGGGTTCGATTCCCACCTTCGGCATAGACCGTGGGGGAACCCATGGTTCCCCACGAGCCCCCTCCTTCGCGCTTGTGGCAAGCTCCGCCGCAGTTAGCCTCTCGGCGGGCAAAGCCCGCCTTCGACGGCGAATCGATCCGTACACAGCCTGGAGCAGAGATCGAACCGCGCATACACGTTCTGACGCTCGGCGTGAGCGACCTCGAGCGGGCGCTTGCCTTCTACCGCGGGCTCGGGCTCGAGTCGCCGGGCGTCATCGGGACGGAGTTTCACGGCGACGAGACCACCCCGGCCGGGGCAGCGGCGATGTTCGAGTTGCGCAACGGGCTGGTGCTCGCCCTGTATCCCCGGAGCGAGCTCGCGAAGGACGCGAACGTCCCGCTCGAGCCGTCGACGGGCGCGTTCAGCATCGGTTACCTCGTGTCGAGCAAGGCGGAGGTGGACGCGGTGCTCGCCCAGGCCGAGGCGGCCGGCGCGACGCTCACGGACGAGCCACACGAGCGGCCGTGGGGGATCTACTCGGGCTACTTCCGAGACCCCGACGGGCACCTCTGGGAGGTCATCTGGAATCCGCGGCGCGGCGCCGGCGCCCAATAGACGCCGACGCCGCGCTCGGATGTGACGCGGTTCAGGAGGTGCAGATCACGTAGACGCGAACCGTGGCGCCGTTCGTGCCCGCGTTGTAGGCCTGGCCGTACCAGGCGTTCGGCGTCTGGCCGGTCGCGAGCAGCTTGAAATTGGTGCCGCCCGTCGAGTTCACGGGTGCGTTGCGCATGATCGCGTCCTGGCTGTCGGGAGTGGAGTCGGCGAGGTAGACGCCGCCTCCGACCGCACGCTGACCGCTCTGGCACGCGGCGATCGCGAACGCTCGACGCCCGGGGCCGACCGCCGCGTCAGCCTCGCGAACGCTGACGGAGAGGTTGCCGGACGGACCCGGAGGCCCTGCGGGTCCCTGGGGTCCGGCGGGTCCGGCGGGTCCGGCCGGTCCGACGGGCCCGATGGGGCCGCGCGGAAGCTGACCGCGACGGAAGTCGCGCGCGAGCAGCGAGTGGTTCCGCACCTTGCTCGAGACGACGGCGCCGTTTCGGAGCTGCTTGGTGCCGACGCTGTTCCGCGGGAGCGCGGCGACGGCCGCGATGCCGGTGCCGGTCAGCGCGAAGAGCAGTGCCAGCGTCGCGACGACCAAGGCAGGAGACGGCCTGTGCCGGAAGAGGTGAGACATGAGAACCCCCTGTAGTACGCTTTCGTATTACGACGATGTTCGTACTACGAAGCTAGTTCCGCCTCAGGGATGGTTCAAACCTCTTGCCGACGGCAGACGACTACCACCATGCGGCCGAGCTTCGCGGCGCCCTCCGGCGCTTCTTGCGTCGAAGCGAGGCCGTCGCCCGCCGCCACGGCCTGACGACGCAACGCTACGAGCTCCTGCTCGCCGCGACGACCGGCCGCGACGGAACCGGACGCGCGACGCTCGCCGAGCTCGCGGAACGTCTCGCGCTCGCGCCGAGCAGCATCACCGAGCTCGTCGCCCGGAGCGAAGCCCTCGGGCTCGTTCGTCGGGAGCTCGATCCCTCGCGACGCCGGGCCGTGTTCGTGGCCGTGACGCCGGAAGGCGAGCGGCGCCTCAGCGCCGTCGTCGACGAGCTGGAGGGCGAGCGCGCCGCCCTAGCCGAGATCGTCGCCAGGCACGCGGGCGATCCCGCTAGTTCGTAACACGAAGCATTAACACGAGTTTTACGCGTCTGACGCGGATTCGACGTGCAGGTCGCTGGCTTCCGGGTAGGCCTTCGACGAAGACGATCGTGCGGCTGGCGTCGAGCGTCACGGACGATGCGGGCGCTGCTTGGCGGAGATCACCGCCGTCGCGGCGCTCGCGCCGGCGCTGTTCGCGACGCGCGCACGCGGACGCGCAGCGTGTTGCCGACATCGACCGACGTCACGGTGTACGTCTTGTGCGTCGCGCCGCTGATGTTCGCGCAGCTACCGCCGTTCGAGTCGCAGCGTGTCTACCGCCGAGTGGTGAACCTGTCCGGCTCGGTCTCGAACGGCCAGACGGGCCAGCAGGTGACGATCATGGAGCATCGCTTCCCGTTCGGTCGCACCGCTCAGGTGGGTGAGCTCGCGACCGCGAGGACGGCGGCGGACGGCTCGTTCAGCTTCACGGCCCGTCCGGTGATCCGCACGCTGTACACCGCGAAGACGGGCAATGCGCGGAGCGACGCCGTCGCCGTCGACGTCCGGCCGCGGCTCCGGCTGACACACGCAGGCGGGCGGCACGGGTTCCTGCTGAGGGCGTACGCGATCCGCGCGTTCGTCGGGAAGTACGGCGTGCTCCAGCGGTGGAACCGCCGCCCACGTGTGGGTCGGCGTTCGGCGCGTCTATTGCCGGAGCGCCGTCCCCGGCATCTGGCCGACCGTCGTGTCGCGGCCCACGTTCCGCGCGCGCTTCGGTCGCGTGACGATTCGCGTCGTGATGCCGCTGAGGCAGACGGTGCCGGGCTACATCTCCGGCTCCAGCCAACGCGTCGCACACGTGACCCGACGAAGAGGCGCGCCCGGAGCTTCTGCCCCGGGCGCGCGCGCGCGCCATCTCGTGACCTACGATCGGCCTCGTGCGCGTGGGAGTCCTCACGGGCGGTGGCGACTGCCCGGGATTGAACGCCGTCATCCGTGCCGTGGCGCGGCGCTGCTTCGCGCGCGGCCACGATGTGGTCGGCGTCCTCGAGGGCTGGCGCGGCCTCGTCGACGGGCTCTTCACGCCGCTCGGGCCGCGCGAGGTCTCGGGCCTCCTGCCGCGCGGGGGAACGATCATCGGCACGACCCGGACGAACCCGTTTCGCCTCGACGGCGGCGCCGAGCGCGTCCTCGAGCACTTCCGGGCCGAGCGCCTCGAGGCCCTCGTGGCGATTGGCGGCGAGGATACCCTCGGCGTCGCCGCCCGGCTCTACGCGGAAAACGACTTCCCGGTCGTCGGGGTGCCGAAGACGATCGACAACGACCTCTCGGCGACCGACTACACCTTCGGCTTCGACACGGCCGTCTTCATCGCGACCGAGGCGATCGACCGCCTCCACACGACGGCCGAGTCGCACAACCGCGTCATGGTCGTGGAGGTGATGGGCCGCCACACCGGCTGGATCGCGGTGATGAGCGGCATCGCCGGAGGTGCCGACGTAATCCTCATCCCGGAGCAGCCGATCTCGGTCGACGAGTGCTGCGACGAGATCCGCCACCGCCACGCGCGCGGCAAGGACTTCTCGATCGTCGTCGTCAGCGAGGGGTACGAGCTCGGCGGCGAGGACGGCGACGAGCCGGCCGAGGTCGACCAGTTCGGCCATGTCCGGCTGTCCGCGCGCGGCGTGGGCGACCGGCTCGCGAAGGCGATCGAGGAGCGGACGGGGTACGAGACGCGCGTCACCGTCCTCGGGCACGTCCAGCGCGGCGGGACGCCGACGCCGCGCGACCGGGTGCTCGCGACGCGCTACGGGCTGAAGGCGGCCGACCTCGTCCACGAGGGCCGGTTCGGGCAGATGGCCGCGCTGCGCGGCGACGCGATCGTCGACGTCTCGCTCGCGGAGGCGACCGCGGAGCTGAAGACCGTGCCGCCGGCGTGGTACGACGTTGCGAGGGCGTTCTTCGGATGACACCGCCTACCCGAGCGCGGGGGGAACCTCCCGGTTCCCCCGGTACCCCTCCACTGGTCCGCTTCGCGGACAGGCGGCTTCGCCGCCGGTACGACGTTGCGAGGGCGTTCTTCGGATGAGCTCGAACGCGAGGCGTTCGGGGGAACCTCCCGGTTCCCCCGAACCCCCTCCACTGGTCCGCTCCGCGGACAGGCAGCTGCGCTGCCGGCTAGCCGCCATCGACCTCGACGGGACGCTGTTGCGCCCCGACCATTCGATCTCCGAACGGAGCCGGGCGGCGCTGGCGCGGGCCCGAGACGCCGGGATCCGTGTCGTCCTCGTCACCGCCCGCGGCCCGCGCACCGTCAGGGTCCTCGCGGCCGAGGCAGGTCTCGACGGAAGCGCGATCTGCTCGAACGGCGCCATCGCGCTCGACCTGAGTTCGGGGCAGGTCGTCCGCACGCGGACGCTCGCCGTCGAGGTCGCGGCGCGGCTGGTGCGGGAGCTGCGGTCTCGGCTGCCGGGGATCCTCTTCGCGGTCGAGAGCGAGGAGATCGCCCTCGAGCCCGGCTTCGCGGCCTGGGGCTGGGAGCCGCCGGCCGGAACCCGCTACGCCGACGGGCTCGAGCTCGTCGCGGAACCGGTGGCGAAGCTGATCGTGCGTCACGAGGAGCACGCGCTCGAGGCGGTCGCGGAAGCCGCCCGCGAGCTGGCGGGAGACGAGGCGGCGGTGACGATCGCCGGGCCGTGGACGGTCGAGATCGCAACGGCCGGCGTGAGCAAGGCCGCCGCTCTCGCCGAGCTCTGCGAGGAGCTCGAGATCGACCAGGCAGCCGTGGTCGCCTTCGGCGACTACCCGAACGACGTGCCGATGCTGGAGTGGGCCGGCCACGCGGTCGCGGTCGCGAACGCGCATCCCGACGTCCTCGCCGTCGCGGACGAGGTGACGGCGTCGAACGAAGAAGACGGTGTCGCGCTCGTCCTCGAGCGGCTCGCCTGAGCCGCCCGTTGGTTCACGACACACTTCCGCGCACCTTTCTCCGGAGTGGCTGCCACTGGGACGCGGCTCCGGAGGACTAGGCTCCGGTCATGGCCGTTCTCGACGAGACGAGGTACGGGTGCCAGAGCCAGACCGCGACGCTGCGGCGCGTGCTCGTGCGCGCGCCGCGAGCCGAGGACGGCGCGCGCTGGCGCGAGTTCGGCTGGCGCGCCGAGCCGGATCCGGCCCGCCTCGCCGCCGAGCACGAGGGCTTCGCCGCTGAGCTCACCGAGTTCGGCGCCGAGGTCGTCTACGCCGAGGAGCCGCTTCCGGGAGCGCTCGATGCGATCTACGCGTACGACCCCGCGCTCGTGGCCGACGCGGGCGCGATCCTGCTCCGCCCGGGAAAGGAGCTCCGGCAGGGCGAGCCCGCCGCGCTCGGTCGCGACCTCGAGCGCGCCGGCGTCCCCGTCGCAGCCGCCCTCGAGCCGCCGGGGCTCGCGGAGGGCGGCGACACGCTCTGGCTCGACGAGCGCACGCTCCTCGTCGGCCTCGGCTACCGCACGAACGAGGCCGGCGCGGAGGCGCTCAGACGAGCCCTCCCGGACGTCGACGTCCTCACGTTCGACCTCCCCCACTACCGCGGCGCGGCCGAGGTGCTGCACCTGCTCTCGTTCGTGAGCCCGCTCGACCGCGACCTCGCGCTCGTCTTCCCCCCGCTCGCGCCCACCCGGCTGCTCCAGCTCCTCGCCGAGCGCGGCGTCGCCACCGTCGAGGTGCCCGTCGAGGAGTACGACTCGCTCGGCTGCAACGTGCTGGCGCTCGGCCCACGCGTCGCGCTCGCGCTCGACGGGAACCCCGAGACGCGGCGCCGGCTCGAGGCGGCGGGCGTCGACGTCCGCGTCTACCGCGGCGAGGAGCTCTCGCTCAAGGGCGACGGCGGCCCGACGTGCCTCACGCGCCCGCTGCTCCGGGACGACGCGTAACGAGCAGCGCCGCCGTCTCGGGCGTCGTCAGGATCTCGACGGCCACGAGCTCGGAGCTGCCGAAGAAGAAGTCGCGCACCGGATCCGGCCCGTAGCCGGGCGTCATGTCGTCGACGACGGCGAGCCCGCCCGGCGCCAGCAGCTCGAGCATCCGAGCGGCCTGGTCGAGATCGAATTTCCAGCCGCCGCCGTCCATGAAGAGGAGCTCGAACGGCGCCCGCGGCGGGAGGAGCTCGGCCCAGTCGCCCTCGAGCGCCTCCACGTTCGGCAGGCCCGCGAGCGCCTCGCGGGCCACGCGCGCCCGCTCCGGATCGAGCTCGACGGTGACGACCTCGCGCGCGGTCGAGGCGAGCGCCTGCGTGCCGAGGCCGAAGGCGGTGCCGACCTCGGCGACTCGCTTCCCCGCGGCGAGGACAGCCAGGAGGCGCCGCACCGCCGGGATCGAGGACCCGCCGGCCGTCACCCGCGAAGCTCGGCGAGCGGGAACGAGCCGTGGACGCGCGGCGGGACGAGGAAGTTCTGCCGGTGCGTCGTCCGGAGCACGGCGTTGAACCCCTGGCCGCGCGAGCCGGGCGGGAACCTGAGCTTCGTCCCGTCCGGAAGCACGCCGTCCATCGCCAGCCGGTTGCGGTGGAAGTCGTCGCTCGTCGGGTTGAAGACGACGAAGTGGACGCCGGCCTCGGGATTGTCGCGCATCCGGTCGCGCTCCGGCTGCGAGCTCCATGCGAACGGGTTGTCGAGCGTGTTGAAGTCGGCGCGCTGCGGGATCGCCGTGCCCGCGTCGTAGACCGTCCCGTCCGGCGCGACGTGGCGGCGGGTGAGCCGCGAGGAGGTCTGGATCGCCGCGCTGTGGCCGATCGCCCCGAAGCGGTGGTAGCCGCGCTCGACCTCTGCCACGGACGAGACGTCCTTCGGCGCTTGGCGCACCGTCTGCGCCCCTGGGCGCAGGCTGTCGAAGCCCGGCTTGAAGGCCGTCGACACCCGCTGCGAGAAGTCGAAGTTCAGGTACCACGCTTCGAGGTCCTCGGCGACGTGCGAGACGTGCATCGCCGTTCCGCCGCGGAAGTAGCCCTTCGGGTCGTGCGCGTAGCCGAGCGTCTCGAGGTTCGCGATCCGCCCGGGCCCAAGCGTGGCGCGCTGCGTCGAGGTGAAGCCGAGGAAGAGCTGCGCGCCGTCGGGGATGAGCTCCGCGCCGGCCACGCCGGCCGCGACCGCCATCTGCTTCGGCAGGCTCTGCCGGCCCGAGAAGCCGCCGCCGACGAAGCCGTTGCGGACGCTCGTGCGCTCGAGCGCGTCGAAGCCGTCGAAGATCGCCTTCGCGCCCGCGTCGACGTGGTCGAGCCGGTCGCTCCGCAGCAGGACGGCGACGTCGTTGTCCTCGAGGACCGTCTCCTTCGGGTCGCTCGGGAAGCGGACGGCGTCGAGGAGCGCGCCGACGGGGCGGTCGCGCTCGCGCGAGGCGCGGACGTCGAGCGGGAGGTACGCGCGGGCGGCGCCGGGGACGTGGCGCCGGAAGTACGGCAGGCCCCACCCCACCGTGACCCCGAGCCCGGCCGGCGTCGGCTCGAACCGCTCCTCGAGCTCGCGGAGTCGCCGCTCGAGCTCGGCCTGGGCGGCGCGGAGATCCGTTCCCGCCGCGACGCGCGCCGTCACGAGCCGGTGGTGAAGCGGCGGGACGAGCACCTCGACCCCCTCGTCGGTGATCGTCGCCTGCCCCTCGAGCAGGTGCTGCTCCCGCGGCAGCCGCCTCGCCGCCGCCGGCCGCGCGGGCGACGAGGCGAGGCGGTCGACGAGCTCGTAGATCCCGCCCGCGCCGGCCGCGCCCGCAGCCCCGGCTGCGGCGCCGGCGAGGAACCTGCGCCGAGTGATCCTCACGACGGCCGGACGAGGACGAGCGAGCGCAGCATGCGGTCGAGGTCGGCCACGACCTTGCGATAGGTGAGCGGCTCCGCGACGTGCTGGCTCAGCGTGTAGAGCGAGCCGTCATGCCGCCACGCGTAGAGGACGTGCCAGCGATCGGCGTCCTGGTTCGCGGTGTAGACGGTGGCATTGATGCCGGCGACCCTCCGGTGGCCGGTCGGGTCGGCGAAGCATTGGATCTTGCGGCGGTGCGTGACGCCGTTCACGGTGTTCACGTCGGTGCAGGTCGGGATCCGCGTGCGGCCGGGGTAGCCGCGCAGGTTGACGTGCAGCTCGCCGCTTCCCGCCTCGAGCCAGATGAAGCCGATGAGGTAGCTGCCGTCGGGCGAGACCGAGTCGATCGTGTTCCAGCGGCCGCCGATCACGCCGTCGAACGGGTCGGGCATCCAGGCGGGGCAGTAGACCGACGCGTGGATGCGGTTCGCGAGGCGCTGCCAACCGGCGCGCGCCGCCGCCGGGCACGCGGCGCGCGTCGACGCCGCCTTCGCCGGCGGCTCGACGGCGCGGTCGGCATCGCCGCCGCACCCGCTCGCGACGAGCGCGATCGCCGCCGCGAGCACGGCGAGGGGGATGACCCCGAGCTTCCTCATTCTCCGAAGATGGTAGACCCGAATCAGAGGCTCGGGGGCGCCTCGCCGACGAGGTCGGCGGCGGTCGCGCCGACGATCACCGCGTCCACTCCCGCCCGCTCGAGCTCGGCGACCTGCTCGCGGCCCGGCCCCGGCAGCTCGGCGATCGCGAGCTTCCCGGCCGGCACGTCGGGCAGGAGATCGAGCACGCGCTCGAGCGCGTCGTCGCCCTCCTCGTCCGGCGCGGCGAGGACGAAGAGCTCGGGGTCGAAGTTCTCGAGCGCCGACTCGAGGTGATCCTCGTCGGAGATCCGGAGCGCGAGCTCGAAGCGGTCGCCGAGCTCGCCGTGGACGCGCACGAGCCACTCGCGGTCGCGCTCGCCGCCCGCCTCGACGACGCACGCGTCGGCGCCCTCGAGCGCGTCGGGCTGCTCGCCGTCCCAGTAGAAGAGGATGGGGAGCGACGTCGCTTCGCGGATTCCCAGGAGCTCGCGCACGCTTCCGCCGGAGACGAGCACGGCCTCCGCGCCGTCGTCCTCCGCCTGCCTCGCGTCCTCCGGCCCGCGAACCGCGACGATGAGCGAGATTCCGTCACCCTCCGAGATGGCCTGGCTGAAGCGGCGGGCGGCTGTCACCACCGCGATCGTAGCGCCGCGACGAAGGCGCCGACTTGGCGGCGCCGACCATCAGGACGCGCGGGCTCTGCCCGCGCTCAGTGCTGGCGGCACTTCCGGTCGACTCCGAGCATGGAGTCGAGCAGGGCGTTCTGCTGCCGCTCGTAGAGCACGTCGGCGGCGTTGTGCGCGTCGTAGTCGTGGAGGCCCGGGCCCGTCCACACGACGTCGGGCGTGACCCCCGGCCCCTCGACGGTGATGCGGTAGCGCCGCCCGTTGCCCGGCCCGCGCTTCGCCGTCTGCCCAGGCGGATGGACGTAGCCGCTCTTCGTGGGGTCGAACGGATAGAAGCCGTAGCAGAACATGCCCGTCGGGTTGTGCGCGACGAACGAGTTCTCGCGCCGCCAGCCTGGCCCGTAGGCGGAGTCGAAGGTGTCGAGGTAGAGGAGCCGCCCGTAGCCGTCGAGCGGCGCGCCGTAACGCGTCGTGTGGTAGCCGAAGACGGGATGCCCGCGATAGGTGAGGCGGCCGAAGAGGTCGTGGAAGCGGCCGCCGTAGATCCAGTCCGTGTGCACCTCGAGCTGGGCGAGCGGCCCCGTCCAGTGCGAGACGTGCAGCTCCCACGCGCGCTGCTCCGGCAGCCACGGCGTGTAGCCGAGGTCGGGGAGCGGCGTCTGCCAGCTCTGGAGCGCCCAGTACGAGCCGTCGGGCGCCTTGCACCCGGTGACGAACCAGGCGAGCGCGGGCCCGTCGTAGCGCCGGCAGACGTTGCGGAAGCCGCGCCAGTAGAGCCGGCGGTACTTGCCCCAGCCACCGGCGTAGTCCTTCTTGAACCGGACCTGGCGCGAGGCCGGGCTCGGGAAGCGAGCGTTGAGCGCGCCCCAGACGAGGACTCGGCGGAGCTTCCCGGCCGCGCGGTAGGTGATCATCGCCTCGCCCTTCCCGTTCACGGCGAGGCGGACCTCGGTGGGGTTGCGATCGATCAGCTGCGAAGCCGCCGCGGCGCCGGGCAGAGCCGCCGCCGCGAGCGCCGCTACAAGCGCAACCCTGCGTATGTGTCTGCCGAGAACCATCCCTCGCCCGTTGAGATCGGCGAGGGCCGAGTCTGGCTAGGCCCTCGGACGGGGGAGGCGGCTAGGTCAGACGCCGATCGGGTGCCAGACGGTCTTCAGCTCGAGGAACGACGCCACGTCCCACGGGCTCTGGCCGTCGGCCGCGCCGTGGACGACGCGCTTGACGTTCGCCGCCGCTGCCCGCTCGAGCTCCGCGACGTCGCCGTCGGCGCCGGTCAAATCGAGTGCGTTGACGTCCATGTGCGCCGCGAGCACGGGCGCGAGCTCCCGCTTCAGGCCGGTGAGGATGTTGACGGCGCCGCCGGGGACGTCCGAGGTCGCGAGCGCCTCGGCGAGCTCGATCGCCGCGAGCGGTCGCGACTCCGAGGCCACCGCGACGACCGCGTTGCCGCCGACGACCGGCGGGAGGAGCCGCGTCACGAGGCCGAGGAGCGGCGGCTCCTCTGGCGCGAGCACCGCCACGACGCCGGTCGGCTCCGGCACGGTGAAGTTGAAGTATGGGCCCGCGACTGGGTTCGACGAGCCGAGCACCTGGCCGAGCTTGTCCGCCCAGCCGGCGTACCAGACCGTGCGGTCGATCGCGCGCTCGACCTCGCCGGGCCCGGAGCAGAGGTCGGCGAGCTCCGCGTGCCGCGCCTCCATCATCTCGGCGAGCCGGTAGAGCACCTGGCCGCGGTTGTAGGCGGTCATCGACGACCACTTCGGCAGCGCGCCGCGCGCCGCGCGCACGGCGTCGCGCACGTCCTTGCGCGAGGCCCGGGCGACGTTCTGCCCCTCGGCCTCGTACGTGCGACCCGACTCCGAGCGCGGGAACGCGCCGCCGACGAAGAGCTTGTAGGTCTTGCGGACCGGAAGGCGGCGGCTCATGCGCGGGCGGCGGCTTCGTCGCAGAGCCGTGCGTGGCGGCGCTTGAAGCCGGACAAGGGAGACGAGTCGGCATTGATGATCTCGACGAACGCGATCCTGTCGTCGCTCGTGTCGATCGCGAACGGGGTGAAGGGCGAATCTCCGTCGAGCCCGATCGTCCCCTGCAACCGCGGGCGCGAAGGGTCGAGGGTGTAGAAGCTGCCGCAGAAGGAGTCTCCGCAGCCGCACAGCGCGTGCACGCAAAGCCGCTCGACTGACTCGGCGAGGCCCGGCTCGCCTCCAGCCTCCAACGCATCCCGCAGCGGTTGGATCACTTCAGGAAAGACGGTGTGAAGCTCGCGCGGAGGATCGAGTCTCAGCGCGGGCATCAATCGAACTTCAGGTAGGGCTCGAGCCCGTGCAGCCCGCCCTCGCGGCCGAAGCCGGACTCCTTGTAGCCGCCGAACGGCGACGCGGGGTCGAAGCGGTTGTAGGTGTTCGCCCAGACGACGCCCGCGCGGAGCCGCTGTGCTATCGCGAGGATGCGTGAGCCCTTCTCCGTCCAGACGCCGGCCGAGAGCCCGTACGGCGTGTTGTTCGCCTTCTCGACCGCCTCGTCGGGCGTCCGGAAGGTGAGGACGGAGAGCACCGGCCCGAAGATCTCCTCCTGTGCGATCCGGTACGACTGGGCGACGTTCGTGAACACCGTCGGCACGAACCAGTAGCCGCGCTCCGGGAGCCGGCACGGCGGCTGGTAGATCTCGGCGCCCTCGTCGCGCCCCGAGCGGACGAGATCCTCGATCTTCTCGAGCTGCTGGCGCGAGTTGATCGCGCCCACGTCGGTGTTCTTGTCGAGTGGCGCGCCCACCCGCAGCGTGCCGAGCCGCCGCTTGAGCTTCGCGATCAGTTGCTCATAGATCGACTCCTGGACGAGCAGGCGGGAGCCCGCGCAGCAGACGTGGCCCTGGTTGAAGTAGATCCCGTTCACGATCCCCTCGATCGCCTGGTCGAGCGGCGCGTCGTCGAAGACGACGTTCGCGGCCTTGCCGCCGAGCTCGAGGGTCAGCTTCTTCTTCGTGCCCGCGAGCTCGCGCTGGATCGCCTTTCCGACCTCGGTCGAGCCGGTGAAGGCGATCTTGTCGACGCCGGGATGCTTGACGATCTCGGCCCCGGTGCTGCCGTCGCCGGTGACGATGTTCACGACCCCGGGCGGGAGCTCGGCTTGGCGGAGGACGTCGCAGAAGAGGAGCGCCGTCAATGGCGTCGTCTCGGCCGGCTTCAGGACGACGGTGTTCCCGGCGGCGAGGGCGGGCGCGATCTTCCAGGCCAGCATGAGCAGCGGGAAGTTCCAGGGGATGATCTGGCCGGCGACGCCGACCGGCTGCGGCTGCCGGTTCGGGAAGGCGTACTCGAGCTTGTCCGCCCAGCCCGCGTAGTAGAAGAAGTGGGCGGCGGAGAGCGGCAGGTCGACGTCGCGCGACTCCTTGATGGGCTTGCCGCCGTTCAGCGACTCGAGGACGGCGAACTCGCGCGAGCGCTCCTGGAGGATGCGGGCGATCCGGAAGAGGTACTTCGCCCGCTCGGAGGGGGCCAGATCCGCCCAGCCGTTGTCGAACGCCTCCCGTGCCGCCGCGACCGCGAGAGACACGTCCTCGGGGCCCGCCTGCGCGATCTCGGCGAGCGGCTCCTCGGTCGAGGGGTCGATGGTGGCGAAGGCCTTGCCGGAGTGCGGCTCGATCCACTCGCCGCCGACGTAGAGCCCGTAGCGGTCACGGATCGAGACGATGTCGCGCGCCTCGGGGGCAGGCGCATACGTCCACTCCGTCGGGACCGGCGTGCCGCCGTGCTTGCGCTCGAGCTCGGCCACCTCGGGAATGCTACTCCCGAGCCCTGCCGTGTCAGTCGTGCGCGCGAGGGTCGCGGCGACGACGGCGGCTCGGGGCCTCACCGTCGCGCGAGGGTATAGATCAGCCGGCCGCCGTCGGCCAACCAGGCGAGGTCGGAGACGGCGCCGCGAACCTTCTCGACTCGACGCCGGTGAGAGCCGTCGGCATGCGCGACCCAGATGGTTGTCACGCGCGCCCGCTCCGGACGCACGGCGAACGCGATCCTGGCGCCGCGCGGCGACCATGCGACCGAGGGGATCGGGGCCGTCCCACCGCCACCAAGCCGGCGCAGCGGGCCGCCGCTCGGAGCGACGGTGAAGATCGAGCCGCTCCTCTCGTCGACGAAGGCGATCCGCCGGCCGCCGGGCGACCAGGCGATCGTCCACGCGTTTCGCCGCCGGACGAGCGTCCTCGGCGGGCCGCCGGCCGGCGAGACGACGCCGAGCGTGTAGGCGTCCGTTCCGGCGGCTCCGCCCGCGAATGCGAGGCGCGCGCCGGTCGGCGACCAGCTCGGCCGGATGGCGTCGGTCGCGAGCGTCCGGCGACCGGACCCCTCGGGCGCAACGACCTCGAGCAGAGCCGTGGCGCAGTTCCGGTCGATCGGCCCGCACCTGGAGGCGTCGAATTCGTCGAAGGCGATCAGACGGCCGTCGGGCGACCAGGTCGGGCTCGACTCTGCGTCGGCAAGCCGGCGCAGGCGGCCCTCCAGGTCGACGACCCAGACGCCGTACCGGCCGCCGTCCGGGGCGCCCCAGAACGCGATCTCGCGGCTGTCGGGCGACCAGCTCGGTGGGGCGACGAATGCGTCCCCGACCACGACTCCTGCGGCGAGCCGGCGCTGCTCCGAGCCGTTGCTCCGCATCGTCCAGAGCTCCCCGATGGGCAGGGAGCTCCGGCGGGCGAGCCCGCGCGTCGGGACCCGGACGAACGCGATGCGGCCACCGCGAGGAGCCAGGCTCGGCAGGGCGTCCGGCACATTCGCGCCGCTCAGGTTCACGAGTCCGCTGCCGTCGAGCCGGACGGAGTAGATCTGGCTTCCGGACGAGGGCTGCGCGGCAGCGGGAGCGACCGACAGGATGGTCGCCGCCGCTGCGAGAGCCGGCAGGATCGTCGCCATCGGCACGAGCGTACGCCGCGCTCGTGAGGATGCCGTTAGCTTCCGGTCAATCGATCGTGAAGTAGTCGGGCGACTGGTAGGCGCCCGTCTTCTCCTTGCCGATCTGGAGCAGCACGTCGTTCAGGAGCGACGACGCGCCGAGCCGGTAGAGGTCGGGCGTCAGCCACTCGGGGCCGACCGTCTCGTGGACGAGAACGAGGTGCTGCACTGCCTGCTTGGCGACCCGGATCCCGCCGGCGGGCTTCATCCCGACCATCCGCCTCGTCTCCTCGTACACGTCGCGGATCGCCTCCAGCATCACGAGCGCCACCGGCAGCGTCGCGGCCGACGGCAGCTTGCCCGTGGAGGTCTTGATGAAGTCGGCCCCGGCGGCCATGGCCAGAAGCGACGCACGGCGGACGTTGTCGTAGGTGCCAAGCTCGCCCGTCTCGAGGATCACCTTCAGGCGCGCGTCGCCGCAGGCCTCCTTCACGCGGACGATCTCGTCGTAGACCTTGGCGTAGCGGCCGGAGAGGAACGCGCCGCGGTCGATGACCATGTCGACCTCGTCGGCGCCCATCTCGACCACCTCGCGCACCTCGGCCAGCTTCACGTCGAGCGGCGCCTGCCCGGACGGGAAGGCGGTGGCGACGGAGGCGACCCTCACGCCGCTTCCGCGCACGCGCTCGACGGCGACGGGGACGAGGTTCGGGTAGACGCACACCGCCGCGACCGCGGGGATCGACGGATCGACCGGGTCCGGGCGTAGCGCCTTCGAGCAGAGCGCGGCGACCTTGCCGGGGGTGTCCGCGCCCTCGAGCGTCGTCAGGTCGATCGTCCGGATCGCTAGCTCGAGCGCCCAGAGCTTCGCCTCGCGCTTGATCGACCGCTTCCCGAGCGTCGCCGCCCGCTCCTCCACGGCCACCTGGTCGACGGAGCCGATCCGCGGCAGCCGGGGCTCGAGCGGAAGCTCGAAGCCGCGCGGCAGAACCGGTGCCTTGGCCACGACCCAAGTCTAGGCCGCCGCGCGTCCTCTAGCGTTCGCGCACGTGAAGCGGTGGGCCCTCAACCTCCTCGGCCGGCTCGGTCTGCTACGGGCCGCCTACCGCGGCTACGAGTGGGCGCGGTCGCTGCGGGCAGGGGCCGCCCCGGCCGCCGACGACGGTCTGCCCGTCCCGCCGCCACGGCTGATCGTCCGGGTCGCCGGGACGCCGGACGCCGCGTGGTTCCTCGAGAGCGGCCGGCTCGCCGCCGGGGCGATCCGCGGGGCCCTGGCGCGCGCCGGTCGGCCTGTCGAGGAGCTCGAGGCGATGCTCGACTTCGGCTGCGGGTGCGGACGCGTCACGCGGCGCTGGGCGGGCCTGAACGGAACCGTCGTGCACGGGAGCGACCGGAGCGAGGAGGCGGTCGAGTGGTGTCGCCGCAACCTGCGGTTCGCGCGCTTCACCACGAACCGGCTCGAGCCGCCGCTCGCCTACGACGACGAGAGCTTCGACCTTGTCTACGCGCTCTCCGTCTTCACGCACCTGCCCGAGGAGCTCCAGCTCGCGTGGGCAGCCGAGCTCGAGCGGGTGCTGCGGCCCGGCGGCTTCCTCCTCGTGACCGTCCACGGCGAGCGCTACCGCGAGCGGCTCGAGGCGGCCGAGCGGGCACGCTTCGACCACGGGCAGCTCGTCGTGCGCTGGGAGGAGGGCGCCGGCTCCAACCTCTGCTCGGCCTTCCACCCGCCGTCGTACGTGCAGGAACGGCTCGCGGCCCGGCTCGACGTCGTCGAGTTCGTGCCCGAGGGCGCGACCGGCAACCCGTACCAGGACCTCTACCTGCTCAGGAGTCGATAGTGGAGGAGATCCGCGTCTCGAGCTGGATCGAGCTCCAGGAGCGGCTGTACGAGGGCTCGTGGCACGAGCCGCTTGGCCGCTTCCGCTCCGACTTCGCCTTTCGCGGCATGTCTCGCGCGGACAGCGACCTGACGACGAGCCTCGTCCGGCTCGGCGGCGACCCGCACGAGCTCGAGCGCCACCTGCTGCGGAACTTCCGCAAGTACGCGGCGCGCGGCGACGTGCCGGTCGACTCGGTCTGGAACTGGCTCGCCCTCGGCCAGCACCACGGGTTGCCGACCCGCCTGCTCGACTGGACGTACTCGCCGTACGTCGCGCTCCACTTCGTCACCGCGAACCTCGACCGGTACGACCGCGACGGCGTGGTGTGGTGCGTCGACTTCGTCCGGGCGCACCGGCGGACGCCGGCCGAGCTGCGGCGGTGCCTCGAGGAGGAGGGGGCGAACCTCTTCAACACCGAGATGCTCGACCGCGCGGCTCGCGATCTCGACGGCTTCGACGACCTCGGGGACGATGACTTCCTCGTCTTCGTCGAGCCGCCCTCGTTCGACGAGCGGATCGTGAACCAGTACGCACTCTTCTCCCTTGCGTCGAGCCCGTCGCTCTCGCCCGACGACTGGCTCGCGGGGCACCCGAACCTCGCTCGGCGGCTCGTCGTCCCCGCGGAGCTCAAGTGGGAGATCCGCGACAAGCTCGACCAGGCGAACATCACCGAGCGGGTGCTCTTCCCGGGCCTCGACGGCCTGTCGCGCTGGGTCGCCCGCTACTACACGCCGCGATGATCGTCAGCCTGCACGTCGCGAGCGGAGCCGCCGTCGGCGCCGCATCTCGCTCGCGCGGCCGGGCGGTCGCGCTCGGGCTCCTCGCGCACGTGCTCGGCGATCGCATTCCGCATCACGACATCCCGTCGCGTCGCTTCGAGATGCGAAGCGGCGTCGTGCTCCTGCTGTTGGTGGCGGCGCGGCGCGGCCCGCTCGCTCCCGCGACGATCGGCGCGGCCGCGGCCTCGGCGCCGGATCTCGAGCACGTCCTCCGCCTGCCTCGGCCCGGTGGCCGCAAGCTCTTCCCGAGCCACCGCTTCCGCGGCTGGCACCGCACGGGCGGGCTTCCCGCGTGGCTTCAGCTCGTGGCGGCGGGGGTGCTCGTCGGGCTCGTGATCGCTGGCTCTCGGCGTTCGCGCTAGCGTCCCTTGGTTACGGCGCCGCCCGCCTCCTCCCCGCTGCGAGCCTAACGTCGAAAGCCGCACGCGCGGGTGACGATTAGGGTTCAAAAGACACTCGCCAACGACCCGGGTCTAGGCGTCCTACAGCCCGAGCCGCTCGAGCATCGCCTCGTCGCGCCGCCACCGAGGCCGCACCCTGACGTGCAGCTCGAGAAAGACGTGCCGCACGAGCAGGGCCTCGATCTCGGGCCGCGCGCGGACACCGATCTCCTTGATCATCGACCCGCCCCGGCCGACGACGATCTGCTTCTGCGACTCCGTCTCGACGAAGACGTTGGCCCGGACGACGTCGTCGGCGACCTCCTCGACCTCGACGCTCACCGCGTGCGGCACCTCCTCGCGCGTCAATTCGAGCGCCTTCTCGCGCACGATCTCCGCCAGCTGGAGCTCGAGCGGAAGGTCGGTCCGCTCCCCATCCGGGAAGTAGAGCGGGCCTTCCGGTAGCAGCGAGACGAGCTCCTCGCACAGCGCGCCGACGCCGTCACCCGTCTTCGCGCTCACGGGATGGAGGGCGTGGAAGTCGCCGAGACGCGCCGCGGCCTGCATCTGCGACGCGATGTGGCCGGGCTTCAGGCGGTCGACCTTGTTGAGCGCGATCACGACCGGAACTCCGAGCCGGAACACCCGCTCCGCGATGAAGCGGTCGCCGGCGCCGATGCGCTCCCGCGCCGAGAGGACGAAGAGCACCGCCTCCACGTCTTCGAAGGCCGCGTCGACCGTTCGCTGCATGCGCTCCGTGAGGGCGTCGCGCGGCCGCTGGAAGCCCGGCAGGTCGGCGAGCACGAGCTGGTAGTCCTCGCCGCTCGCGACGCCGAGGATGCGGCGCCGCGTCGTCTGCGGCTTGTCGGAGACGATCGCGACCTTGCCGCCGCAGAGGGCGTTCACGAGCATCGACTTGCCCACGTTCGGCCGCCCCGCGACGGCCACGAAGCCGGACCTCACGTGAAGGCCTGGAAGAGCACGAGCGTGACGATCGCGCCGATCAGGCCGCCGTAGGCGACCTCGAGCGTCGAGTGCACGCCCGACTCGACCCGCGTCTGCGCGACGAGCAGGGCCATGATGAACGTCAGGCTCGAGACGAGAAAGCGGTGCCGCGTGTCGCCGAGGACGTACGTGGCCGCCATCCAGCCCGCGAACGCGAGCGCCGCATGGCCGGAGGGAAGCCCACCGCGGAGCGGCGTACCCCGCCCGGTCAGCGCCTTCGTCCCGATCACGATCAGGATCGTCACGACGAGCGCGATCACCGTGAGGTCGATCGGCGCGTCGCGCACGCGGTCGAGCACGCTCGCGCCTGGCTTCGAGAGCCGGTGGGCGAAGACGATGTAGCCGACGGCGACGGCGTTCACGGTCGCGATCAGGACCGCGCCGGCGGCGATGTCCTTGGCCAGCTTGGCGTGCGGGTCGAACGACGTCGTCGCGGTGTCGATGGCGCTCTCGATCGCCGTGTTGATCATTTCGGCGATCAGCACGAACGCGATCGAGAGGAAGAGCGCGATCAGCTCCTCGCGCGACACGTTCGAGGCGAACGCGGCGACGAGTACGACGACGGCGACGAGGAAGTGGATCCGCATGTTGCGCTGCGTGCGGAGGACGTGGATGACGCCCTCGAGCGCGTTGTTGAAGCTCTCGATGAGCGACGGCGCGCGGCGCGGCGTGCTCACGAGGCGTGCACTCGCTCTCGCGCCCGCATCTCCTCGCCGTGGTCGTAGCCGAGCAGATGCAGGAGCCCGTGCACGAGCGGCTCCCGCCAGGCCTTGCCGACGACCTGCGGGCAGAGGACGACGTCCCCGAGCTGTCGCGGCACGCCGTTCGGGAGCTCGTCGCGCGCGTCGATCGGGAAGGCGAGCACGTCCGTCGCCTCGTCGACGCCGAGGTGGTCGCGCTTCAGCTCCGCGATCCGCTCCGGCGAGACGAAGAGGAGCCCGACCTCGCCGTCCGCCACGCCCTCGGCCGCGAGGACCTGCCGCGTGAGCTCGACCGCGCCCCCTACGTCGACCTGAGCACCTGCCTCGTTCGACACCTCGACGTCGAGCACGCGGTTCAGCGACGCCGCTGCGTCCCCGTCTCCTCGGCGTGCCGCTTGTAGGCCTCGACGATCCGCTGCACGAGCTTGTGCCGCACGACGTCCTGATGCCCGAAGCGGATGAAGGCGATGCCGTCGATCGAGGCGAGGATGTCCTGCACCTGGATCAGCCCGGAGGCCTGCTCGCGCGGCAGGTCGATCTGGGTCACGTCCCCGGTGACCACGACCTTCGACCCGAAGCCGAGCCGCGTCAGGAACATCTGCATCTGCTCGGGACTCGTGTTCTGGGCCTCGTCGAGGATGATGAACGAGTCGTTCAGCGTCCGGCCGCGCATGAACGCGAGCGGCGCGACCTCGATCGTGCCGCGGTCCATGTAGGCGGCGAGGCGGTCGGCGTCGAGCATGTCGTAGAGCGCGTCGAAGAGCGGCCGCAGGTACGGGTCGACCTTGGCGAGCATGTCACCCGGGAGGAAGCCGAGGCGCTCGCCCGCCTCGACCGCGGGCCGCGTCAGGATGATCCGGCCGACCTGCTTCTCGGCCAGGGCGGCGACTGCGAGGGCCATCGCCAGGTAGGTCTTGCCCGTGCCGGCCGGGCCGATCCCGAACGTGACCGTGCAGCGGCGGATCGCGTCGACGTAGCGCTTCTGCGTCACCGTCTTCGGCGCGATGTTCTTGCCGCGGTGCCGCCAGACGACGTCCTCGAAGATGTCGCGGACGTCCTCGGCCTCGTCGAGCGCGGTCACGACCGCGTCGACCGTGCTCGGCCCGATCTCGTGGCCGCCCTGCACGAGCTCGACGAGCTCGTCGATGACCGCCCGCGCGCCGGCGACGCTGTGGTCGTCGCCCTCGATCGTCAGCCGGTTGCCGCGGAGGAGGATCGTGCAGCCGAGGCGGTCGCGAAGCGCGTCGAGCACGCCGTCGGAGATGCCCGCGAGCTCGGCCGCGACGTCGTTCGAGACGGAGAGAACTTCCTGCACGGCCTCAGTGTAGGCGGCGGTCCAGACTTGGCCCCGCCCGGCGGGCGCAGTAGGCTGGGCGACCGACCCTCACGCTCGCGGCTTCCGGTACCGCGTCCGGCACCCACCTCTCGTGCGACCGCGATCCCTTCTCGCAGCCCTCGTCCTGACCACGCCTCTCGCCGTCACGGCGTCGGGAACCGCGTCCCCTCCGGCCGTGGCCGAGAAGCAGGGCGAGGCCGCGCACGTCCTCGCCGAGATCGGGCAGATCGACCGCGGGCTGAGCCACACCGTCGACGCCTACGACGGCGCCCGCGTGCAGCTCACCGCGCTCGGCGGCGAGCTGCGGCGAAACCGGGCCGAGCTCGTGCGCGCGCGGCGGACGCTCCGCCGGGCGCAGGCGCGGCTCGAGCGCCGCATCGTCCTGATCTACACCTCCGAGCAGCCGACCGCGCTCGACATCCTGCTCGGAGCGTCGAGCTTGAGCGATCTCGTCGACCGCCTCGACGCGGCCCGCGAGGTCGCCGCCCAGGACGACGAGATCGCGAACGAGGCCGCGGCCGCGAAGGCCGACCTCGAGCGGCGCGAGGCGCGGCTCGAGCGGGCGAAGCGCGCGCAGCGGCGGACGGTCGCCCGGCTCGCGGCGACGCGGGCGCGGATCGAGAGCGCGCTCGCGCGGCGCCGGCAGCTCCTGTCGTCGATCCGCGCGCAGATCGTCCAGATTCGCGCGCGCGAGCGCGCCCGGGAGCGGAGGCTCGCCGCCGAGGCACGAGCGCGGCTCCGGCGTGAGCGGCTGGCGGCGCTCGCGGCCGCGCGTGAGCGCGAGCGGGCTCGGGCGCGCGCTGCTGCCGCGGCGACGCACACCGCGTCTGCTTCCTCGCCGCCGAGCGCACCGCCGTCCGCCTCGCCGCCGCCGTCTCCGCCGCCGGCGACCTCCTCTCCGCCTCCGCCCTCCCCGCCTCCGCCCTCCCCGCCTCCGCCCTCCCCGCCTCCATCCTCCCCGCCTCCGCCTGCGCCACCTCCGCCGTCGTCGGGTCCCGCCGGTGGCGGACACCCGGAAGCGGCGGCGATCGCCGCCCGCTACCTGGGCGTTCCGTACCGCTGGGGCGGCGCGTCGCCGAGCGGCTTCGACTGCTCGGGTCTCGTGATGTACGTCTACGCGCAGCTCGGGATCGCGCTGCCCCACTACACGGTCGCGCAGTACCACCGCGGCGTCGCGGTGTCGCGCGACCGGCTCCAGCCGGGCGACCTCGTCTTCTTCGACGGTCTCGCCCACGTCGGCATCTACATCGGGAACAACCAGTTCATCCACGCGCCGCACACGGGCGACGTCGTGAAGGTGTCGTCGATCACCGGCTGGTACGCGCGGACCTACGTCGGCGCCCGTCGCATCTGAGGGCCGCCGCCGCATTCGAGCGCGGCCGCAGCCCCGCCGCACACTTCCGGCACGCAATCGGCACACGCCGTTGCCCCGGCGACGGCTAGCGTTTCGGTAGGGGCTCGCGCGCCCCCATTGGGGGGAAACGTCGGCTCGGCGCGAGCCATGGCCCCTCCGGCGGCCCCACTGGCGCCGTCGAGGCGTTCCGTCAGGCCAGCTTCTCGCGGACGAGCTGGCTGACGACCGAGCCGTCAGCCCGGCCGGAGACCTGCGGCATCACGTCGGCCATCACGCGGCCGAAGTCGCGCATGCTCGTCGCGCCGACCTCCGCGATCGCGCTGTCGACGATCTCCTCTAGCTCCTCCTCGTCGAGCTGCTCGGGCATGAACTCGGCGAGGACGCGCAGCTCCCCCTCCTCCGCCTCGGCCTGCTCGGTCCGACCTCCGGCCCGAAACGCCTCCGCCGCCTCGATCCGCCGCTTGCGCTCTCGCTGCAGCACCTGAAGCTCCTCGTCGTCGTGGAGCGGCCGCTGGAGTTCCTTCTCGGCGCCGCGGAGGCTCAAGAGGAGAAGGCGCAGCGCGTCGCGCCGCTCGTCGTCGCGGGCCCGCATGGCGTCGCGCAGCTCGCCCTCGAGCCGCTCGATCAGGCTCATGCCGGCATCCCCGTGACACGGCCGCCGAGGACATGCCAGTGGAGGTGGAAGATCGTCTGACCGGCGCCCTGGCCGACGTTCACGAGGACGCGGTAGTCGGAGAGCCCGACCTCTCGCGCCGTCTCCGCGACGAACTCCAGCATTCGCTTCACCTCCTCGGGCGGGAACTCCGCCACCTCGCGGAAGCTGTCGACGTGCCGCTCCGGCAGGACGAGCAGGTGCGTCTCCGCCTTGGGGTTGATGTCGCGGACCGCGACGAAGCCGTCGGTCTTCGCGACGTGGTCGCCCTCCTGCGCGAGCCGGCAGAAGAGGCAGTCGTCAGGCAGCGAGGATCCCCTCCTCCGTCACCGCCGCGCCGCAGACACGAATGAAGGAGCCGACCGTGCCTTCGACGCGCCACGGGCTGTAGTCGTCGCCGTAGCCACGCCCCGGCCGGTCGACGAGGACGGTGTCCTCGCGGCCGATCTTCGTCCGCCACCTGGCCAGGCAGGCCGCGTCCGAATAGGCCCGGAGCCGCGCGCTTCGCTCCTTCTTGACCGCGGGCGGAACGGCATCGGCCGCCGCCGTCGCCGTTCCCGGCCGCGGGGAGTACGGGAAGACGTGCACCTTCGAGATGCCGGCCGCCTCGACAGTGACGAGCGTCCGCTCGAATGCCCGCTCGTCCTCGCTCGGAAAGCCGACGATCGCGTCGGTCGTCAGATTGAAGTCCTCGCGAAGCGGCGCGAGCCGCCGGAGATACATCGCCACCGTGTAGCGGCGGGCCATGTCCCGAAGGACCTTGTCGTCACCGGACTGGAGCGGGACGTGGAGGTGCTGCGACACCGTCGGTGTCTCGCGCAGCGCCCGAATCAAACGGTCGCCGACGTGGTTGACCTCGATCGAGGAGAGCCGCAGGCGGACGAGCCCGGGAATTGCTCCGACCTCGCGGACGAGCCGCGCCAGGTCATAGCCCGCGCTGCGGTCGCGGTAGCAGCCGAGGTTGATCCCGGTAAGCACGACCTCGCCGTGGCCCTGCGCGACACGTCTGTGCACCTCGCGGAGAACGGCGGCGGCCGCACGGCTGCGCGAGGGGCCGCGCACGAGCGGGATGACGCAGAAGTTGCACGAGAAGCTGCAGCCGTCCTGAACCTTGACGAAGGCGCGGACACGGTCGAGCCGGCCATGGCCCCCGACGCAGCCAACGGCACCCACGTCACGCGCGACCGCGGCCGGCGTGTCCTCGCTCCGTCGCGCCACGACGGTGACGTTCTCCGGCAAGCCCGCGAGCGCGTCTGCCGCGAGATTCGCGGCGCATCCCGTCGCAAAGACGCGCCGATGCGAGCGGGCCACGCGGGCGACGGCCTGGCGCGACTTCCGCACCGCCTCGTGCGTGACGCAGCAGGTATTGACGACGGCGACGTCGGCACTGTCGTCCTCGACGTGACCGTCTGCGAGGAGGCGCTCGCGGATCTCGTGCGCATCGGTCTGCGAGACCTTGCAGCCGAGGAATCGGATCGAGAAGGTCGTCACCGGGCTTCGGAACTCTAACCCTCGCGCGCCGCGACGACTTCTCCGCGACGCTGCCGGCGGAACGTCGCTGTAACTGCCCCCAAGGGGTCCCCCGAGACCCCTACAGGCACGGTAGCGGGAATCACGTGACGCTACTGTCGCGACTTCGAGCCAAAGGCTCGACGTATTCGTAGACATCGGCGGCCCAGCCACCGGCGGTGCGACGCTCACGGTGCCGGAATCCCGGCAGGTCCACGGGCTCCGTCTCCAGGTACCCCGACGCGACCAGGACGCGGCAGCGGATGCGAGCCGCGAGCGCTTCGACTGTCGGCCGCGCGATGTTCGCCACGACGAGTTCGCTCGCCGGCAGGCCCGAGACGAGCGCACTGGCGAGCCGCGCCTCGACCTCCACGCCGTTTCTCCTTGCATTCCGCCGCGTCTCGTCGACCGCGGCCGGCTCGTGATCGACTGCCCGAACGGGCGAATACCCGAGCCGCGCTGCCGCGATCGATAGCAAACCGGATCCACAGCCGAGGTCGAGGGCGCTCGCGCCCGCGAGCTCGCGCCGGAGGTCGACCAGGAGCTCCAGGCACAGCCGCGTGGTCGCATGGCCGCCGGTGCCGAAGGCGCGTCCGGGCTCGATGACCACGGCAATTGCATCGCGGGGCGGCGCCTCCCACGGCGGCCCGATCCAAAGCGCGCCGACGCGCACCGGCCGATGGAATTCTCGCCAGCGCTCCTCCCAGCCCGGCTCGACCTCCGAGGTGGTGACGGCGCCGAACTGCTCCCGCACTCGTGCCTCACCAGCGTCATCGGTATACGCAGCCAGCTCGACGGCGCCCCCTCGCTCGCGCTCCTCGAATCCCTGCGCAAAGAGCGTGACGAAGATGGCTCGCGCAGGCTCCGCGTTGGAAGCGGGCACCGAGACAGCGACGCGCCGCAGCCGCTTCAGCGGAAGACGCTCTTCAGCTTCTCGAAGAAGCCTTCGTCCGCGCGGTAGTTCTCCTCGGTCGCGCGGCGGTCGAACTCCTCGAGGAGCGCGCGCTGCTCGTCGCTCAAGCGCCGCGGCACGGCGACGTTGACGAGCACGCGATGGTCACCCCGGCCAAAGCCTTGGAGGACGGGCATCCCTTGCCCCCGCAGGACTCGGATCTCGCCGGGTTGGGTGCCGGGATCGAAGCGCAGGGTCACGTCGCCCTGCAGCGTCGGAATCGCCAACTCGGTCCCGAGCGCCGCCTGCGTGATCGTGAGGTCGACGGTCGAGAAGATGTCGTCGCCCTCGCGAACGAATCTCGGATCGGGTCGGACGCGCACGAGCACGAACAGGTCGCCCGCGCGGCCGCCCAGAGTTCCGGCGTGACCTTCGCCCGTTAAGCGGATGCGCTGGCCGTCGTGAATTCCCGGCGGGATCTCGACGGTCAGCGACCGCTCAGCGACGACCCGCCCGCTTCCCGAGCAGCGACGGCAAGGATCCTCGACGATCCTTCTCGAGCCGCCACATCTTCCACACGTCTGCGTGCGCACGAACTGGCCGAACGCGCTCCGCGACACGTGCTGCACGTAGCCGCTGCCTTCGCAGGTCGGGCACGTGGCGGGGTTCGTTCCGGGCTCGGCCCCGCTGCCGCTGCAGCGGTCGCAGGCGACGCTCACCTGCACGGGCACGTCGCGGGTCGTGCCCGACGCCGCCTCGACGAACTCGATCTCCACCTCCGCCGCGACGTCTCCTCCGCGTGCGCGGTCGCGGCTGCGCGTCGGAGCTCCGAACAGGTCGTCGCCGAAGAACGCCGCGAAGATATCGGCGAGGTTGCCGAGGTCGAACTGCGACGGCGTGAAGCCGCCGCTGCGGAGACCGGCGTGTCCGTAGCGGTCGTAGAGCTCCCGCGTCTCCGACTTCGAGAGCACCTCGTAGGCCTCCGCGACCTCCCTGAAGCGCTCGTGCGCGTCGGGCGCGGTCGAGACGTCGGGGTGCAGCTCACGGGCGAGGCGGCGGAACGCCTTCTTGACGTCGGACTCGCTCGCCGTGCGCGGCAGGCCGAGGATCTCGTAGTAATCCCGCTGCGTCGTGGCCATCGGCCGAAGGTTAGCTTCGGTGTCCGCGGCTGCTCTACGCGCAGATCAGTTGTCGGCGTACACGTCTTCGACGAAGCGCGAGAGCTCGTGGGCGGCCGAGCGAACGGAGCGGATCGCCTTCTCGTAGTCCATCCGGACAGGCCCCAGGAGGCCGACGGTGCCGAGGGCGCGGTTCGCGAGGCCGTAGCAGGCGGCGACGAGCGCGACGTCCTGAAGCGCCGGGTGCTCGAGCGCGCCGACGCGCACGAACGGCCGGTTGGGGTCGAGCGCCTCCTCGACGATCTCGAGCAGCGCGGCCCGCTTCTCCAGCACCTCGAGCAGCCGCCGGTAGACGACGAGCTCCTCGGCCCGGACGTCCTCGAGCAGGCTCGCCGCACCCCCGACGTAGAGGCGCTGCTCCGCGCGCAGGAGCTCGGTGAACGCCGGCCGCAGCTCGGCAAGGAACTCCCGCTCGCTCCGCGAGAGGCTCGGGTCCTCGAACCGCTGGCGGAGGAGGTGGGTGCCCAGCCGCAGGCCGGCGACGCGCTCGTTCAGATATTCGTCCGCCCACTTCGCCAGACCCGGGTCGACCGCGTGCTCGAACGTCACGACCCGCTTGGAGACGCCACCCGTGGACGTGATCACGACGACGACGACGACTCGCGGCTGGAGGACGAGCACCTCGACGTGGCGAACCGTCGTCGTCTCGAGCGGCGGCGCCGAGACGAGCGCGAGCAGGCTCGTCACCTCCGCCAGCATCTCGGTCGTCGCCTGGAGAGCCGACTCGACCTCGCTCCGTACGACCGAGAGGTCGAGCTGGAACCGCGCCGGACGCGGCTCGAGCCGCTCGAGCAGCGCGTCCACGTACGATCGGTAGCCGCGCTCCGTCGGGATCCGTCCCGCGGACGTGTGCGGGTGCGTCAGCAGCCCCATCCCCTCGAGCTCGGCAAGCTCGTAGCGGACGGTCGACGACGACACCGACAGCTGCGAGTGCTCGACGAGGTGCCTCGAGCCGACGGGCTGCCCAGTCGCGACGTAGTCCTCGACGACGCGCTGGAGGATCTCGCGCTGGCGTGATGTGAGCTCGGTCTCCATCCGCTTTGCAGGAATTTTAGCCCGCGCCCTCTCGCGCCCAGGCTCCCGCGCCCACCGACGCGCATCTACGCGGCTGCCTATGACGCCAGCAGCTCGGCCGTCACGCCGCCGCCGAGGAACCGCCCACGCGAGGTGAGCGCGAGCGTCTCGCCGCCCTCGCCGTGTCGCCGCTTCGCGAGCCCCAGCAGTTCGAGACGGCGCAGCGCGGAGCTGTCGATCGCCGCGCCGAGTCCCGGGAGCGCAAGTGGCTCGTCCAGGCGCAGGCCGAGCAGGACACGCTCTCGGCGCCGAACGTCGGCCGGCAGCGTCTCCTCGTCGCGCGGCGGCGCTTCACCTCCCCGCAGCGCGCGGAGGTAGGCCGCGAGCCGGGGCGTCGTGCGCCACCGGCGACCCTCGATCGTCGAGACAGCGCCGATCCCGATCCCGAGGTAGTCGCGGCCCCGCCAGTACGCGAGGTTGTGCCGCGCGCGGAGATCACGGCCCTCTGCGAGCTTCGGGCGGATGCAGAAGTTCGCGGTCTCGTACCAGCGGTAGCCGGCTCCCGTCAGCCGCTCGACGATGCGCTCGAAGTAGTCCTCCATCGCCTCGGCCTGGCGGGCGAGCTCATTCCCGAAGGTATGTGTGAAGCGCGTCCCCGGCTTCGCCTCGAGCTCGTAGCACGACAAGTGCTCCGGCGAGAGCTCGAGCGCGTCGTCGAGGTCGCGGTCGAGGTCGGCGGCGCTCTGGCCCGGGATCCCGTAGAGGAGATCGAGCGAGATGTTGTCAAAGCAGACATCGCGGAGAGCGTAGACGGCGGCTCGGACGTCGTCTGGGGTCACCCGTCGCTCCAGCGTCTCGAGCAGATGCGGACGGAAGCTCTGCGCGCCGACCGAGACGCGCGTGACACCCGCACCGCGCAGCAGCTCGGCGAGCGCCGGCGTCACCGTCTCCGGGTTCGCCTCCACCGTCACCTCGTCCGCCGGTGGTAGCGCTGCGAGCAGCCGGGCGAGCTCCGGAGCGGCCGTGAACGTCGGCGTCCCGCCGCCGAGGAAGACCGTCTCCAGGCGCGGCGCGAGCAGCCGCCGCTCGAGCTCGAGCTCCGCGAGCAGCGCGTCGACGTACGCCGCGTGCTCGCCGCGCCGGCCGACGAGGGTGACGAAGTCGCAGTAGCCGCAGCGGTGGGCGCAGAAGGGTAGATGCACGTACAGGTGGCGTGCGCCGCCCGAGCCGCTCATCGCCGCCCGTCCTGGCCGAGGTTGAGCACCGCGAGGAAGGCCTCCTGTGGCACCTCCACCATCCCGACCTGCTTCATGCGCCGCTTGCCGGCCTTCTGCTTCTCGAGCAGCTTGCGCTTGCGCGTGATGTCGCCGCCGTAGCACTTGGCGAGCACGTCCTTGCGCTTCGCCTTCACCGTTTCGCGCGCGATGACACGCGATCCGATCGCGGCCTGGATCGCGATGTCGAAGAGCTGGCGCGGGATCTCCTCCCGCAGGCGCTCGACGAGCGCGCGGCCGCGCTCGTACGCCTCGTGTCTGTGAACGATGAGGGACAAAGCGTCCACAGGCTCGCCGCCGACGAGCACGTCCACGCGGACGAGGTCGCCTTCGCGGAAGCCGGCGAGGTCGTAGTCGAAGCTCGCGTAGCCGCGGGTGCGCGACTTCAGCTGGTCGTAGAAGTCAAGCACGACTTCCGCGAGCGGGAGCTCGTACGTCAGGTGGACGCGCGCTTCGGACACGTACTCCAGCGACCCGTACCGGCCGCGCCGGTCGTTGCAGAGCTCCATCACCGACCCGACGTACTCCTTCGGGACGATGATCGACGCGCGGATGTGCGGCTCCTCGATCCGCTCCACCTCGACGGGCATGTCTGCGGGGCTGTGGACCTCGATCGTCTGGCCCGTAGGCGTGACGACGCGATACGCGACGTTCGGGGCCGTCACGAGCAGGTCGAGGTCGAACTCGCGCTCGAGGCGCTCACGCACGATCTCCATGTGCAGCAAGCCGAGGAAGCCGCAGCGGAACCCGAAGCCGAGCGCCTGCGAGGTCTCGGGCTCGTAGAAGAGCGCCGCGTCGTTCAGCTTCAGCTTCTCGAGCGCGTCGCGGAGCTCCGGGTAATCGTCGGAGTCGGTCGGGTAGAGGCCCGCGAAGACCATCGGCTTGACGTCCTTGTAACCAGGCAGCGGCTCGGCGGCCGGCCGCTCTTCGGAGGTGAGCGTGTCGCCGACGCGGAGGCGCGACACGTCCTTCAGGCCGGTGATCACGTAGCCGACCTCGCCGGTTCCGAGCGACTCCACCGGACGCATCGTCGGCGAGAAGAAGCCGAGCTCCTCCGCCTCGAACCGCGTCCCGGCGGCCATGGCACGCAGCCGCTCGCGCCGCCGGAACGAGCCGTCGACGACGCGCACGAACGCGACCACGCCGCGATACTGGTCGTACGACGAGTCGAAGACGAGCGCCCGGGCCGGCGCGTCGGGGTCGCCACGCGGCGCCGGCACCCGCTCGACGACGGCGTCGAGCACCTCCTCGACGCCCTCGCCTGTCTTCGCCGAGATCCGGAGCACCCGCTCGGGCGACTCGCCAACGAGGTCGGCGAGCTCGGCGGCGGTTCCCTCCGGATCGGCCTGCGGTAGGTCGATCTTGTTCACGACAGGGACGATCTCGAGGTCGTTCTCGATCGCGAGGTACGCGTTGGCGAGGGTCTGCGCCTCGATTCCCTGGGCAGCGTCGACGACGAGGAGCGCGCCCTCGCAAGCCTGGAGCGAGCGGGACACCTCGTACGTGAAGTCGACGTGCCCTGGCGTGTCGATCAGGTTGAGCTCGTGGCCCCTCCAGTCGACGCGGACGGCCTGCGCCTTGATCGTGATCCCACGCTCGCGCTCCAGGTCCATCGTGTCGAGCACCTGCTCACGCATCTCGCGGCCGGAGAGCGCGTCAGTGAGCTCGAGGATGCGGTCGGCGAGGGTCGACTTGCCATGGTCGATGTGGGCGATGATCGAGAAGTTGCGGATGCGGTCTTGGTCCATGCGAAGCTCATGCGCGGCGCAGACGGGCTCGCAACGATAGCAACGCGTCGAGCTCGCGAACCCGCAGCAAACGGCAGGAAACGAGGTAGACGACGGCTCCTGCGGCGAGCGCCCCGGCGACCGAGATGAGCTGGCCGCCGAACGACCGGCCGAGAGCGGCGTCGAGGCCGCGCCAGACCGGATACGACGCTGCAGCGAGGGCCGCCGAGGCCACGAGCACGAGCGCGAGCGTGCGGCCGGTGTCGCCGAGCTCGATCCGGCCGAGCCGCCGGCGGAGCAGCACGAGGAGCGCCGCCGTGCCCGCGATGTTCACGAGCGACGTCGAGAGCGGGATGCCCCAGATGCCGAGGCGGTAGAAGGCGGCATCGAGGGCGGCGTTCAGGCCGAGGTTGGCCAGCGCGACGACGGTCGGGATCCAGTTCGACTGCAGGCTGAAGAAGGCGCGGTTCAGCATCAGCATCGTCCCGTTGAAGGTCAGGCCGAGCGCGAAGGCCGCTAGCGCCGCGGCGACGACGTGCGTCTGCGACGGCGTGAAGCCGCCGCGCTGGTAGACGAGCCGCACGATCGGCGTCGCGAGGACGGCGGAGACGACGCTCGCGGGCACGAGCAGGAACGTGATCTGGCGCAGGCCGAGCGCGACCGTGTGACGGAACCCCTCGTCGTCCCGGCGGGTCGCGAGCCGAGCGAGCGCCGGGAAGAGCACGGTGGCCACGGCCACCGAGAACATGCCCTGCGGGAAGATGTAGAGCCGGAAGGCGGCGTTGATCGCGCTCGGGGCCTGGTTCTTGTCGATCAGCCGCGCTGCGAAGAAGGTGTCGACGACCGCGTTCAGGTTGATCAGGCCGAGCCCGAGCGTGATCGGCACCATCAGCTTGAACGTGCGGCGCACGGCCGGATCGCGCCAGTCGAGCACGACCTGGAGGCGGCCATCCCGTCCGCGCAGCCAGGGCACGGGCAGGAGCAGCTGGATCAGCGTCGCGACGACGATCGAGACGGCGTAGACGTAGAGCTTCGCGTCGATCCCGTGCGCCCGCGGCACGCCGAGCGCGAGGCCGGCGATGATCGCGAGGTTCCAGAAGACGGGCGCGATCGCCGGCACCGAGAAGTGCTCGTAGCTGTTCAGGATCCCGACGACGATCCCCGTCAGCCCAAGCAGGACGACGATCGGGAAGAGGACACGCGCGAGCCCGACGGCAACGCCTCCGTAGCCGAACGCGTGCATCACCCACGGCGCGACGACGATGAAGAGCGCGGTCACGCCGCCGAGGCCGAGCAGCATCAGCCAGAAGAGGCTCGACGCCACTCGCCAGGCCCGCTTCCGCTCGCCCTTCTCGAGCAGCTCGCTGAAGACGGGAACGAAGGCCGACGAGAGCGCCGCGTCGGCGACGAGTGCGCGGATCGTGTTCGGGACGAGGAACGCGACCTCGAATGCGTTGATCGCCCCGACGGTGCCGAAGTAATAACGGACGACGGACTCGCGCAGGAGGCCGACGACGCGCGAGACGCCTGTCGCGAGCGAGAAGACGGCCGTCGACCAGGCCAGCCGGCGGCCGCGCGCCTCAACGGCGCCGGTCGAGCCGCGCGCCTCTACCACCTGGGCGAGTATAGGGAGGGGTCTCGCTGGTGCCGGCCGGCTGCCGAGAGCGCTCTGGTACCATCGCCGGGCTCGCCGCGGCGGGCGTTCTCTCGAAATGCCGAACATCAAGCAGCAGAAGAAGCGCGTCCGCACCGCGGCCGAGGAGCGGCTGCGGAACCTTCGCTACCGCTCGACCGTGAAGACCTTGACGCGGCGCCTTCGGGCCGCAGTCGAGGACGGCGACTCCGAGCGCGTCGCCGCGGAGCACGTCCGCCTCGTCCGGTCGATCGACAAGGCCGCCGCCCGCGGCGCTCTGCACCGGAACACCGCCGCCCGGCGCAAGGCGCAGGCCGCGAAGCTCGTCGCTGGGAAGTAGCGCCTGCGAGCTCATTTCCGAATGAACACGCGCTGGCCGGGTGCGATGGGCGAGTGCGAGCCAAGGACGCAGGGAGCGTTCGTAGCCGGAGGCTACGGGCGCGATCGAGGACGCGACGGCCTGGCTCCTACCGCGAGTCGGTCTGAGACGAACGGGCTCGCCGCCGCCGTTGTCAGCAAGCGTGGCCGGCGCTCGCGGCTGCCCCTTCGACGGAGTGGCTCGGCCCCCGCGATTTCGACGAGCGCCTGGACGATCTCGTGCTCGTCGGAAGCCGCGCGGGCCATCTGACGACCAGTCGAGACGATGGATTACGACAAACGCTCAGGCCGGGGCAGTGACCGCGGCTTCGCGTCTGCCCGTGATGTCGACGAGGGCGCGCGCGAGCTCGAGCTCGCCGGAGAGTCTGCTCCTCCCCTTGAGCGCCGCGTCGAACGCCGCCAGCCGGACCGTCGCCGCGTGCAGCTCCTCGACGCTGTAGTTCGCCGCGTGCGCGAAAGCCTTCTCCGCCGCGAAGGGGTGCATCTTGAGCCGCTGGGCGGCGTCGCGCGGGCGGACACCCTCCGCGGCAAGCGCTTGGCACGCCCGCACCTTTGCGACATGGCTCGCGAGGAGGCCGGCAATCGACGTCAGCTCGCGCTGCGATCGCTCGAGCAGCGCGTCGGCGGCGCGGAGGACGCCGGCGACGTCCCTCTGGCCCCAGGCGTCCGTGAGTGCGAACACGGACGCCCCTGCGCGCGGCACCGCAAGCCGCTCGACGTCGTCGACGCCGATCGTCTCACCGCCTGCCCAGGTCGCGAACTTCTCGACCTCCGCCGCCAGGGCGTGGAGATCGTCCCCGACCAGCTCGGCGAGCGCCCGACACGCCTCGGGCTCGGCGTGCGCGCTTCTGCGCGCGAACTGGTCGGTGATCCAGCTCGGGAGGTCGCGCTTGCGGGGCGCCTCGTACCTCAGCACGTCCCCCGCCTTGGCGCACGCCTTGGCGAGCGGAGAATCCGCCTTGATCCCGTCTCCGACGAGCGCGAGGACGGTGCCGGGCGCCGGGCTCGCGAGGTATGCGGTGACCGCCTTCACGTCCGGCGCGCGCCACCGCTCGACCTGCTCGACGACGACGAGCCTCGTGCCCTCGCCGAAGAGCCCGAGGGCGTTGCAGGCGCCGACCGCGTCGTCGCCCGTGCTCTCCGCCGCGTCGAGCATCTCGGCTGCCTCGCGCCCGACCCGCTCCCGCAGCCGCCGCACCGCGAGCGCGACCTTCGGATGGTCGCTGCCCGTGATGAGGTAGACGGGCTTCAGCTCGGGCGGCACCGGCGCGAAGCATAGGCACCGGCGAGGAGGGCGGCGAGGGCGAGCGCGGCGGCGGCGCGACCCGACCGGACCTGCGCGAACGGCAGGCTGCCGACGAGGTGTGCGCAGCCGGCGAGATAGGCGGCGCACCAGCCGTTGAGCGCTGCGAGCGTCGCCGCGCCGCCGCCGGAGAGAGGCGCGACGGCGGCCGCCGCGAGCCCGAGCCCGAGCAGCGGCACGACCGCCGGCGCCGCGAGGGCGTTCGCGGGCACGGTGAGGAGGGGGATCGCGTGGAACTGGAACCACGCCACGGGCGCGGTTGCGAGACCGCACGCGGTCGACACCGCAATGACGTCGGCGAGGCCGCGCGGGATCGGATAGCCGTCGAGCCTGCACCTAATCCGTGGCGCAAGCGAGAAGATCGCGACGACGGCCGCGAACGAGAGCTCGAAGCCGGGGTCGAGGGCGGTATACGGGTTCCACGCGAGCAGGACGATCGCCCCGAGCAGCAGGAAGTGCCACCGGTCCTTCTGCCGCGCCGTGATCCAGGCAAGCGAGCCGAGCGCTCCGGCCACGGCGGCGCGGACGACCGAGGGCTGGGCGCCCACGGCGAGGACGTATGCGCCGATCGCCGCGAGCGCGCCGAGCTCGCCGAGCAGGCGCGGGATGCCGAGCAGCCACGCGAGGACCAGCGCCGAGCCCGCGACGAGCGCCACGTTCTGACCCGAGACCGCTAGAAGGTGGTAGAGGCCCGAGGCCCGAAAGTCCCGCTTCAGGTCGTCCGGCAGCCCGGCATCGTCGCCGAGCACGACGCCTTCGACGATCCCGCGCCGCTCGCCCGTCAGGCCGCGCGCCGCCGACCGGCCGAGCCAGCCGCGAAGCCGGTCGGCGAAGCCGGGCAGGCCGCCGCGTCGGCCGACGATGCGCCACCGGTCGCCGCGCAGGACGACGTGGACCCCCTGGCGACGAAGCCAGCGTGACTCGTCGAACCCGTGCGAGGACCCGCGGGGACGAACAAGCTCTCCGAGCACCTCGAGGCGGGCGCCTAACGGCGGCGCCCGACCGCGCGGAAGCTCGAGCAGCACGGGCTCGTCGATCTGCAACAAGCCAAAGCGCGAGACACGGGCGGGAAGGCGAAGCTCGAACCGACCTCGGCGAGGCGGGCCGGTCACCGTCACCAAGCTGGTCTCGGCCCAGCCGATGCGCGCGGCGAGCAGGCTTCGGTCGAGGACGGCGAGCCGCATGCTTCCCCACCACGCGCCGGCGAGAACGGCCGAGCACGCGACGAGCAGACCGGCGCGCTCGGGCCTGACGAAGGCGGACGACGCGGCGGCAAGCCCGGCGGCGCACGCGATTCCCGGCCAGGCCGAGCGAACGACGAGGGATGCGGCGAGGCCGAGGACGACAGCCGCGGCGACGCGCTGAGGGACGACCGAGGAGGGCGCGGCGACGGTCATGGCGCCACGAGGTCTCGGAGTTCGTCGAGGCGCGCGGGCCCGATTCCCGGGACGGCGTCGAGCTCGTCGACGGAGCTGAACGCGCCGTGCTTCTGGCGGTAGTCGACGATCTTCTGTGCGGTGACAGGCCCGACGCCCGGCAGCGTGTCGAGCTGCTCCACCGTCGCGCTGTTCAGATGGACGGGGCCGGCTGCGGCACCGCCCGTCCCCACGCCCGCGGCGCCGCCGGCACCGGTCTCCACGACCGCCCCGCGGCGCGGCACCACTACCTGCTCCCCGTCGGAGACGAGGGCGGCGAGGTTCACGAGCGACAGGTCGGCCTTCCGCGTCGCGCCGCCCGCGCGCGCCACGGCGTCGGCGACGCGGTCGCCCTGCGACAGCCGGTACAGGCCTGCGCGACGCACCGCCCCGACGACGTGCACGACGACCCGCGACGGTGTCGTGGACGTCGTCGGCGGGAGGATGGGAGGAGGCGGCTGCGCGGCGCTTCCGCCGCGAGAGAGCAGACGCCCGCCGAGGAGCAGGACGGCGAGCAGGGCGCACGCGACGAGGAGCGCGCGCCGGCGGCTGATCGGCAGCTCGGGCACGTTGTCCATTCTGCAGACGCCGACCCGGCGCGAATGCGCCGAGACTGCGCCAAAACGCGTGCCGAACCCCTACGCGACGACGAGGTTGACGAGCTTGCGCGGCACGACGATCGTCTGCCGGATCTGCTTGCCGTCGAGGTGCGCCCGCACCTTCGGCGACTCCTTCGCGCGCGCGACGAGCTCGTCCTCGGAGGCGTCGGCGGCCACCTCGACACGGTCGCGCACGCGGCCGTTCACCTGGATGACGAGCTCGAAGGTCTCCTGCTCGAGCTGCGCCGGGTCGGCCTCCGGCCACGGCGACGCCCACAGCCGCTCGTGACCGAGCCGCTGCCACAGCTCCTCGGCGATGTGCGGGGTATACGGCTGGATGAGCGAGACGGCGGTCTCGACGGCAAACCCGCGGGCCGGATCCTCCTCCGAGCGCGAGATCTCGTTCACGAGCTCCATCACGGCAGCGATCGGCGTGTTCATCGCAAACCGGCGCCCGATGTCGTCGGTCACCTTCGCAATCGTCGCGTGCGCCTTCCGCGCAAGCGGCGTTCCCGCAGACACGCCCGCCGGAGCCTCGACCGCCCCCAGTCCGACCCGCCACAGCTTGTTCAGGAAGCGCACCATCCCCTCGAAGCCGGAGTCCTGCCACTCGGCGTCCTGGTCGACGGGACCAAGGAACACGGGGTACAACCGGCACGCGTCGGCGCCGTAGCGATCCATGTACTCGTCCGGATCGACGACGTTCCCTTTCGACTTGGACATCTTCGCGCCGCGGTAATAGACCATCCCCTGCGTGAAGAGACGCGCGAAGGGCTCGCGGAAGCCGACGAGGCCGATGTCGTTGAGCACCTTCGTGAAGAAGCGGGCATACATCAGGTGCAGGATCGCGTGCTCGATCCCCCCGATGTACTGGTTGACCGGCAGCCAGTAGTCGACGATCTCGCGCGCGAAGGGCGCCTCGTCGTTCCGCGCGTCCGCGTAGCGGAGGAAGTACCAGGACGAGTCGACGAACGTGTCCATCGTGTCGGTCTCGCGCCGCGCGGGCCCGCCGCACGACGGGCAGTCGACCCGCACCCAGCCCTCGGCAGTCGCGAGCGGCGAGCGGCCCTTCGGCAGGTAGTCCTCCACCTCGGGCAGGAGCACCGGCAGCTCCGAGTCGGGCACGGGCACGATGCCGCACCGCTCGCAGTGGACGATCGGGATGGGGCAGCCCCAGTAGCGCTGGCGGGAGAGCAGCCAGTCGCGAAGCCGGTAACCGACGGCCGGACGGGCCGCATGGCGCTCCTCGAGCCACGCCACGATCGCGCGCTTCGCCTCCGGGGCGGGCATCCCGGAGAACTGCGCCGAGTTGACGAGACGCTCGTTCTCGGTGTGCGCGACGAACGCGCCCTCCCCCTCCGGCGGCTCGTCGTCGGCCGGCACGACGACGGTCTTGATCGGCAGGTCGTAGCGCTTCGCGAACGCGTAGTCCCGCTCGTCGTGGGCCGGCACGGCCATGATCGCTCCGGTCCCGTACTCCATCAGGACGTAGTCCGCGACCCACACCGGGATCCGCGCACCGCTCGCCGGATTGACGACGAAGCGGCCGGTGGGGACGCCGTCCTTCTCCTTCGTCTCGCGCTCGACGGCCGTCCGCCCCCCGGCGTGACGCACGTACTCGCGCACTTCGTCGGCGTGCGACGTGCCTTCGACGAGGTGCTCGACGAGCGGATGCTCGGGCGCCACCACGAAGAACGTGGCGCCGAAGATCGTGTCCGGCCGAGTCGTGAAGACGGGGATGTCGACGTCGAGGCCATCGACGCGGAAGATCAGCTCGGCGCCCTCGGAGCGGCCGATCCAGTTCCGCTGCATCGTCAGCACCCGCTCGGGCCACGACTCCAGCTCCTCCATCTCGTCCAGCAGCCGGTCGGCGTAGGCGGTGATGCGGAAGAGCCACTGCTCGAGGTTGCGCGCCTCGACCTCGGCGCCGCAGCGCTCGCAGCGGCCGTCGATCACCTGCTCGTTCGCGAGCACTGTCTGGTCGTTCGGGCACCACTTGACGGGGACTTCCTTCCGGTACGTGAGGCCGCGCTCGAAGAAGCGCAGGAAGAGCCACTGCGTCCAGCGGTAGTAGTCGGGCTCGTGGGTCGCGAGCATCCGGTCCCAGTCGATCGCCCAGCCGATCCGCGTCATCTGGCCACGGATCCGGGCGATGTTCTCCTCCGTCAGCTCGCGCGGGTGGCGGCCGGCGTCGATCGCCGCGTTCTCGGCCGGCAGCCCGAACGAGTCGAAGCCCATCGGCCGCAGGACGGCGTAGCCGTGGCGGCGGCGGAAGTGGGCGACGACCTCGCCGAGCATGTAGTTCCGGACATGGCCCATGTGGAGCTCGCCCGATGGGTAGGGGAGCATCTCGAGCACGTAGGTCTTGTTGCGGTGGGCGCGCAGCTCGTCGAGCGGCGGGTTGGGCACGGAGAAGGCGCGCTCCTCGGCCCATACCTTCTGCCACTTCGCCTCGATCGTCTTCGGGTCGTATCGCTCCATCGCCCGGCCTTTCGGGAACAAAAAAGCCTCTCGTGTGGAGAGGCCCGTATGGAAGCTGCCGCGGGGGCCGCGGTGGCTTCCTGCGCTACGGAAGAAGCTGCTGCATTACCGTGACTCTAGCAACCGACCCGCATCCGCGCACTTGGACGAAAGGAGCCGCCGGATGGCCGACTACACGCTCGTGAATCTCAAGGAGGTCGAGGACCAGGCGCCGAGGTTCGGGCTCTCGCCCAACTGGGAGATTCGCATGGCCCGCGTCGCGCTCGAGCTCCAGCAGTCCGGCGTCAGCTACCAGCGGCTTGAGCCGAACTTCCGCCTGCCGTTCGGGCACAAGCACAAGCGGCAGGAGGAGGTCTACGTCCTGATCGGCGGCAGCGTGCGGATCAAGCTCGAGGACGAGGTCGTCGAGCTCAAGCCGCTCGACGCCGTCCGTGTGCACCAGGACACGATGCGCGGCTTCGAGGCCGGCCCCGACGGCGCGGAGCTGATCTCGATCGGCGCTCCGAACACCGGGCCCGGCGACGGCGAGACCGTGCAAGGCTGGTGGAGCGACTGACCTGCCCCGTCGTCTGCGAGCGCGACGACCTTCGGCGGCGCGCTCTCGCTCTGAGCTTCGACGACGGGCCGTCGCGCTGGACGCCGGCCGTGCTCGAGCTGCTCGCTGAGCAGGACGCACGTGCGACCTTCTTCGTCGTCGGTCGCTACGTGCAGGAACGGCCCGAGCTCGTCGAGCGGATGACCCGCGAGGGTCACGAGGTCGGAAACCACACCTTCGACCACATCGACGCGGCGCACGAGCGGGACGAAGCCGTCGTCCGTGACCAGATCTCCCGTACGACGGCGGCGATCGTCGCCGCGGGCGCGGAGCCCCGTCTGATGCGGCCACCGTACGGCAAGAACACATGTCGCGTGGCCCGGCTCGCCGCCGAGCAGGGGCTGTCGCCGACTGTGCTCTGGTCGGTCGAAGCCTGGGATTGGGCCGGGCCGCCGCCCGACCAGATCGCGGCCGACATCCTCCGCGGCGCCAAGCCCGGCGCGATCGTGCTCCTGCACGACGGAGTGCCTCCCGACGAGCGGCGGGAGTGCGGCGGCACGGTGGCCGCGCTCGAGCAGCTCCTCCCGGCGCTCCGCCGGGACGGCTACGAGCTCGTCACCGTGTCGAAGCTCCTCGCCGCCTAGCGTGCTCGAGCTCTTCCCGGACACCGCGGAACTCGTCGACGGCCAGCTCGTGATGGGCGGCCTGCGGACCTCGGAGGTCGCCGCCGAGTTCGGGACGCCGCTCGTCGTCTACTGCCGCGAGACGCTGGTCGCGCAGGCGCGCGCGTACCGCGCGATCGACCCCGACGCGCTCGTCGCCTTCGGGGTCAAGGCCTTTCCGAACGTGGCCGTGCTGCGGCTGTTCCGGGAGGAGGGAGTCGGCGCCGACGTCTCGACCCTCGGCGAGCTCGAGTTCGCCCTCCGCGCGGGCCTCCGGGGCGAGCGGCTGCTCTTCCACGGGAACAACAAGTCCGACGAGGAGCTCGAGGCGGCCGCGGCAGCGGGCGCGCTCGTCGTCCTCGACTCGCGGGACGAGGTGGCACGAGCGGCGCGAGCCGACGTGCGGCGGGTGCTCGTTCGCCTCACGCCCGGCGTGCGGGCCCAGACGCACCAGTCGATCCAGACCGCCCACGACGAGTCGAAGTTCGGGCTCGATCCCGACGCCGCGCTCGCGGCGCTCCGCGACGCGCTCGACGCGCTGGAGCCGGTCGGCCTCCACGTGCACATCGGCTCGCAGCTCGCGCGGGTGGACGAGAGCCTCCTCGCCGTGGATCGCCTGGTCGCCTTCTGCCGCCGCTGCGGCGACGAGCTGTCGTGGACGCCGTCGCTCGTCGACCTCGGCGGCGGGCCCGGGATCCGGCACTCGCTCGACGAGCGCGTGCCGCCACCGCACGAGTTCGCGCGTGCGCTCGTCGAGCGGCTGCGGAGCGAGTGGCCCGAGCCGGCGCGGATCGCGCTCGAGCCCGGCCGCTCGCTCGTCGGCCGCGCGGGTGTGACGCTCTACCGGATCGGGGCGACGAAGCGAAGTGGCGGCGTCGAGTACGCGGCGATCGACGGCGGCATGTCGGACAACCCGCGGCCGCAGCTCTACGGGGCGCGCTACGCGGCGCGGCTCGCGAACCGCGACGGGCCGACGGAGGGCGAGTTCCGCATCGCCGGGAAGCACTGCGAGTCGGGCGACGTGCTCATCGACCGCGTCTCGCTTCCGCGGCCGCGGCGCGGCGACCTGCTCGCCGTGCCCGCAACGGGGGCGTACACGCTGGCCATGGCCTCGAATTACAACGGCGTGCTGCGGCCGGCGGCGGTGCTGGTCGCGGACGGCGAGGCGACGCTGATCCGCCGCCGCGAGACCGTCGAGCAGTTGCTCGCGCTCGAGCCGTGATCCGCCCGGCCCGCGCCGCCGACGCCGAGGCGCTGACGCCGCTCCTCGACCAGCTCGGCTACCCATTTGCCGCCGCGGATGTGGCCCGTGCACTCGGCGAGCTGTTGTGCGACCCGGCGCACCTCGTGCTCGTGGCGGAGGAGGCCGGCCGCGTCGTCGGCTGTGTGAACGCGAACTTCCGCCCGCAGCTCCACCATCTCGCGCCGGTCGGGACGATCGACGAGCTCGTCGTCGACGAGGGGTTCCGCGGCCGGCGCATCGGCGAGCAGCTCGTCGAGGCGGTGCTCGAGGAGGGGCGGCGGCGCGGCGCGGACACGCTCGAGGTGACGACGCACGAGCGCCGCGAGCAGGCTCGCGCGTTCTACAAGCGGCTCGGGTTCGAGGCGACGTCGATCAAGCTCGTGCACCCGCTGCGCTAGCAAGACCCGGCCGCAGGAGGCGGTGCGGCGCCTTCAGACCGGCGTCGTTCACGCTCGGGTTCCGCGGCTCGGCGAGCGGCGGCGCGCCGAACGACGCGCGTGTCCGCTCCACCGGCGGCTCGCCGTAGAGCGTCGTCCGCTGCCGCGGCACCCGGCCCGCGGACCGGATCAGCGCCTCCATCGCCTCCGGCGGGAACTCTTGGCCGTACGTCGCTCCCGCGGCACGCGAGATCGACTCGTTCATGAGCGTCCCGCCGAGGTCGTTGCACCCGGCCGCAAGCGCCGCCCGCGCCCCGTCGGGGCCAAGCTTCACCCACGAGGCCTGCACGTTCGTGAGCCACGGGTGCAGCGCGAGCCGCGCGACGGCGTGGACGAGGAGCGCCTCGCGGAAGGTCGGCCCGGGCCGAGCAAGGCCGCGCAGATAGATCGGCGCCTCCATGTGGACGAACGGGAGCGGCACGAGCTCCGTGAAGCCGCCGCTTCGGCGCTGCTGGTCACGAATCGCGAGCAGGTGGCGCGCCCAGCTTCGCGGCCCCTCGACATGGCCGAACATGATCGTCGCCGTGGACCGGAGCCCGACCTCATGCGCCACGTCGTGCACCCGAAGCCACTGCTCGGTCGTCACCTTGTCGGGGCAGATCACGCGGCGGACCTCGTCGTCGAGGATCTCGGCGGCCGTCCCCGGCAGCGAGGCGAGACCGGCGCCCCGCAGACGCGCGAGGTACTCGTCGAGCGGTAGGCCGAGCGTCGCCGCGCCCTGCCACACCTCGAGCGCCGAGAAGGCGTGCACGTGCAGGTCCGGGACGGCCCCCTTGATCGCCGTGCAGATGTCGAGGTAGGTCTGGCCGGTGAACGCGGGATGGATCCCGCCTTGGAGACAGAGTTCGGTTGCACCGCGCTCCCAGGCCTCCTCCGCGCGGCGGACGATCTCCTCGAGCGGGACGAGGTACGGCGCCCCACGGAGGTTCGCGGCGAGCCGCCCCTTCGAGAACGCGCAGAAGCCACACCGGAAGTAGCACACGTTCGTGTAGTTCACGTTGCGCGTGACGACGTACGTGACCGTGTCGCCGCATACCTCGCGACGCAGCGTGTCCGCCGCTCGAAGCACCGCGCGGAAGGCGGGGCCACGAGCGCTGAGGAGGGCAGTCGCGTCGTCCTCGCCGAGCGGCTGCTCTTCCCGCACCTTCTCGAGCGCGGCAAGAACGTCCGTATCGCGGACACGGCCGTCTTCGTTCGGAAGACGAGGAATCGGGTCTCCGGCGCCGGCGGCCCACCGCTCGGAGCGGGCGAGGCCGTCGGCGTCGGCCTTCCGCAGCACGGCCGGACGGACCTCCGGGTCGAGCCAGCGGTCGTGGTCGGCCACGTAGCGCGGGTAGACGGCGAGGCGCGGCGCGAGCTCGAGCCCCGCCGCCCGCGTCGCGCGCTCGAGCCGCTCGATCTCCGGCCACGGGGCCTCGGGGTTGACGTGGTCGACGGTCACCGGCGAGACGCCGCCCCAGTCGTCGATGCCCGCGTCGAGCAGGCGAGGGAAGTCGTCGTAGCTCAGGTTCGGCGGGCACTGGATGCTCGCCTCCGGGCCGACCAGGATCCGCGCCGCGGCCGCTGTCCAGAGGAGCTCGTCGAGCGGCGGCTCCGGCGCGTGCGCCATCTTCGTGCCTGCCTTGGCGCGGAAGTTCTGGACGATCACCTCCTGGACATGGCCGTAGCGGGCCCCCAGGTCGCGGATCGCGAGCAGAGCTTCGAGCCGCTCCTCTCGCGTCTCGCCGATCCCGATCAGGATCCCGGTCGTGAACGGGATCCCGAGCTGGCCGGCCGCCTCGATCGTCTCCAGGCGCCGCGTGGGCAGCTTGTCCGGCGAGCCGAAGTGAGGCCCGCCGCGGCGGGAAAGCCGCTCCGAGGCGGTCTCGAGCATGATCCCCATCGAGGCCGAGACGGGGCGCAGCGCGGCCAGGTCGGCTGCGGTCATGACCCCCGGGTTCAGGTGCGGGAGCAGGCCCGTCTCGTCGAGCACCGCGCGGGCCGCGCGGGCCAGGTACTCGACCGTCGTCTCGCAGCCGAGCGCGGCGAGCTCCTCGCGCGCGAGGCGGTAGCGGAGCTCGGGCTTGTCGCCGAGCGTGAAGAGCGCCTCGTGGCAGCCGGCCGCGGCGCCGGCGCGCGCGATCTCGAGCACCTCGTCGAGCGTCAGGTAGGCGCGCTCGCCCCGGCGCGGTGGCCGCGCGAAGGTGCAGTAGTGGCAGACGTCGCGGCAGAGCGTCGTGAGCGGGACGAAGACCTTCGGCGAGTAGGTGACGAGGACGCCGTGGCCCTGTTCACGCCGCCGCCGCGCCTCCGCGCAGAGCTCGTCGAGCGGCGCGTCGAGGAGAGCGCGGACATCCACGCCGTGAGCTTACGCAGGCGTCCGCGTGCAGGCGCTAGCCGTTCGCGCCCGGAAGGGTGATCGTCCGCTTGCTGTCGTCGCGGAAGTCGAGGTGCAGCTCGGCGGGAGCATCAGACGGGAGCTCCGCGAAGATCGAGTTGTTCACGATCGGCACGGCGCGGCGCGTCCCGTCGGCGCGGAGCGAAACGCGACGGACGTCGTCCGAGACCAGTCCCACGACGTTGCGCGGGACCGACTCCCACCCACCGCCGGTGAACCAGTCGATCCCGGGCGGGCCGCTGTTCGCGTCCTCGGGGCAGAGCGCGGCCTGCGAGGTGAGGTCGAAGCAGACGGCGCCGTTCTCCTCCGGGTAGGCGTAGAGGTCGCTGTGGCGCGCGCCCAGATCCGACCGCAGCTTTCGCACGCGCGCCTTCGCCCGATCTGGATCGTTGCCGATGTCGCGGGCGCTCTGCTCCACCCAGCGAGCGACGTCGGGCGGAAGCGAGGTCACGACAGGTAGAGCGTGGACCGCCGACACGCCGGCCGAGAGGCCGTCGCGATTCGCATCGCGCGGTTCGTGGGCAGTCGCAAACGCCGCGAACAGGGTGACGGCAACCCCGGCGGCGGCGCCTGCGCAGAGAGCCGCGCGCCACCTCTTCGACTTCGGCAACAACCTCATCCGTTCGACACCCGGCACTCGTAGACGTAGAGGACGTAGTTGTTCCCGCCATAGGCGTGGCACTCGCCTTGTCCGTACGCGATCGTCCGGGTGTCGTAGAAGACGCCCGGAGACTGGCTCCATACGTAGGAAATGCAGGTCCCGTCGGTTCGGCAGTAGCGGAGGCCCACCGATGGATAGCCGCCGTAGCGCCGATCCCAGCGCATGTAGTTCTGGGTCAGCCCGTTCCACGCAGAGAAGCGTGAGTCCCCGGGCCAGAAGTCGAGGTTGAAGGCGTATAGCTGGCTCCAGGCGCCCGCGCCCGTCGCGCTCATGAGCGCGATCGTCGCTCCTGCCGCGAGTGACGCGAGGAGACGTCGCATCGTGCCTCGACGGTATTGTCCCCCTCTACGGGAACTTCTGTCAATCGCGGGAAGGCCTTAGGGCCGCGCCGAAAGCAGCGGGCCGAAGAGCACCCAGTTGCCCTTGTGCCAGCGCTCGAGGCGCACCTGCGAGATCGGGAAGCGGTAGGACGGCCTGCTCCGGATCGTGATCCCCGGCAGGACGAACGGATTGTTCCTCTCGTTCAGGTGCGTGGCCGCATTGAGCACGCCCTTCCGGGTCAGGTTCTTGCCGGCCTTGCGCAGCGTGTCCACGAGCGTGTACGCCGAGGCCATCCCGGCGGCGTAGTAGCCGTTCGGGTTCTGCCCGCCCGCGTAGCGCTTCATCACCGTCTGGAAGAGCTTCATTCCCTTGTCGTTCTTCCACCTCGGCGAGTCCGGGTCCTTGCCGAAGACGATGCTGATGGCGCCCTCCGTCGCCTTGGGCGGCGAGAGCTGCATCAGGCTCGTCGCGGCCGCGACGTCGTTCACGACGATCTGCGGGTGCCAGCCGAGCTGGTTCGCGGTGATGAACGCCTGCACGGAGAACTTGCCGAACGCGAAGATCATGAACACCTTCGCCTTCGAGGCCTTGAGCTGCGCGACCTCGGAGCGGACATCGGAGGCCGTCGGGTCGTAGCCGACCTTCTTCACGATCAGACTCTTCTTCGCGCCGAGCCCCGCCTGGAGGCCCGCGACGAGCTCCTTGCCGTACTGGTCGTCCTGGTAGAGGACGGCGATCTTCGCCTTCGGCTTCGTCTTCAGCAGGTAGCGCGCGTAGACCTTGCCCTCGGCCGAGTAGGTCGGGATGAAGCCGATCGTCCAGGGGTAGCGCTTGTAGTCGCGCCCGAACGTGCTCGCCCCCGACGCGACGAAGAGCTGCGGCACACCGGCCTGGTTGAGGAAGCCGCGGATCGCCATGTTGTTGGAGGTCCCGAGCGAGTTGAAGATCGCGAACACGTTGTCCTGCTGCACGAGCTGGCGGACAGCGAGGAAGGTGCGCTGCGGCTCGTAGCCGTCGTCGAGGTACTTGTAAGTGATCTTCCGGCCGAAGACCCCGCCGCGTGCGTTCACGTACTTGAAGTAGGCGTCGGCTCCGCGCGCCACCCCAGCGGCCGAGGCGGCTTCGCCGGTGAGCGGGATCGTGCCGCCGACGAGGATCGAGTTCGACGTCACGCCCGGAGTGGCAGTCGGGGCCGCCCCGGCAACCGAGGCGGCGCCGAGGAGCGCGGCGGCGATGACGGCGGCCCTCTTCACGGCTGTTGGGACGAATGTACAACGCGCGCGTTAGGGGAAAGCAGACGCACGAGCCGGGCCGCGCCGCCCGGCAGGAGCAGCATGACGCCGACGAGGATCGCACCCTCGATCACCTGCGGAGCCTGCTTCGAGACGTGCTGCGCGTAGGTCGGCAGGAACTGGATCAGGATCGCGCCGACGATCCCTCCGGGGAGCGAGCCGAGGCCGCCGACCGCGAGGCCGACGACGAGGAAGAGCGAGAGCGTGATCGGGAACGTCTCGGGGTTCACGTAGGCCGAGGAGATGGCGAAGAGCGAGCCGGCGACGCCCGCATAGAACGACGAGATGCCGAACGCGAGCGTCTTGTAGAGGGCCGGGCTGACCCCGAAGGACACGGCCGCGACCTCGCTATCGCGAAGCGCTCGAAACGAGCGGCCGATCGGCGTCGCGAGCACGAGCCAGCCGACGAGGAGCGCGGCGCCGGCAATCGACCAGGAGAGGTAGTAGAGCCAGTCGTTGGTGTGGAGGTTGAGAATCAGGCCCTGGTTTCCGCCCGTGAAGTGGTCGAACTTCCGCACGAGCGGCGGGAACGCGACCGCCACGGCGAAGGTCGCGAGCGCGAGGTAGAGACCCGTCAGCCGCAGCGCGGGGAGCCCGAAGGCGAGGCCGACGCCACCGGCGACGAGGCCGGCGAGCGGGATCGTCCAGACGTCGTGCACGTGGTGATGGGCGATCAGGATCGCGCTCGTGTACCCACCGATCGCCATGAACGCGCCGTGGCCGAGCGAGACCTGGCCGCTGTAGCCGGTGAGGACGTTCAGTCCGATGAGCGCGATGAAGTAGATCGCGACCTGCGACCACTCGAGCGCGTGGTAGCTGCTGATGAAGCGCGGCGCGAACGCGACGATTACCGCGGCCGCCGCGAAGGCCGCCGCCCGGAGCGCGAGTCCCACCTTAGAGCTCATTTCGGATGAACACGCGCTGACCGGGTGCGATGGGCGAGTGCGAGCCAAGGACGCAGGGAGCGTTCGTAGCCGGAGGCTACGGGCGCGACCGAGGACGCAGGCTCGTGCCGCCCAGCGCAGCCGGGCGGCCCGTGGCTCATTTCGAAAGGGGCTCCTAGACACGCCGCACCGCCGGCCTGCCGAAGAGCCCCGTCGGCCGAACGAGGAGTACCACGAGGATGACGGCGAGACCGCCGACGAGCCGCATGTCGCCGCTGAACGTCGACCAGTACGTGCCGAGCAGGTTGAGGAAGACGCCGAGCGCGAGGCCGCCGACGACGGCGCCTACGGGACTGGTCAGGCCGCCGAGCACCGCGGCCGCGAAGGCGTAGAGCAGGACGCCCTGCATCATGTTCGGGTCGAGGAAGACGATCGGCGCGACCATCATTCCCGACACCGCGCCGAGCGCCGACGCGAGGCCCCAACCGAGCGCGAGCATCCATCCGACCGGCACGCCGACGAGCCTGCTCTCGTCCGGGTTGACGGCGGCCGCGCGGAGGCCGAGCCCGACCTTCGTGAAGCGGAAGAGGACCGTGAGCAGCGCCACCGCCGCGAGCGACAGGCCGACGATGCCGATGTCCTGGATCGAGAAGGCCGCGCTCCCCACGTGGATCGGGCGCGTCGAGAAGGGGCTGGGGAACTTCCGCACCGCGCCGCCCCAGATCCACTGCGTGGCGCCGTTGATCAGGATCAGGAGCCCGATGGTGACGATCACGGCGGTGAGCACCGAGCGCCCCTGGACGGGCCGAATCACGACGCGCTCGAGCGCCACGCCGCCGGCGAAGGCCGCGGCGAGGGTCAGCGCGAAGGCGGGCCAGAACGAGAGGCCGCGGTCGACGAACGTCCAGGCGAGGTACGTCGCAAACGTCGCCATCTCGCCCTGGGCGAAGTTGATCACTCCCGTCGAGCGGTAGACGATGACGAGCGCGAGCGCGAGGCTCGCGTAGATTCCACCGGTCGCGAGCCCCGAGACGACCTGCTGCCAGAACTCGGCCACGCCTCTTAGGCGCCGCTTGCGGTGCCGTCGTCAGGACGCGCGGGCTTTGCCCGTGCGTCCGCCTGAAATGACCAGTCGAACCGCATGTGTGTATCCACCACCGCCGTCAGTACCCGAGGTAGGAACGGCGGACCGATTCGTGGGCGCGCAGCTCGTCGGCGGGGCCGCTCAGCGCGACGCGCCCTGTTTCGAGCACGTACGCCGTCGAGGCGGTCTCGAGCGCGAGCGTCGCGTTCTGCTCCACCAGCAGGATGGACATACCCTCGTCCTCGTTCAGGCGGCGCAGGATCGCGAAGATGCCGCCGACCACGAGCGGCGCGAGGCCGAGCGACGGCTCGTCGAGCATGAGGAGGCGCGGGCGGGCCATCAGCGCGCGGCCGAGCGCGAGCATCTGCTGCTCGCCGCCCGAGAGCGTGCCGGCCGGCTGGCCGACCCGATCGGCGAGCGCCGGGAAGTAGCGGAGCACCCGCTCCTGATCGCCCCGCAGCCGGCCGCGGCGCGTCCAGGCGCCCAGCTGGAGGTTCTCGCGCACGCTGAGCTCGGCGAACGTGCCGCGGCCCTCGGGCACGTGGGCGATCCCGGCGCGCGCAACTCCCTCGGGCGAGCGGCGCTCGAGCGGACGGCCGCCGAAGACGATCCGTCCGCTCCGCCGGACCGTCCCCGAGACCGCGCGCAGCGTCGTGGTCTTCCCGGCCCCGTTCGCGCCGAGGAGCGCGACGACCTCGCCCTCGCCGACGACGATCGAGACGCCGTGCAGGGCCCGGATCGGCCCGTAACCGGCCTCGACGTCCTCGAGCTCGAGCAGCGGCGCGTCAGCCACCCGGCTAGGCACCGCTTGCGGTGCCGTCATCAGGACGTGCAGGCTTTGCCAGCGCGTCCGTCTGAAGCGACCGGTCGACACGCTCTCCCACGTCGCCACCGAGGTAGGCCTCGATGACCGCCGGATCCCGCCGCACCTCGTCCGGTGGACCTGAAGCGATCAGCCGTCCGAAGTTGAGGACGTGGACGCGATCCGAGACGCTCATGACGAGGTTCATGTGGTGCTCGACGAGCAAGATCGCGAGCTCGAAGTCGGCGCGGATCCTGCGGATGAGCGCCGCGAGCTCCTCGACCTCCTCGTGGTCGAGGCCGCCGGCTGGCTCGTCGAGGAGCAGCAAGCGCGGGTGCGAGGCGAGGGCGCGCGCGAGTTCGACTCGCTTGCGCGTGCCGTGCGGGAGCGAGGCCGCGACTCGGCGCGCCAGAGCGCCGAGGCCCACGACCTCGACCGCCTCGTCGCCGTGCCGCCCGCCGACGCGGACGTTCTCGCGGACGGTCATCGTGTCGAAGAGCTCGACGTTCTGGAACGTGCGCGCGATGCCGCGCCGCACGATCCGGTGCGCCGGCGTGCGGAGGAGGTTACGGCCGGCGAAGCGGAGCGCGCCTGCGTCGGGGCGGTAGAGGCGCGTCACGACGTTGAAGAGCGTCGTCTTGCCGGCGCCGTTCGGTCCGATCAGCCCGACGATCTCGTTCTCGCCTGCATCGAGCGAAACGCCGTCGAGCGCGACGATCCCGTCGAAGCGCCGGCTGACGTTCTCGACCTCGAGCAGGGCCACCGCCACTGCCCGCAGTACCTTAGACGCGCTACCGGAATGAAGGCCATCGGCTTGACCGGTCATTTCAGACGGACGCGCGGGCAGAGCCCACGCGTCCTGATGGGCGGCGCCGCCGAGTCGGCGCCTTAGAGCCGCGATGCGCCGTGCGGCCCTCGTCCTCGTGCTCGCGCTCGCCGTCCCGAGCGCGGCGCGGACGAGCCTGCCGAGCCAGGAGGGCGGGAACCGGAGCACCCTGCAGGCGCTGGCGCGCGCGGCGGCGCCGCTCTACTGCGGCGGCCGCCACGGCCGCTACGTGGCGCTCACGTTCGACGACGGTCCCGGGCCGTACACGGCGCGGCTGCTGCGGATCCTCGCGCGCGCAGGCGCGCGGGCGACCTTCTTCGTCATCGGGAGCCGCGTAGCCGCCTGGCCGGGACTGGTCCGGGAGGAGGTGCGGCGCGGCGCCGTCGGCAACCACACGTGGAGCCACCCGCGGCTCGCGAGCCTGGGCCGGCGCGTCGTCGTCCAAGAGCTTCTCCGCACGCAGGCCGCCGTCGTCCGTGCGGCGGACGGCGTGCGGCCGCTTCTCTTCCGGCCGCCCTACGGAGTCGGGACGCCCGCCGAGGCGGCCGTCGTCCACGCTCTCGGGCTCGTCGACGTCCGCTGGAGCGTCGACTCGCGCGACGCCTTTCGCGGGGCCACCGCGGCCTCGATCGTGCGGACGGTCGCGGCCGAGCTGCATCCCGGGGCGATCGTCCTCCTCCACGACAACCACCCGGCGACTGTCGCGGCGCTGCCTCGCATCCTCCGGGTTGTGCGCCGCCGGGGCCTGACACCTGTGACCGTCGCCGAGCTCGCGGCGCTCGACCCGCCCTCACACGCCCAGCTCGTCCCGGTCCGGCCCTCCGGCCGCTGCCCGTAGCTATCCGGCGGCCGTCACGCCCGCAGCGTCGGCGGCGGCGCGCCCTTCCCTCGCGAGCCTGAAGAGCTCCGCCCGGAGCTCCTCGTCATCCATGATCTCGCTCCCCGTGCGGTCTCCGAAAAGCTCGGACATATACGCCAGCACTTCGTCGTTCGAAGCCCCGGGTGGCGGTGGCGCAGGGCGGCGCTCGAGTCCGTCGCGGATCCTCTTTGCCCGCCTCCGACGACGGCGGAAATCAGGCAACTCTTCGATGAGCACCGCGACACCGATCGCCGCCGTCAGGAAGGCCAACAGAACCGTGAGAACGGCGAAACCGGTCAAGGGCGAGTCTGCGTCCTTTGCCTCATCGAGCCGAGCACCGCCAGATTACCGATGTACTCGCGGGAGATCCGCGCGAGCCGCGCGTAGCTCAAGATTCCGATCGCAGCCGCAGCCACGAGGGTTACGACAAGGACGATGACCAGCCACCACTCGGATCCCACGTTCTCCTCGAAGAACGCGGTGGCTAGCGTCGCAAGGATCGAAGCCGAGACCACGAATGCTCCCTTGACCGCGGCCATCAGCCGCTCGAACTGCCACAAGTAGACCCGCTCGATTCGGTCTTCGATGCCGACGACCTGCGCGGCGACGAGGCGGAGGGCGTCTTCCGTTCTGATCTGAGTCACCTGGCTGAATCTTCGTGGCGCGACGCGGAGCCTCCGTCGCAAGAGGCTCACATCTCAGTGACGAATTGCCGAATCCGGCTACGAGCCGCTGCGCGGCTTCCCGTCGGCGCCGACGAGCGGCTCGGCCTCGGGGAGCTTGTCGACGACGACGAAGCGGTCCCCCGCCTCGACGACGGCCTCCATCTTCGGCGTCTCGTGCCCGGGGACGACCGCGAAGCGGTCGTTGTCGGAGCGAACGCGCTCGTACTCGGCGACTGTCATCCGCATGCGCTCTGTGCAGTCCTCTCGCCCGCACTCACAGTGGAACTCGATCAGGCCGCCCTCGGGCGCGATCCCCTGCGCCTCCACGTTCTTCGAGAGCTCCTCGATCCGGTCGTTGACCTCCCGGAAGAGGCTCTCGTTGCGAGCCGTCCGCGCGAGCCGCTCCTCCACGACGCAAGTCTATGCAGCGAAGGCCGCCGGGTCGATAACCGGCGCGCGGCAGGCGAAGCGCTCGCAAACGTAGACCGCCGGCTGCCCGTCGACGAGCGTCTTCCCCTCGAGCAGCGGTACGTCCTCGGCGGGGCCGAAGGCGACGACGGCGTTCGGGTCGAAGCCGGCGAGCGCCGCCCGCCCCACCTCGCTCTCGGGAGGGCCGACGATCGCGAGCTCGCGCGGCGGCGAGAGGTGGAAGTCGAGGGCGCAGAGCATGTGGCCGAAGGCGCTCGGCGCGCGCGGAAGCGCGTCGTGGACGAGGCGCAATACCCCGACTGCGCGGCGCTCGAGCTCGTCGTCGCCGTAGATCCGCGCGAGCCGGAGCAGCACGTACGCGAGCATCGAGTTTCCCGACGGGAACGGGTTATCGTCGAGGTCCTTCGTGCGGGCTACAAGGCGCTCGCCGTCCGCCGGCGAGAGGAAGAAGCCGCCGCGCTCGTCGTCGCCGAAGAGCTCGACCGCAAGGAGCGCGAGCCGCCGCGCCTCGGCGAGCCAGCGCAGGTCGCCGAGCGCCACGTGCAGCTCGTAGAGCCCATTCGCGACGTGGGCGTAGTCCTCGAGGTAGCCCGTCCCCTTCGACCGGCCCTCGCGGTGCGTGCGGAAGAGGCGGCCGTCGTCGCGCGAGAGCGAGCCGAGGAGGAATTCCGCCGCCTCGACCGCGGCGCCGAGGAAGTCCGCGCGCTCGAGCCTCCTCCCGGCCTCGGCCAACGCCGCCACGGCCATGCCGTTCCAGGACGCGATTGCCTTGTCGTCGCGGAGCGGCTTCGGCCGCTGCTCGCGCAGCTCGAAGAGCCGCGCGCGTGTCTCGTCGTCGAGCTCGCCGCGGAGCACGAACCGGCCGTGCTCGAACGGTTGCAGGAGCTCTTCCGGCGCGCCCTCAACCGGCGCCCACGTGAACGTCAGGCCCTCGACGCCTTCCGTATCCGCGTCCTGCGCCGAGGCTAGCTGCCCCTCGGGCAGCCGCAGCTCGCGGAGGACGTACTCGAGCGTCTGCTCGGCGACGCGCCGGTACCGCTCCTCGCTCGTCACCACCCACGCGTGGAGGTAAGCGGGCGCCAGCAGCGCGTTGTCGTAGAGCATCTTCTCGAAGTGCGGGACGAGCCACCGCGCGTCGACGGAATAGCGGTGGAACCCGCCGCCGACGATGTCGTACATGCCCCCTGCGGCCATGCCGTCGAGGGTCTTCCGCACCATGTCCAGCTCGCCGCGGCGCAAGAGGAACTCGAGGACCGAGGCGGGCGGAAACTTCGGCGCGCGCCCGAACCCGCCCCACTCCGGGTCGAACTGCGCGCGGAGGCCACGGACGGCGTCGCCGAGCAGCGCCGAGGTGAGCGGCTCGGTCGACGGCCCGGTCCGAGTCGAAGCCTGGATCGCCTCCACGAGCGCCGAGGCCTGCCGCGCCACGTCGCCGCGGCGTTCGCGGTAGGCCTCCGCGACGGCGCTCAGCACCTGTCTGAAGCTCGGCAGGCCGTGGCGCGGCTCGGACGGGTAGTAGGTGCCGCCGAAGAACGGCTCGCCCTCCGGGGTGAGGAAGACGGTCATCGGCCAGCCGCCGTGTCCAGTGAGCGCGACGACGGCGTCCATGTAGATCGCGTCGAGGTCGGGACGCTCCTCGCGGTCGACCTTGACGCTCACGAAGCGCTCGTTCATGAGCTCGGCGGTCGCCGCGTCCTCGAACGACTCGTGCTCCATCACGTGGCACCAGTGGCAGGCCGCGTAGCCGATCGAGAGCAGGATCGGCTTGTCCTCGGCCCGCGCCCGCTCGAGCGCCTCCTCGCCCCATGGGTACCACTCGACCGGGTTATCGGCGTGCTGGAGGAGGTACGGGCTCGTCTCGGCGGCGAGGCGGTTCATACGGGCACCGTACCCGCGCACGGGCTCTGAGCCGGTTCGAGATGACTCCGATTGGCTGGACCGGTCGTTGCAGACGGACGCACGGGCAGAGCCCGCGCGTCCTGATGGTCGGCGCCGCCGAGTCGGCGCCTCAGCCGAGCCTGCGCTCGATCCGGTCCAGGCGCGCGAGGACGTCCTCGAGCGTCGGCGCCGACTTCTTCGTCGGCGTGAAGGTGCCCTCGGGGTCGAGCACGACCTGCTCGGCCTCGTCGATCCCGTCGAGGCCCTCTCGCCGCAGCGCGGCGGCGAGCTGCGGGCGCGAGATCAGCTCGCGGCGCAGCGCTCGGTGGTCGACGCGACCGTCCTCGACGAGGGTCGTCGAGCGGCCCTGGAGCGTCCGCCCGAACCGCGGGTGGAAGAATGCGAAGCGGACGAGGAAGTAGTTGCCGGCGACGAGCACCAGGGCGCCGAAGAGCCCGCCGAGCAGCGAGTTGTCGTTCCCGATGATCGCGTTCTGGACGACGTTCGAGAGGAGCAGGAGGACGACGAGGTCGAAGGAGTTCAGCTGCGCGAGCTCGCGCTTGCCGGCGAGGTGGATCAGGACGACGAGCGTGAGATAGACCGCGAGCGTGCGGACGGTCTTGTCGGCGAGGCCGAAGCTGACGAGGCTCGTGTGAATGACGAAGTGTAGGTCTCGCCTCCGGCCGACACGGACGCAAAAAGGCTGCGACCGCTGAGAGCTGCGGCCCTCTTAGCGGTGCCGGTGGGAGCGCCGGCCGCGGTCGAGCGGCTGTCGGGTGCCGCGGAGGCCGAACCGCGCGCAGCCACCTGAACTCTGAACCTGCAGGCGCGGCGCGGCGTGACCCGCGCGGGTTACATCGTCAGAGGAGACCGTGCCGCCGTGCGTAGGCGACCGCCGCGAGCCGGGAGTGGACGCCGAGCCGCCGCAGGAGCTGGCGGATGTGGTTCCGCACCGTCTCGTCGGAGAGCCCGAGCGCCGCGGCGATCTCCTCGGTCGAGGTTCCGTCGGCGAGTAGCGTGAGCACCTCGTGCTGCCGTGGCGTCAGGCTCGGCTCGCGCTCCAGCTCGGCGAGGCGAGCCGGAGCGCCCGGCCGCTGGCACGGGGTGGCGACGCCGAAGACGCCGACGACGTCGCGGCCGTGGCGGACTGGGACGGAGCTGACGGAGATCGGGGTCCGGCCGCCATGGCGGTCGATGACGTCGATCTCGAAGTCCGTGCGGCTCCGGCCGCCGACGAGCTTCCGCGCGAGCTGCTCGCGCGACCGCTGGACGTGGTCGGGCGCGGCGAGCGACGAGAGCAGCCGGCCGCGGGCGTCGCCGAGGAGCGAGAGGAAGGCTGCGTTGAGCCAGCGGATCCGGCCGTGGCGGTCGACGAGGTAGGCGGGCATCCCGACGCGCTCGAGCCCGTCGAGGACGTCTGCGCAGAGCGATTCGGGCGCGCTTCCGCGGCTCACGGGGCCTCTAGCTTCTCACAGCGCCGAGTCTCCGCGACCGCCGTACCATCGCCCGATGAGCTTTCGGCCGCTCGAGGGGATCCGCGTCCTCGACATCACCTCATCGCTGGCCGGGCCCTACTGCACGGAGATCCTGAGCGCGTTCGGCGCCGATGTCGTGAAGGTCGAGCGCGCGGACGGCGGTGACGAGACCCGCGCCTGGGTGCCGGCGTGGAACGGCGAGGGCGTCATGTTCCTGTGCGCGAACGCGGGCAAGCGGTCGCTCGCGCTCGACCTGTCCGACCCGCGTGCGCTCGAGGCGCTGCTGCGGCTCGCCGACCGCGCCGACGTCTTCGTCCAGTCGCTGCGGCCGGGGCTCGCGGAGCGGCGCGGACTCGGGCCGGAGGCGCTGCGGGCGCGCAACGAGCAGCTCGTCTATTGCTCGATCGGCGCGTTCGGGAGCCGCGGGCCGCTGCGTGAGCTGCCCGGCTACGACCCGTTGATGCAGGCGTTCGCGGGAATCGTCAGCGTGACCGGCGAGCCCGACCGCCCCGGCGTCCGCTCCGGCGCGTCGCTCGTCGACCAAGGGACGGGGCTGTGGGCCGCGCTCGGGATCCTCGCCGCGCTCCGCGAGCGCGACGCGACCGGCCGCGGGCGCATCGTCGAGGTGTCGCTCTTCGAGGCGGCGGTCGGCCTCCTCCCGTACCACGTCACCGGCTATCTCGCGACGGGCGTCGTTCCCGGCCGGCACGGCACCGCCTATCCGGCGATCGTCCCCTACCAGGCCTTCGCGGCGGCCGACGGCGAACTGATGGTGGCGGCCCCGAACGACCGGCTCTTCGCGGCGCTCTGCGAGGCGCTCGACCTGCCGGAGCTTCACGCCGACGAGCGCTTCGCGACGAACCCGGCGCGGGTCGAGCATCGCGAGGCCTTGGTGCCGCTCCTGGCAGCCCGCTTCGCCGCCGAGCCGCGGGCGACCTGGTTCGACCGGCTCTCCCGCGCGGGCGTGCCGGCGACGCCCGTCCAGGACGTTGGCGAGGTCGCTCGGCACGAGCAGACGGAAGCTCTCCGCCTCCTCCAGGACCTCGGCTCGTACACGACGGTCGCGCCACCGCTCTGGTTCGAGGGCGAGCGCGTGCCGCATCGCTTCGGCGCGCCCGCGCTCGGTGAGCACAGCGCCGAGGTGCTGGCGGAGGCCGGCTACGCGGAGGCGGAGGTCGCCGAGCTCTCAGCCGCGGGGGTCGTCCGGCTCGGGAAGCCGCCGGCGCGGTAGACCTGGCCCGGAAGCTGGCGGCCGAGCAGGCCCTCCAGCCACTCGGAGACGCGGATCAGCTCGTCGAGGTCGATCCCCGTCTCGACCCCGTCGCCCTCGAGCAGGTAGACGAGATCCTCGGTCGCGACGTTGCCGGTGGCGCGGGGCGCGAAGGGGCAGCCGCCGAGCCCGCCGACGGAGGCGTCGAACAGCCGCACGCCCGCCTCGAGCGCCGTGTAGGCGTTGGCGAACCCTGTGTTGCGGGTGTTGTGCAGGTGGACGCCGACGGGCCGCACGCGCTCGAGGAGGTCGCGGACCTGCCGCGGCGTCGCGACGCCGATCGTGTCGGCGAGGACGACCTCATCGGCCTCGGTGCCGAGCCGCTCGGCCAGCTCGGCCACGCCGCCGGGATCAACCCGGCCCTCGAAGGGGCAGCCGAACGAGACCGAGATCGTCACCGTCGTCGGCCGCTCCGACCGCGCGAGGATCGCGAGCACGCGCGCGAGCGCATCCTCGAGGGAGGCGTTGCCGTTGCGGCGGTTGAAGGTCTCCGTCGCGGCGAGAGTGCAGTTCACGCGGTCGAGCGCCGTGTCGAGGAGGCGCTCGTAGCCCTGTTCGTTGAGGACGAGGCCCGAGTACTCGACGCTTTCGGCCCTGTCGATCGCGGCCACGACCTCTTCGGCCCCGGCCATCTGCGGCACGCGGTCGGGGCGGACGAAGCTCGCCGCCTCGATCCGCCGCAGGCCGGCCGCCGCGAGGCGGTTGACAAGCTCCGCGCGGAGCCGAGGCTCGAGCGTCTCAGCCTCGTTCTGGAGCCCGTCACGCGGGCCGACATCGCAGATCGTGACGTGCATCCGTCGCCAGCGTACCGCCGGTGTAGCGGTGTCACGGGCGGGCGTGGCTCTTCCGGCCACCGGTGACTGTCACGTGACAGTCACCGCCGGGGAAAGAACGTGACCGTCAGGACACCGTCGAGCGGCGCTGCAAGTCGGCGAACGACACTGGCACGTCGTTCTGCGGAAAGAGGACGCGGAGGCCGTGCCGGTGGACGATCCATCCGATCGAGACGAGCCACGGGGCGCAGCAGATGACGATCATCGCCACGACCATCGGCTCGATGCTAGCGCGTGCCGATCTGCATGCCCAGGAGGCGCGGGAGCGTCGCGGCCGCGCGGGCGGCGAGCGGCGGCCGACGGTCTTCCTCCTCTGCCGCCTCGCAGGCCATGATCGCCGCGCGGACGAGGCCGCCGCCGATCCGCGTCAGCGGCTCCGGCGGAAGGTGCGGAACACGCCGCGTCGCAAGCGGCTGCGACGTCCACTCGTCGTCGCGGCCCGTCGCGAGCGAGGCGAGGATCTGGCCACCGAGCCAGCTCGGCCCGACGCCGTGGCCCGAGTAGCCGGCGCCGTAGTGGACACGCTGGCCGGGGACGGTGCCGAAGAAGGGCAGGTGGTCGGCGGACACGTCGATCGGCCCGCCCCACGCCCGCTCCACGCGCGCCGCGGCGAGGTCCGGCAGGAGCCGCCGCAAGCCCGCCTCGGCCCGCATCGCCGTCGGGCGGTCGCGGGAGAAGCGCTCGTCGACGCGGCCGCCGAAGCCGATGGGCCCCGAGCCGCTCCCCATCAGGACGCGGCCGTCGTTCGTCGTCCGGAAGTAGTGCAGGAACATGCGGCCGTCGGCGACCGCCTCGCCGCCCGTCCAGCCGATCCGCTCGAGGACCTCCGGCACGGGCTCGGTGAGGACGACATAGGAGCCGAAGTTGGTGACGCGGCCGCGCAGCGGCCGCCAGCCGGTCATCCAGGCGTTCGTCGCGACGACGATCTCAGGCGCGCGGACGCGCCCCCGCGGCGTCGTCAGCACCCCCGGCTCGACGGCCGTCACCGGCGTCCGCTCGTGCAGCGCCGCCGACCTCAGCACCTCGGCGCGGAGCGCGCGCACGAGCCGCGCGGGCTGCACGGTCGCGCCGTCGCGGAAGAAGACGCCCTTGCGGAAGACCGGCGACCGGATCCGCGCGGCCACCTCGTCCCGCGAGAGCGGCACGACCTCTTCGTCGGCGCCGACTGCGCGCGCGGCCTCGACCGCACGGTCGATCGCCGCGTCCTGCGCCGGCGCCGCGGACACCTTCAGGTAGCCGCCCTCCCGCAGCCAGACGTCGTCCTCGAGCGCCCGGACGGCGGGGATGATGCGCTCCGCCGCCCGCGCCACCTCGAGTGCGCCAGCATCGCCGACGACCTCCCGCAGCGAGGCGAGGTGCGACCAGTAGCCGTGGCAGAAGCCGCCGTTGCGTCCGCTCGGCCCGGCGCCGCAGGTCTCGGCCTCGAGCACGACGACACGCGCCGACGGCTCGCGCTCGAGCACGGCCAAAGCGGCCCACAGCCCGGTGTACCCCCCGCCCACGACGGCGACGTCCGCCTCGGCGTCGCCCTCGAGCGGCGGCGCCTCCTCGACCTCGCCCGCCTCGTCGAGCCACCACGGCGGCAGCCGCGGGACTACTCCTTCGCTAACCCCGCCCTCCGAGCCCGCGTGTTCTGGAAGACGATGTTCGCGAGCATGCCGCCGACGGCGACGACGAAGATCGCCGTCCCGATGACGTTGATCTGCGGCGGCAGCGCGACGCGCGCCGCGCCCCAGACGAACAAGGGGAACGTCGTCGTCGAGCCCGCGTTGAAGTAGGTGATCACGAAGTCGTCGACCGAGAGCGCGAACGCGAGCAGCCCCGCCGCCATGATCCCCGGCGCGATCAGCGGCAGCGTCACCTTCTGAAAGGTCGTCCACTCGTTCGCGCCGAGGTCCATCGCCGCCTCCTCGAGGTGCCGGTCGAAGCCCACCAGGCGCGCCTTCACGGTCACGACGACGTACGAGATGTTGAACATCACGTGCGCGATGAAGATCGTCACGAAGCCGAGCGCCACATTGCGGCCGACGAAAAGGGCGAGGAGCGACGCCCCCATCACGACCTCCGGCGTCGTCATCGGCATGAAGATGAGCAGGTTCGTCAGGCCGCGGCCCCAGAACCGGTAGCGGACGAGTGCGAGCGCGATCAGCGTCCCGAGGATCGTGGCGACGATGCTCGACACGATCGCTATCTCGATGCTGATCTTGAGCGCGCTCGAGAGCCCCGGGTAGTTCAGCGGGTGCGTCCAGTTCTTCAGCGTGAAGCCCTGCCACGTGTAGTTGAACCGGCCGGCGGGGTTGTTGAACGAGAACAGGATCACGACGGCGATCGGCAGGAACAGGTAGACGAGCGCGAGCGCCGCGTAGACCGTCAGGACGTAGTTGCGGACCCAGCCGAGGCTGATCGAGCGGCGGCGCGGAAGGGTCTCGGCGGCGGCGGTCATCCGGTCAGCTTCTCCGTGCCGAGGATTCGTGCGTACGCGAGGATCGCGACGAGGATCATCGCCATCAGGACGAACGAGAGCGCGGCCGCGGTCGGGTAGTCGCGGATCGCCAGGAACTGCGACTGGATGACGTTGCCGATCATGTACTGCTTCGGCGTCCCGAGGAGCTGGGCGTTGATGAAGTCGCCCGCCGCGGGGATGAACGTCAGCAGCGTCCCGGCGAAGACGCCCGGCAGCGAGAGCGGCAGCGTCACCCGCACGAACGCCTTCCAGCGCGAGGCGTAGAGGTCCTGCGCCGCCTCGATCAGCCGCCCGTCGATCTGCTCGAGCGAGACGTAGAGCGGCAGCACCATGAAGGGCAGGAAGTTGTAGGTGATCCCGGCCACGACGGCGACCGACGTCGCCAAAAGCCGCCCGCTCGCGCCGAGCAGGTGCAGGTGCCGCAGCGTGTTCGCGACGACGCCGTCGTCGGCGAGGATCGTCTCCCACGCGAGGGTCCGGATCAGGTAGGTGACGAAGAAGGGCGCGATGACGAGCAGCAGGAAGAGGTTCTTCCAGCGCCCGCCCCGGAAGGCGATCCAGTACGCCAGCGGGTAGCTCGCGACGAGCGCGATCGCCGTCGCGAGGCCTGCGTACTCGAACGAGCGCACGAACTGCGTGTGGTACAGCGAGAGCGCGTCGTGGAGGTTCCCCCACGCCCACTTGAAGGTGAAGATCGGGAAGAGCCCTTGCTCGAGCGACGTCTTCCCGAGGTAGACCATCGGGACGAGGAAGAACACGGCGAGCCACGCCATCCCCGGCAGGAGCAGGAGATACGGCGTGACCCACTTGTGGCGGTGGAGAAAGGCCAAGCTTAAGCGCCGATCAGCGCCTGAAATTGCTGCTTGTACTTCTTGTTGTTCACGGCGTCCGAGTCGATCTGGTGGGCGTTGTCGAGCATCTTCCTCGTCGGGAAGATGAGGTGGTTGTTCGCCACCGACGGGTCGGTCTTGCGGAGCACCTTGTCGGCGCCGGCGACCGGGCAGATGTAGTTCACGTAGTTCTCGACCTCGGCCGCGATCTTCGGCGTGTAGTAGAAGTTCATGTAGGTCGAGGCCGTGTAGACGTTGCCGCCCTTCGGGATGAGCATGTTGTCGGTCCAGATCATCGAGCCCGACTTCGGCTGCACCCACTTGAGGCCGGGATGGTCGGCCTGGAGCTGTACGAGATCGCCGGACCACGCGAAGCACGCCCAGACGTCGCCCTTGGCGAGGAGCGGCGCGTAGTCGTTGCCGGTGAACTGGCGGATCTGGCCCGAGTCGACCGCCTTCTTGATCGTCGAGACAGCCTTGTCGAAGCCGGCCTTCGTCACGTTCGAGGGATCGTCGCCGTTCGCGAGCATGACGAGCCCGATCGTGTCGCCGAACTCGGTGAGAAGCGTCACCTTGCCCTTGAGCTTCGGGTCGGTGAGG
>DASQWB010000016.1:0-6602 GCA_035640455.1 Gaiellaceae bacterium | reverse complement strand
GGGCTGCTGGTCCCGCTCGAGATCACCATGGCCGGGGTGGTCCTGGACGGGCTGCAGCGGCTGCGCGCCGCCTGCGAGCTGGGCCTGGAGCGGCTGCCGGTGCGCGTGCTCGCCCCCGACGACGAGCTCGGCTACATGCTGCGCGCGGCGCTGCTGCGCCGCCACCTATCGCAAAGCCAGCGGGCGGCGGTCGCGCTCGACCTGCTCCCCGTCGACGAGCTGCGCGCCCAGGCGCGGGAGCGGCAGCGGGCCAACTTGCGCAGCAGCGGCGCCGAGGGGGCAACTTTGCCACCTCGGGGCAAGACCCGCGACCGGCTCGCCACCTGGGCCGGCGTCTCCGCGCGCACGCTGCAGGACGCGGCCAGCGTGCGCGACCGCGACCCCGCCCTGTTCGAGCAGGTCAAGCGCGGCGACCTCGCCGCCCACCAGGCCGCCCGGCGCGTACAGCGCAACGACCGCGACCAGCAGCTACCGGCCGCCCCGCCTCTCCCCGACGGCTCGTTCGAGCTCGTATACGCCGACCCGCCCTGGCAGCTTGGCAACCCCGACGGCCCGTACGCACCCGAGAACCACTACCCCACCCTCCCGCTCGAGGAGATTAAGCAGCTCGCCGTCCCCGCCGCCGAGCAGGCGCTGCTCTTCCTCTGGGCCGTCAACTGCCTCCTCCCCCACGCACTCGAGGTGATGCAGGCGTGGGGCTTCACCTACAAGACCAACCTCGTCTGGAACAAAGGCTCGATCGGACTCGGCGTCTGGACGAGAAACCAACACGAGCTCCTGCTCGTCGGCCGCAAAGGCGACTATCCCCCGCCCCACCCGGAAGACCTACCCGCCTCGATCATCAGCGCCCGCCGCGGCGCCCACTCGGAGAAACCCGAGCTCGTCTACGAGCTGCTCGAGCGGGCCTACCCGCAGGCGAGCAAGCTCGAGCTCTACGCCCGCACCCGCCGGCCCGGCTGGACCGCCTGGGGCAACCAACTCTAACCATGACCGAGCCGCTCCGCACGACGCTCGCCGCCGCGCTCGAGCAGCTGGCCGACCTGGTCGCCCGCCGCCTCGCCGAGCTCCAGCAGGACGAGCGCCCGAACGTCGAGGGGCCCTCGCCCTGGATGGGGATCGACAAGGCAGCCGCCTACCTCGACTGGCCCAAGCAACGCCTGTACAAGCTCACTGCCCAAAGCGCCATCCCGCACTACAAGCAGGACGGCCGCCTCCTCTTCCACCGACAGGAACTCGATCGCTGGCTTGCGGAATTCGCGCAGCCCGTGCAGCGACTGGCATGGCCGCCGAACGCGAGCTACTGATGGACACGCAGACCAGCCCCAGCGATGGGCAAGGCCACTACCAGGCGGTCACACCTGAATGAAGCGAAAACGCGTCGAGCGAGGCCTCTACCGGCAGCAGAACGGCACCTACGGCGTCTACCTGCTCGTCGACGGCAAACCCCGCTACAAGACCGTCGGCATCAAGCTCGCCGAGGCACGCCGGCAGCGCGACCTCCTCGCCAGCAAAGCCCACACCGGCCAGCTGCCCCCCTCGAGCCGGCTTACCTTCGCCCAGCTCGCCGAGAACTGGCTCCAAGGCTTCGAGGCGCTCGTCGCCGCCGGCGAACGCGGCGAACGCACGCTCGAGAACTACCGCTACCACCTCGACAAGCACCTCCTCCCCGCCTTCGGCCGCAAGCGGCTGCCCGAGATCACAACCGATGACATCGCCCAGCTAATCGCCCGCCTGCGCGCCCAAGGGCTGGCCGCGAAGACGATCAACGGCGCCCTCGTCCCGCTCGGGCGCATCCTCCAACACGCCCTCCGCCGGGGCCATATCACCGACAACCCCCTCCGCCGCCTGGAACAGCACGAACGACCCCGCATCTACCGCCGCGAGCAACGCGTGCTCGACCACGTACAGATCAGCCGCCTGCTCGACGCGGCGCTGCCCCGCTACCACGCGTTCCTCGCCACCGCGCTCTACACCGGCCTGCGCCTCTCCGAACTGCTCGGTCTCATCTGGGCTGACATCGACCTCGAAAGCGGCCTCATCCACGTCCGCTACCAGCTCTCGCGCGCGCGAGCAGACCAGCCGGCTCGACGCGTTCGGCTCAAAACCGGGGCCGCGACGCGCGACATCCCGCTCCTCCCCCAGCTCGCCGCCCTGCTGAAGCGGCACAAGCTCGCCTCGCCCCACTCCCGCGACAACGACTACGTGTTCGCAAGCGCGCGCGGAACGGCACTTGCTCCCCGCAACGTCGAACGGCGCGGCCTCGGACGCGCCGCCAACAACGCCGGCCTCAACCCAGCCGACCAGCCCCGCCTGCGCGTCCACGACCTCCGCCACACCTTCGCCAGCCACCTCATCATCGAGCTCAAACTCGACGTCGCCCAGGTCAGCCGCATCCTCGGCCACGCCCGCCCCAGCATCACCCTCGACACCTACACCCACCTCTTCAACCACGCCGCCCACACAGCCGACATCCGCGACCGCATGGCCACTAGCGCGTTCGGGCTTCTCCTCGAACCCGGCCGGTGACGCGTACCAGCAGCTCTCGCGGCACGACCAGCTCAAGCTCCTCCATGGTAAGGAGGGGTCGACGGTTCGAGTCCGTCAGAGGGCTCTGCAAAAGTCGCGCAAATCGCGGCTTATTCTGTCGAAGGAACTTGCAAGAGCTCCAGTACGCGGTGGGTATGGAGCCGTTTATGGAGCTTTCAGATTCAGAAGACGGCTTTTCAATGCGCCCGGCCGAGCGAGGCGATCTCCGCACGGACGCGGCTCGCGCAGGGCAGGCAGCCCTTCCGCTCCCAGAGTGCGAGGGATCGCTCGAGCGCTTCACGCGCTTCGTCGATCCGTCCTGCGCGCTCGAGCACGGTGGCGAGGTCTTCGTGCGTCAACGCCTGCCACCAGACGTTGTCCGTCTTGTTCTCCGCAGTCGCCACTGCTGTGCGCGCGAGCGCCTCCGCGTGCTGGAGCTCGCCTCGGTGGGCAAGCAGGAGCGCCTCGGCGGCAGCCGCCATCACGCGAACAGCGGACCCGGGTGGCAGGACGGCCCGTGCCTCTTCGAGGAGCCGCTCGGCCTCGTCGAAGCGACCGAGGTAGCAGAGATCGCGTGCGAGACGAGACTTGGCCGTCGCCGCCGGGATGGCGAACTGGGCGATCCGCTTGATCGCTTCGGCGACGTATCGGCATGCACGCTCCCGATCGCCTTCGATCGTCGCGATCAGCGCGAGGTCCTCGTACGCGTCGCGGGAGATGTCGCCGATCACCTCGTGCAGGTGGCTCGACCGCGCCTCGGCGAGCGGCCACGCCTCGTCGAAGCGGCCGAGCATCGCGAGGAGCACTGCCCGCGCGCCGTCCTGGGAACCCGCGGGCCGCCAATCGGCGAGCTCGTCCATCGTCCGCATCGCGTCATCGGCCGACCGCGGGCCGGCGAGCAGCAACCACTCCAGATACATATCCGACCGTGAGTAGCCGGCGAGGCGCTGGTAGCGAAGCGCTTCGAGCAACGCTGCGACGGCGTCATCGTGCTGATGCTGGAACTCCGCGGCGGTGGCGACCAACTCCCAGAGCAGCGCAAGCCGGCGTGGATCGTCCCGTTCCTCCTCGAGCGGAAGCGCAGCACGGCAGATCGCGATCACCTCGTGCGTGGCGTCGAGCTCGCCGGCGGAGGTGCGCGCCACGAGTGCCATGGCACGCGCGAGCATCGCCCCGGAATGGTCACCGGCGGCCTCGGCGCGTTCGCTGAGGGCCTCCGCCGTCTCGACTTCGGCACGGTTATCGAGTTCCCCGCATACCCCCGCAAACTCGAGCTCGAGCGCGACGTCGGTCCGGTGGGGTCGGACAAGCTCGGCTGCGCGACCGAGCAGCGCGGCCGCAGCCCCGTAATCCCGGCGGTCGATCGCGCGGTTGCCAGCGGCCGCGAGTCGGGCGGCGGCGCGGTCGGCTAAGGCGCGGTCTGGCTGTCCGAGTTCCGCCCGGTACCGGCCGGCCTGCTCGAGGTGGTACCCGACGATCTCGTCCCGTTCGACGAGGGCGTGCCCGCGCTCGTCGAGCCAGGCGGCGAAGCGGGCGTGCAGGTCGGCGCGAACCGCCTTCGGGAGGGCGTCGTAGGCGGCGTCGCGGATCAGCAGGTGACGGAAGCGGTAGCCGTCGTCTCCCGGGAGCTGGGCGCGGTCGGGCCGGATGAGCTCGCGGCGCACCAGCCCGGCGAGGCGTGTCGTGACCTGGATCTCCTCGGGTCCGAGCGCCTGAACGGCGCCGCGGTGGAAGATCTCGCCTTCGACCGCGCCGCGCTCGAGCACCCTGCGCTCAGGCTCGTCGAGCTGGTCGAGCCGCGCCGCGAGCAGCGCCTTCAGCGTCGGCGGCACCTCGACCTCGCCGTTCCCCGTTGCCATCGCCAGCATCTCCGAGATGAACAGCGGGTTGCCGCCCGCAGCGTGGGCGATCCGCTCGCGCAGCTCACCCGAGACAGCGTCGCCGATCAGCGCGTCCGCGTGCTCCGGAGGCAGCGGCTCCAGGCGCAGCGTCACCGGCCAGGTCGGGCGCTGCTCCACCAGCTCCGGCCGAGCCATGCACAGGAGCAGGAGCGGCACCGCCGTGGAGAGCAGCACCGTCGACTCGACCAGCCCCAGAAACGTCTCCTCGCCCCACTGGATGTCGTCGAAGACGACGACGAGCGGCGCCTGCTCCTCGAGCAACTTCCTGAATGCCCAGGCGATCTCGTCACCGCTCGTCGAGACATCCGACTCGCCTAGCAGCGACCGGATCGCGGCCGCCGCCGCCGGATCCGACGGAAAGGCCACGATCTGCTTCACCACCTCCACGACCGGCCAATAGGTAATGCCCTTGCCATAGGGCAGGCAGCGGCCGCGGACCACGCGGGCCTCGAATGTCGTCAGCGCCTCCGCCACTAGCCGCGACTTGCCCACCCCGGCGTCGCCCACCACCGTGAACAGTTCGCAGCGTGACTGGGCGTGCGCTCGCTCCCAGGCTGCGGCGATCGCGGCTAGCTCAGGCCCGCGCCCGACGAACCGCGACGCGTGGCTGCGCTCCGACGGCTCGAGCACCAAGAGGAGGCGCAGTGCCGGCACGGGCTTCGCCTTCCCTTTGAGCTCGAGAGGATCCACCGACTCGACCTCGACGGCGCCTCTGACGAGCGCGTGGGTCGGCTCGCCGATCAGCACCTCCCCGGATTGCGCAGCCTGCTCGAGGCGAGCAGCGACGTTGACGGCGTCGCCGGTCGCCAGCCGCTCCTCCGTACCCGTCACGACTTCGCCGGTGTTCACCCCGATCCGCCCGTCGATCCCCAGCTCCGGAAAGGACTCGCGCATCTCGACCGCCGCCCGGCAGGCGCGCAGCGCATCGTCCTCGTGCGCCGCCGGGACGCCGAACACCGCCATCACCGCATCGCCGATGAACTTCTCGACTGTGCCGCCGTGCGCCTCGACGATCGCCTTCATCCGCTCGAAGTAGCGCGCGAGCAGCGCGCGCAGGGCTTCAGGGTCGGTCTGCTCCCCGAGCGCCGTCGAGCCGGTCAGGTCGCAGAACAGCACGGTGACCGTCTTTCGAACCTCGCGCGATGCCGCCGGGGATGCGAGCGCCGCCCCGCAGCTGTTGCAGAAGCCTGCGCCCGGCGGATTGACCCGCCCGCAGCTCGCGCAGATGAGCACAGCGTGAGGCTAAGACATCGTCACGCCAGCCGGTAGCGCTGGGCGCAGCGGCTCGGTGGCGAAGGAGTGAGACCCTGGTGACGGATCACTCTTGTGTGCGAGCGTCCTCTCGCCGAGCCGCACCGGAGCGAACTGGCCGACCCCGGATCGAGCGTTTAAGGAGCCTTGCGGCGAGGTCGGCGGCGCCTCTGCCTAGCTCGCGCTCAACCTTCTTCGCATCGTCACGGCAGTCGTCGCCATCCTGTCACTCCAGCGCGCGTTCTTTCGGGCGCCAGCGTCGCCTTAGCGAACGCTCCAGCCGACGCTCAATGTCCAGTTGCGGGTGCCGTAGCCAGCATAGGCAACTAAACGTGGAGCTTTTATGGAGCGCAGCGGTCGCAACCCGTGGCAATCGCTGGCAAACGGCATGGCCTCTAAAAAGGCCCAGACAAGCGAAAACCGTTGCCGTGGGTTGCGACCGGTTGCCGCGAGAACTCCATGGTAAGAAGGGGGTTACTCGCGACGATCTCTAGCAGCGCGTCTTCGCCGGGCTGTTCAAGCAATGGCACTGGTTCAGCCATCACTTCGAGCGCAAGCTCCGTGGGCAGCCGGAGCCGTTTGCCGAGGCGATCATCGACGCCTGCTTCGAGGTCGAGCAGGCGATAGCCGGTTTCAGCTACCGGACTCTTGACCGCCTGGTCGCGCTCGGCGGTGCGGAGAAGCACGAGCCCTACTACGAGCAGCTGATGCAGCTGTTGGCGGAAGTGCATGTCGTCCCGCAGTTCGTCTGGCACGCCTGGCCGCACTCCCCCGTGTTCGCGCTCGAGCCGGTCGCCCTACATCGCGATGCGCAGAATATCGCCCTGTTGCGCGCCTGTTACCAGTCTGTGCAACTCGATAACCCGAGCCTCGGTCAGGCCGGCGAGGAAATCGGAGACGATACGAAGCCGGACCTCCGGAGAA